>NZ_KV791982.1:0-148374 GCF_001808035.1 Proteus sp. HMSC14B05 | reverse complement strand
ATTTAAAAGTTTCGCCTGCACGCGCAATAAAATCAATATAGTGTTTTAATTGAGAAGGGATGGTGAAATTATACATAGGCGCCGTGATCACAATAATATCATGTGTTTTTAATTCATTAATTAATGTATCAGAGAGTGCTCTAGCGGCTTTTTGTTGTTCCGATAACATAGCCGTATCTTTGCCAAAAGCAAATAATGTGGCTTGATCTAAAATGGGAATGGGATCTTTTGCCAGATCACGTAGGGTAATGAGATCATTTTGGTGATGCTTTTGCCAATTTTCTATTAGATAGTCAGCCATTTTATTGCTGTGCGAGTAATTTTCTAAAATACTGGATTTTAGTACAAGAAGCTTGTTCATTTTATTCTCTCGGTAAATATCTGTTATGTTTATATAGACCAAATTTTATCTTATCTGAAAAATTTCACACCATAATCGTTTGAATATGCTATTCAAATTTATTGATTATATATATTCATAGAATAAGAAAATTCATCAACCCTTTATGTGCAAATTGGCTGTTGTGATATCATGGCAACAATATTATTTGGTTAAATAAACCTCAAAAAGGATAACAAAAGGTGGCACTATCATCTGCGATGCTCTACAAAGAGATAGAGCAACTCTCGTTGCGGGATCAGCAACGATTGAGAAAACGCTTACGTGGCGTTGATAAAATAAGTAAAGAAACGTCGAAACAGGCGGTATTAAGCGAGATTGAGCAGGATATTATTGTTGCAAAACAGCGTATATTAAATCGACAAGCTCACTGTCCTAAAATTGTTTATCCAGAAAACTTGCCTGTTAGCCAGAAAAAAGAGGCTATCTACAATGCAATCAAAGATAACCAAGTGGTTATTATTGCAGGAGAAACGGGATCGGGTAAAACAACTCAGATCCCGAAAATTTGTCTCGAATTAGGGCGAGGCGTAAAAGGGTATATTGGGCATACGCAGCCTCGACGTTTAGCTGCGCGCTCTGTCGCAGAGCGAATTGCTCATGAATTAAACACAACATTAGGTGAGTCTGTCGGTTATAAAGTTCGTTTTAGTGATCATGTTGGTGATAACACGCTGGTTAAGTTAATGACTGACGGGATTTTATTAGCTGAACTACAACAAGATAAGCTGTTATTACAATATGATACTATTATTATCGATGAAGCCCATGAGCGTAGCTTAAATATTGACTTTATTCTTGGTTATTTAAAGCAGCTTTTGCCCAAACGCCCAGATTTAAAAGTGATTATTACTTCTGCCACTATCGATCCTGAGCGTTTTTCTAAGCATTTTAATCAAGCTCCTATTATTGAGGTATCTGGCCGAACTTATCCGGTCGAAGTGCGCTATCGTCCTATTGGTGGTGACGCTTTGGATAGTGATAAGGATATGACTGAGGGCATTATTGATGCGATTGACGAGTTAAGTAGAGAAAGTGCGGGTGATATTCTTATTTTTATGAGCGGTGAGCGTGAGATAAGGGATACCGCAGAGGCATTAAATAAATTACAACTGCGTCATACCGAAGTTTTACCCCTATTTGCTCGTCTTTCTAATAGTGAGCAAAACCGGATATTTCAGCCTCATACCGGAAGACGCATCATATTAGCAACCAATGTTGCCGAAACCTCTCTTACGGTACCGGGCATTAAATATGTGATTGATACGGGTTATGCACGTATTAGTCGATATAGTTATCGAACCAAAGTTCAGCGCTTACCCATAGAGCCTATCTCTCAAGCTTCTGCGGATCAGAGAAAAGGGCGTTGCGGTCGTGTTTCTGATGGTATTTGTATTCGTCTTTATTCTGAAGATGATTTTATTTCCCGTGCGCAATTTACCGATCCTGAAATACTAAGAACCAATCTTGCTTCGGTTATTTTACAAATGACCTCGATAGGATTAGGGGATATTAGCGGATTTCCTTTTGTACAAGCGCCCGATAAACGCAATATACAAGATGGTGTACGCTTATTAGAAGAGCTGGGTGCCTTACAAGAGGGTACTGATAATAAAGGTGCTTATCGTTTGACGCCGATGGGGAAACAATTAGCTCAGCTTCCTATCGATCCAAGATTAGCGAGAATGGTTCTTGAAGCGCGCAAATATGGTGCAGTTAGAGAATTAATGGTGATCACATCGGCGCTTTCTATTCAAGATCCTCGTGAAAGACCGATGGATAAGCAACAAGCATCAGATGAAAAACATCGTCGTTTCCAAGATAAAGATTCAGATTTTCTTTCGTTACTCAATTTATGGGACTATTTAAAAACTCAGCAGAAAGAGTTGAGTCACTCTCAGTTTCGGAAACACTGTCGCCAAGAGTTTTTAAACTTTATGCGAGTTAGGGAATGGCAAGATGTCTATACGCAACTACGCCAAGTTGTGAAGGAATTAGGTTTTCCAATTAATAGCCAACCGGCCGATTTTAAAAGTATTCATGTGGCTTTATTAAGTGGGCTATTATCACATATCGGACAAAAAGATAGCGATAAGCAAGAGTTTACTGGCGCGAGAAATGCGCGTTTTGCTATTTATCCCGGCTCTGGGTTATTTAAAAAACCGCCCAAATTGGCCATGGTGGCAGAATTAGTCGAAACATCACGGTTATGGGGGCGTATTGCTGCACGTATTGAAGCGGAATGGATTGAACCTATCGCGACCCACTTAGTTAAATATCACTATAGTGAGCCTCATTGGTCAAAAGTACAGGGTGCGGTAATGGCTAATGAAAAAGTCACCTTATATGGTTTACCTATTGTGGCCTCACGATTAGTAAATTATGGCAAAATTGATCCACTATTATGTCGAGAGTTATTTATTCGCCATGCGTTGGTAGAAGGCGATTGGCAAACTCGACATGCTTTTTTCCGTGAAAATTTAAAATTACGTACCGAGGTTGAAGAGTTAGAGCATAAATCACGTCGTCGCGATATTTTGGTAGATGATGAAACGCTGTTTACATTCTACGATCAACGAATACCACAAGATGTTATCTCTACCCGCCATTTTGATAAATGGTGGAAAATAGCGCAAAAGAATTCACCTGATTTGCTGAGCTTTGAAAAAAGCATGCTTATCAAAGAAGATGCTAAACGTGTTAGTGCATTAGATTATCCAAATTATTGGCATCAAGATAATTTAAAATTACGCTTAACTTATCAGTTTGAGCCAGGTACAGCAGCAGATGGTGTCACTGTCCATATTCCATTACCGATTTTAAATCAGGTTAAAGATGAAGGTTTTGATTGGCAAATTCCGGGTATTCGTCATGAATTAGTCGTTGCCTTAATAAAATCATTACCTAAACCTATACGTCGTAATTTTGTTCCTGCGCCTAACTACGCTTCAGCTTTTTTAGAACGAGTGGTTACCCCTGAAGGTGAATTACTCGATAAATTAGAAAAAGAGCTACGTAGAATGACCGGCGTTACGGTCGAACGTGATAGTTGGCAACTTGAGCAAGTGGCCGATCACTTAAAAATGACTTTTCGAGTTGTTGGTGACAACAATAAAACCCTTGCGGAAGGAAAAGATCTTAATCAGTTAAAAGCACGTTTAAAGGACAAAGTTCAAGAAACATTATCAGCGGTAGCAGATGATGGTATTGAGCAGCAAGATTTACATATTTGGAGTTTTGGTGACTTGCCACAACGCTACGAACAAAAGCGTGGTAGCTATTCAGTTAAAGCCTATCCGGCATTAGTGGATGAAAAGAATAGTGTTGGTATCAAGCTATTTGAAACAGAAACAGAGCAACAAGCGGCAATGTGGCAGGGGATAAGACGGTTATTACTACTTAATATTCCTTCCCCCATTAAATACTTGCATGAAAAATTGCCTAATAAAGCAAAATTAGGTCTTTATTTTAATCCTTATGGCAAGGTGCTAGATCTGATTGATGACTGTATCGCTTGTGGGGTTGATAAACTCATTGCTTCTTATGGGGGATTAATATGGCAAGAAGAGCAATATCAAAAACTCCAAGATTATGTCCGTGCTGAATTAAACGATGTTGTTGTCGAAATTGCTAAACAAGTTGAATCTATTTTAACTCAGGTATTTGCAATAAATAAACGCTTAAAAGGGCGGGTCGATATTAGTGTTGCTTTTGCATTGTCTGATATTAAAGCACAACTTAATCAATTAGTTTTTCCCGGATTTGTCACATCCCATGGCTGGAAACGACTTGCGGATATTCCTCGCTATCTCAGTGCCATTGAAAAACGTATGGAGAAATTAGCGATTGATCCTAACCGTGATAGAGCACAAATGAGCCGAGTTGAAAATGTCATTTTGCAGTGGCAACAGTGGTTAGCTAAGTTAACCGAGAAGCAAAAACAGCAAGAAGAGGTACAAAATATTCGTTGGATGATAGAGGAATTAAGAGTGAGTTTATTTGCTCAACAGATAGGAACGCCTTATCCCATCTCTGATAAACGCATCTTACAAGCTATTGAGTCTATCTCATTAAGTTAAAGCTGATAGATAAACCCACAATGGTGAGTTATAGCCATTGTGGGTTTATATACTACTATTATTGATAATGTACTGAAATGGTAAATTGATCATTAATATTGTCAGCTAAAACCACTTTATTACTGTCTAAGATAAAAGATGTTATTGCGCTATTTTTTATTGAAATGGCAGTGTTCTTTTTAATATTCAATATTCTATTAGCGTTTTTTATTATTGATGGACAATTTGATATCTTCAATATAACTTCTTGGTTCTCTTTTGATTTATTATCATCCATTATGTATTCACAGCTAGTTTCATAGATATAATAAGCATTTACAGAAAACACAGGTAGTAATATTAATAACATGATAATAGGAGTTAAATGTTTTTTCATAGGGGAAATAAATTATTTATATTCTAAGTTTACATTAATTTGTGATGTTACCTTGCCAGGCAAGATGTTTTCACTCATTTTCACATAACCTACTGAAAAAGGAAAAGTATATTCCGTCGAAGGTGTTCTATGAACGCTATTATAAATAACATTACCTAAATAATATTTATTATCATTATGTTTAATTGATAAACCTACCCCAGAAGGGGTGCCATTATTTAGAAGTGTTAATAAATTAGTATTTCTACTTTTATAAATAGCAGGTGCATCAAGCTTTAATGAAACTAATGTATCTTGGTTACAAATAACACCAATAGAAAAATGTGTTTCATTAGCGGGTATTGAATCGCTTAAACTGTTTTTTTCTACAGGCGCTAATTCAATATTAGGTTGTTCAATATTAAGTTCGCAAACTTTATTCTGAGGCTTCTCAATAATCAAATTATTATAAGTAAATTTTTTATTATCTAATGTATAAACAAGAAAATCATCTATAACAAATATGTCGCTCAGAGGTTCTAGAACGATTTCACCTATTTTTATTAATTGAATATATAGTCTTGGCCAACTATCAGTACAATAAATATTTTTATATCCTTCTTTTCTAGTTTGAGCGTTACAGACATTTGCATATTCAGGCGTTACATTAAACTCATCGCCTACTAAGTTAAAAGGTGTTTTATTAAATGATATCTTAAAGCCAACTCCTGGAATATTTGTTTTGAAAATATCATCTTTATAATGCCTTGCGTTAATGATTAATTTTAGATCAACTTCCTTTTTACAATGAAGAATTGACGTAGATAGAGCGGCATCAGTAAAACTCATTTCTGCGATAGGTTGGCCAATATCGACACCTAAATCAATATCACTAGCTTTAAATCTAATATTATGTACTGGAATAAAACCATTGTCTTTTATATCGTCATAAACGCAATTGTTGCTAAATTTTGATTCATCAGAATAACAATGGAATGAGAGTAAATAAATTAAAATAATAATGTATTTCATTTTTATATATTATTCCTCTTTAATGCAATTTACAGTTTTAAAATAAATTCTATTTTGTTTTTCATTATCATTTAATTGATAGTTAAATGAGCACTGTTGTTTGTTGGAACTTCCCCATTTTACAAAAATCTTTCCTAAGATGGGTAAATTAGAAATATATAATTTATTATCTTCATTTACATAGGATATATCGGATAGGGTGCCATCAGAATTTTTCACATAGGCTGTTGCACCAAAAGGAATGTTTTGGTTAAATGTAAATAAAGCACTTTCTCCTTTAGTTATCTTAATATTTTTTGCAATAATAGCTCCTTTAGTAGGAATTAAATGATAGCTATAATTATCAATATTATAATTATAATCTAATGATTTCGCATCAATGTGGAACTTATTGTTATGGTAACTAGTTAAATTAGGAATGATTAAATAACCTCTTCGGTCTGATTCTATTGTTGGCTTTCCTATTATTTTTACTTTCTTAGCACCTGCAAAATTTAGGATAGCAAAACTATCATTTAGATCTTGGGCTAAAGTTACTCCTCCATTATGAAACACAATGCCGCCATTGAGTCCATAGCCTAAAGAATAACTATCTTTATTAAATCGAGAGTTTATATTTAGTTTGGCTATCCTACTTAAATAACTAATTTTCATTGATGAATCTAAGTGTTCTTTATTATTTTTAGAAAAATTAAGGTTATAATTTAACCGATTATTTTCTAATGTATTTCCACTAAATGAAATATTCTCATGAAAATATTTTTCTCTATTATCATAATTGATCCTTGCTGTTACCCAATGAGAGAGATCTTGACCAATAGGATAATTTAAAAAAATTGATAATTGATTATTATTGCTGTACTGATCTTTGCTATTCTCTAGCTCTAATGAATAGGAAAGTTTTTTATAATTTGAACTAGTATTAATAAAAAGTCGTTGGCTTTTTTCTTTTGAGTGATAATAGGTTGCAATATTATACCCCAACGTTAAAGCAATATTATTATTTAATGATTGTGAAAAGTGAAATCCTAAATCATATTTCTTATATTCTTTATTTACAGCATAATTCTCTTTAAATCTAAAGTAGAATGATGAGTTTAATGAAATAGTTGTATTTTCCATAGAAAATACTTTTTGGTAATTAATCTTATTGGACTGATATTGTTGATGATATTTCTCTCTTATCCAAGCGTTTTCTAATGAGACTATACCCAGGATATTTAATCCTAGGGTATTTCCAATAAGTGCTTTAATATCATCTCCTTTTTTTTCAGCTCCTATCATTGTCGTTAAATAATTGCTCACTCCATAGCTTAAATTCAATTGAGTTAATAGTTCTTTTTTCTTATTAGAAGGAAACTGTTTTTTTTGAGGATTGTTTACTAAACCCATAGTATAGTAATAATTCCATTGGTTCTTTCTTAATAAATACTGTGAAGAATAATTCCAGATTTTCTTCTTTCTTACTTCGCTATTTTCTTCTTTTATAATTAATACTAATTCACCATTTGTACCTAAAGAGGGAAGGTTATTAAGAGTAAATGGCCCAGGAGGTACAGATGTGCTATATAGTGTTTCTCCATTTTGCTCAATGCTAACTTCTGCATAGGTATAGGCGGTTTCACTTATAATGGGTGCATAACCTACTAGAGAGCCATCTTTCATTGCATTATCGCTATTGATTTGCACGCCTAGTATTTTATAAGTGTTTAAGTTAGGAGAATAAGCATAGAAATCACCCATAGTTAAAATGGAATTAATATTTCTAAGTGTCCTATATACATATTGCTGGTTTATAGAAAAAGAATTATTATTATTATTATAGTTTAGATCTTGACGATAACGCCATGCAAATAAATTAATTCCATTATATAGCTGTAGGTTATGTATGTGTTGTCCATTTAAACTATTTTGTTTATAATAATGGCCTTGATAGTTGTATTTAATGAAAGCAGCATTATCACCATCATCCAATTTCTCTTTGGAATATGAAGTGTTTTTTTCTATCGCAATTAATGGTACTTTAAAGTAAATCGACTGTTTGTTAATTTCTAATTTTATATTAAATAATTTTTTTAATAAATCATAGTCAACGATATCGTTGTCTAACTTATTTTTTAAAGGCTCGTAATAATTGGTGTTTATTCCCCATTGTTTTAAATCAAATAGAGTTATTATTGGAGTTAAGTTATTGTTTTTGTTTTTAAATGATATCTCAGAATTTTGTTTTTTATTGTTATTTATATAAATTGTTATGTTATAGGTTCCTTCGAGAAAATTTTCATTAAGCAAGAGTGAAAAATCAATATTTCCATTGTGGTTTTCAATTGCTTGTAAGTAAAGTGCATTTGCATATACATAGGGCGTAAATAATAAGAGTAAAGAAATAGGAGATAACTTTATCATAATTAATACTATTCGCTATTTTTTATGTTGATATTAACTTCATTACCAAAATCATTTATATAGCTCCAGCCTACTTTAGCTGTACCAAAATGATTTTTTCCTATATTAATTTCACTAAAAGGGGATAGCATGACTGAGATCTCTTTTTTTTCCCCATTAGAAAAAATATTTATAATAGTGAAGTAGTATTCAGAGTTGTTTTTTATTATCATTTCTTTTTTATTATTTATAGAAAAAATAATTTTTTTTGTCGCTTCTTCAACTGTTTCTGTTAAGCCATGTGGTCGGTAAAATAATTTAAACACTGATTTAATTGATATATGAATACTATTATTTTTTGATTCAGCGATAGGGATCGCTTTGCTATTTATATAAAAAAGACTTTCACGATCTGTTTGAGCTATTGATGTGATTTTGGCAATTCGCAAAATTGCAGATTGTTCTTTATTTAATTTAAATAACGGTGGGGTAATCATAAAAGGTGTATTTTTATCATTTTCATCCTTTGTGATCCAGCTTTGTATTAAATAATCAGTAGCGGAGTTTTTATTTTTTATATTAATAATAATATCATTATCGTCTTCATTATAGATAAACCGTGTTCCACTATATATTACATTTGCTTGTGTAAAAAAAGTAGAACACAGAATTATGATAAATAAAATATAAACATTATACTTCATAATAAAATAATCCTGTGTTTTTTTAATTAAGAATATTTAACGGTAAAACTTATTGATGTATTGACAGTTCCTGATGTTGGATTTGGAAGATAACTTGCGTAATTGGCATGGAATTTATAAGTTACTGTTTTATTTTCAATTCTCTTAGTTATTGCTTGGTTACCATTTAAATGAATGATATTTTTATTACCTTCATCACTACGAATGAAAATTCCTACTCCTTTAGCACCATTATTTGTGGTATTTTTATTCTTCAGAATTTTATTTTCACTCGCTAAATCAGTACCGTTAAATGTTAATGCTGCATTATTATTGCCACAATCTAATAGTTTAATTTCAAAATTACTACCTGTACTGCTTTTGGCTTTGGCCCAATCTTTATCTGAGACTATTTCCGATTTATTAATTGCGGGCAAAGTGATAAGAGAATTAGGGCTTTCTATATTGCAGGATGTTGATGTTACTGTTCCACTAAAATTAATAATATTGCTATTTTTCTTTTCTGTTGTTTTGCTATTATCTGCTAATACATTCATGCTAGAAGAGATAACTAATAATGCAGATAGTAATCTGATATGATTTTTTATTTTCATCGTTTTTCCTTTAATAAATAATTTGATAATGCAATAGGTTTATCCTATTTGTTGCGACGGAGTGGATAATATAGTTTTCTAACAAAAAGTAAATAAAGTGTATTTATCTGCTTTTTGTTAGAAAATTAGTTTATCTGTCTGTGTATTATACTCTACATGGAGGTATTAACTAAAAATAATATATTTTATTGTGTTATTCACTAGATTTTTAAAAAACATCATATAAAAAATGAATTTTATATAAAAATTATATGGGTAAATTGTGGTCAATTAATAAAATAATTAGTTACAACATACAATTTATTTCTATAATATAATGCACCTAACCATCATCAATAATATTTACTTGCTAAGTAATCAAAACATGGCGTTATTCAATTTCTAATGACAAAGCTTAAGGAAATGAACAAGAGAAGCTTGGGTAGAAAAAAAGGGGAGTGAAGGGAAAGAGATGCCCCCTTGCTTCTTTCTCAAGGGGGAATATAGATCTTAATTAAATACTAAATAGCCACAAGCAGGAATTGCGCCAATTAATACCATCATCAGTAGTATTTTTTCACTAGTATTTAATGACTGTTTATCTTTATATTGTTTTCGTGAATATAAAAATATTAATACACCGGGTGCATAGAGAACGACGGAAAGTAATAAATTAATTACACCTGATGCATAAAGTAACCATAAACCATAGAGGCTTGCAGGTATTGCTATCAGTAATAATCCTCGGCTACTGCGTTCTATGGCAACTTTAAATAAGAAAGCACCAACCAGGAAATAAGGAACGAGGATCATTTCTGACGCGATGGTCAGTAGGGTATTGTAATTACTACCAGTAAGCCAAATTAATACTAGTGATAATTGAACAGCTAAATTAGTAAACCACAAGGAAGAGGAAGGCGCATCATTGTGATTTTGTTTACTCAGTTGTTTGGGAAAAGAGTGGTGTAATGCTGCAATATAAGGGACTTCAGCAGCCATAATTGTCCAGCTTAAATAAGCGCCACATACCGATAGAATAAGGCCGGCGGCAATAACTATCTCACCTATATTTCCAATTAGTTGAACCAGTAAAGGTGCCATAGATGGGTTTTTCATCATAGCAAGCTCTGGTTGGCTAACTAATCCTTGAGATAATAGGGTAACGAGAATATAAATAATCAGCGCGATCACAACCGCAAATATTGTCGCTAAACCAACATCTCTTCTATTTTTTGCTCTTGCAGATACGACAACGGCCCCTTCAATACCAATAAATACCCATAAAGTAATTAACATGGTATTTTTTACTTGTTCCCAAACGGGCACGCCCATTTTTATCCCTTCGAAATCAAGGGTAAAAATATCCATATTAAAGGCAAGTAGGGCAACAATAATAAATAACCCCAATGGTATTAATTTTGCCATCGTGGCCATTAAATTGATACTAGCGGCTGTTTGTACACCTCGTAGAACTAAAAAGTGCACAACCCAAAGTAAGATTGATTCACCCAGCAATGCCTGCCATGTATTACCATCACCAAAAATAATATTATTAGGGCTATCGGTGAAAAAACTCACAGCAGCGAAAACGATGACTAAATAAGAGACATTGGCAACTACCGCACAGACCCAATAGCCCCAAGCAGAACAAAAGCCAATAAATTCACCAAATCCTTCTTTCGCATAGGTAAAAATACCGCCATCAAGATCAGGTCTTAAGCGAGAAAGCAATAACAATGATAGGGCGAGAAAAAGGATGCCAACCCCTGTTATTATCCAACCGATAATCAGTGCCGCAGGGCTTGCAACCTCAGCCATATTCTGAGGCAAACTGAATACACCTGCACCAACCATTGAGCTTAGCACTAACGCTGTTAGTGACATTAAACCAAGTTTTTTATTCAAAGATAAGTTCCTGCATGATTAAAATTGTGAATAAATAGCGTATTTTCTTGTTTTTGGTTTAATAATTAGCATAAATATGAATCTGTTAATTTAAGACAAAGATAAAACCACTAAAAAACAGCGAGATTTTACGGAGAGTTGACTTGGTTGTCTATGCATAAAATCATAAATTTTATGCATAAGGATAAGAAATTGAGTGAGGTTATTTGGACAAGTATAAAAAAACCTTGCATAGAGCAAGGTTTTTAAAAGAGAAAGTAACAACAGATTATTTAAATAAATCAGCGGTGATTGTTACCGTACCACCATTACTCTGCCATTCACGAGTAATATGGTAGTATTTTGCACCTTTCTCTGCGGCACGTTTAGCAACTTGATAAGAAACTTCCGGTGAGTTCACAAAATAACCACTGAAAGTAATGGTATCAAAAGGTTCCATTAATGCAGCCGCTGCTTTATTAACCTCTTGAATTTCAGTGCCATCAGGTAAGGTGACAGTGTAACGTCCGCTTTTACCTGATGATTGTGTTTCAGCAAATACACCTACATTTCTATCAAAGTCACTATTTGACGCAAGTCCTGGTTTTTCAACTTTATTGGCTGCACTTCCACCTTCGGCAATAAGCGCTCGACCCGCATCAGAGTCATAAGGAACCACGGCTTCTGAAGACTGTATGGCTCTTTTAGGGGCATCTTTTTTATAGATATAAGCAGTAACTTCTTGGTTACCACCATCATTTACCGAGATATTACGGACAATAAAGAATGATGCTGCACCTTTTTTTGCTGCTTCTTTCCCGATTTCGTTATTAATATCAGGTGTTGTTGGATAGTAACCATGAATAGTAACGGTATCAAAAGGCTGTAGCAAAATAGCTTCAGGTTTTGGTAATTCTTTTACACCATGAAATACGCGGTATTCTTCTTCAGTTGCTTTTGGTGCATCTTTTCGATACAGATCGGCAGTCACACTCATGTTGCCACTATCACTGATATCATCTAGACCTTGAATGTAAAAACTATCAGCACCGATTTTATCAGCACGACGAGATACTGCGTCAGCTGCTTCATAAATCGCATTAAAACGACCGATGACTGTAATTCTTTCAAATGGTTTTAGCTCTGCCGCTTGTTCTGGAGACAGTTCCTGTGCAGCCTGCGCAACAGTAATATTAGTTAAAGATAACACCGCTGCTGCGATGACTGAGGTTTTCAGCTTCATACAAAATCCTTCCGCCTTGCGCAATTAATATTGGTCATGTGCTGAACATAGTGATCTATCACATAGAGTGCAATTATTACATGTAATAATAGCGTTTGTCGCATTATTTTATTTAGTGAATAGCCACTGGGTCAAATGACCAGTATATGTTACCAGATATTTACTTAAATATAGTGAATAATTCATTAATATGCCTTTTCGACTAAAATGATCGCATTAAGTTCAATTTTAGCTTTACACAGATCTAGATTATTGGTTTTATTTTCAGTAGGTTATTAGTACCCCAATAAATGGCATGTGAATGATAATGCTTAACAATTTTTTTGCATATTAATGAAATTAGCCATGAAATTTTAACAGTTTTCGGATGGATAAGAAGGGAAAATTATGCGAATTGGTATACCCAAAGAGCGACTTTCTAACGAAACAAGAGTTGCAGCAACACCTGCTACAGTCACACAACTCTTGAAATTAGGATTTACAGTCGCGATAGAAAATGAAGCTGGCATTGCTTCTAGTTTCGATAATGACGCTTATCAACAAGCAGGGGCTGAGATCTTAGATTGTCAAAATATTTGGCAATCCGACATTATCTTAAAAGTTAATGCCCCCCTAGAAGATGAAATTGCTTTACTCAAAAAAGGCTCGACTTTAATTAGTTTTATCTGGCCCGCACAAAATGCACCATTGCTAGAAAAATTAGCTGAAAAAGAGATTAATGTAATGGCTATGGATAGTGTACCGCGTATCTCCCGTGCACAATCTTTAGATGCATTAAGTTCAATGGCGAATATTGCCGGCTATCGTGCCGTTGTTGAAGCCGCTCATGAATTTGGCCGTTTCTTTACTGGGCAAATTACTGCTGCAGGTAAAGTACCACCAGCCAAAGTGATGGTAATTGGTGCGGGTGTCGCTGGACTTGCCGCAATTGGTGCCGCAGGTAGTTTAGGCGCTGTTGTTCGTGCATTTGACACTCGACCTGAAGTCAAAGAGCAAGTGCAAAGTATGGGCGCTGAGTTCCTAGAGCTTGATTTTAAAGAAGAAGCGGGGAGTGGTGATGGTTATGCTAAAGTGATGTCAAAAGCATTTATTGATGCAGAAATGGCATTATTTGCAGAGCAAGCCAAAGATGTTGATATCATTATTACAACAGCACTAATTCCAGGAAAACCTGCACCACGTTTAATCACTAAAGAGATGGTTGATTCAATGAAACCAGGTAGCGTGGTGGTCGATTTGGCAGCCCAAAATGGTGGTAACTGTGAATATACCGTTCCTGGTGAGATTTTTACCACTGAACATGGTGTAAAAATTATTGGTTATACTGATTTAGCCGCCCGGTTACCGGCTCAATCATCTCAACTTTATGGTACTAACTTAGTTAACCTATTGAAATTACTATGTAAAGAAAAAGATGGTAATATCAATATTGATTTTGACGATGTGGTTATTCGTGGTGTTACCGTTATTAAAGCGGGGGAAGTGACATGGCCGGCGCCTCCTATTCAAGTTTCAGCGCAACCTAAAGCAGCTCCTGCTGCAAAACCCCAAGAAAAACCCGTTGCAAAACCTATTTCCCCGTGGAAAAAATATGGTTTATTGGCTATTGCCTTTTTACTGTTCGCATGGTTGGCTAATGTTGCGCCAAAAGAGTTCTTATCACACTTTACTGTCTTCGCACTTTCTTGTGTTGTTGGTTATTACGTTGTTTGGAATGTCAGCCATTCATTGCACACCCCATTAATGTCAGTGACAAATGCCATTTCAGGTATCATTGTCGTTGGTGCATTACTACAAATCGGTAGTGGTGGTTGGGTAAGCTTTTTCTCATTTATCGCTATTTTAATTGCCAGTATTAATATTTTTGGTGGATTTACCGTCACTCAACGTATGTTGAAAATGTTCCGTAAAGGATAAGGGAGACAATTATGTCCAGCGGTGTTGTTACAGCGGCATATATTGTCGCCGCAATATTATTTATTTTTAGCCTTGCAGGGTTATCCAAACATGAAACCTCAAAACAGGGGAATTACTTTGGTATTGCAGGGATGGCTATCGCGTTATTTGCGACTATCTTTGGGCCTTATGCTGATAATGTAGGTTGGATCATTGTTGCTATGGTTATTGGTGCCGTTATTGGTATCCGTTTAGCCAAAAAAGTTGAAATGACGCAAATGCCAGAGTTAGTGGCTATTTTGCATAGTTTTGTAGGTTTAGCCGCGGTTCTGGTTGGTTTTAATAGTTATCTAGATCACAATCCTGCCATTGATCCTGTAATGGCCAACATTCATCTCACAGAAGTCTTTTTAGGTATCTTTATCGGTGCGGTTACTTTTACCGGCTCTATTGTCGCTTATGGCAAACTAAGTGGCAAAATGTCATCCAAACCTATGATGTTGCCTAATCGCCATAAACTTAATTTAGCGGCTTTAGTTATTTCATTTTTATTAATGATCTGGTTTGTCAAAACTGACAGTGTTGGTTTACAAGTCTTTTTAATGATTGTGATGACAGTCATTGCATTAGCATTTGGTTGGCATTTAGTTGCCTCCATTGGTGGTGCGGATATGCCTGTTGTTGTGTCAATGTTGAACTCTTATTCGGGTTGGGCTGCCGCCGCTGCTGGTTTTATGTTAAGCAACGATTTGTTAATTGTGACAGGGGCATTAGTGGGTTCATCGGGCGCTATTCTTTCTTATATCATGTGTAAAGCAATGAACCGCTCATTTATTAGCGTGATTGCCGGTGGTTTTGGTACAGATGGTAGCAGCTCCAGTGACGAAGGAGAGATGGGGGAATATCGTGAAACAACCGCAGAAGAAGTTGCTGAACTATTGAAAAACTCAACTTCAGTGATTATTACGCCGGGTTATGGCTTAGCAGTGGCACAAGCACAATACCCAGTACATGATATAACAGAAAAGCTTCGTCAGCGTGGTATAAAAGTACGCTTTGGTATTCATCCAGTTGCGGGTCGTCTACCGGGGCATATGAATGTATTGTTAGCAGAAGCGAAAGTACCTTACGATATTGTCTTAGAAATGGATGAAATCAATGATGATTTTGCTGATACAGATACCGTTTTAGTTATTGGTGCAAATGATACTGTTAACCCAGCCGCACAAGACGATCCTAATAGTCCAATAGCAGGTATGCCGGTATTAGAGGTATGGAAAGCTCAAAACGTGATCGTGTTTAAACGCTCTATGAATACTGGCTATGCGGGGGTACAAAATCCATTATTCTTTAAAGAAAATACCCAAATGTTATTTGGTGATGCTAAAGCCAGTGTCGATGCGATTTTAAAAGCCTTGTGATCTGTTTAGCTAATAATCTTTAATAAAAAACGCCCGACTATTTAAGTGATAGCGGGCGTTTTGTTATACAGTATTAAAAGCGTTATTCGTTGTCTGAATCGACAGTGATAGGACAGGTAAAGCCATCAGGTTTGATAGCGAGTAAATCACATTTTATATGGTCGATCAGCTGTTCTGCTGTATTTCCTAAGAAAGCGGCAGAAAGTCCAGTTCTCCCTAAAATACCTAATACGACAATACCCGCGTTTAGCTCTTCGCATACTTGAGGGATAACTTGCTCAGGCAATCCTTCTTTGACATGTGTTTTTTCCTCAGGAATAGAGAATTTCTGGCGAAGCTCTTTCATCGCTATAAGGTGTTGTCCACGCAAAGCATTGTTATAAAGGTTAGGATCAAAGTCAGGTAACTCAATTGCAATATTAATGGGTGCAACAGGGTAGGCACTGAGTAAATGAACGTCTGGATCTTTTTGTATACGGTGAGATAAATCGTTAGTTAATTCAATTAACTTTAAATTTAATGCATCATGATATGACTCTTCATTGGACAGATTAGCGGCGACAACAATAGTGCCGTATTCTGGCCACTCTTTATCTTTTACCATCCATACAGGAGCAGGGCATTTTCTTAACAATTGCCAATCTAGAGGAGTAAAAATTAAGGAGCCTAACTTATCATGTTGATGAGCCATTTTAATCAGTAAGTCATGCTTATCGGTGATCACTTCTTCAATAATGGCTTCATACGGTCGGTTATGCCAAATCACTTTTATGTCGATTTGAATGCCGGCTTCAAGATAATAGCGAGCTTGCTGTTTTATCCAAGCGGTTTTTTGATTAATCACGCCTTTGCGCATCGCATTACGTTCATCGGGAGATAAAAGGGTGGTCATGTCATATGAGAGATCATAAACAGGTAGAAAAGCTTTTATCCGCCCACCATTACGCTGAACGATATAAACAGCACGACGTAGTGCTGGTTGGTCATCTTGGTTAGGATCAATGACAACGAGAAGGTTTTGATATTTTTCCATTGCTATATCCTCTTTAGGGCTGGATTTATCCATCTACATTTTTAAAGATAACCCAAGAAGCTAAAATGCAATAGCACAAAATAGAAAACGGGACACAAATTTGTGTGCCCCGTTATAAAAATAGGTGATGTAATGTAAAAGATTAAGCTTCTGTTGAGGAAGGCAGTTTGCCTGCGAGTTCACTTAACATTTCACTATCTTCAATAGTGATGTATTTACCTTTTACACTTAACATACCACTTTTCTGGAAACGACCTAATAGTCGGCTAATAGTTTCTACTGTCAGGCCTAAGTAATTACCAATATCACCACGAGTCATGGTTAAACGGAACTCACGAGGTGAAAAACCGCGCTGCGCAAAGCGGCGAGAGAGGTTATAAATAAAGGCGGCTAAACGTTCTTCTGCATTTTTCTTTGATAGCAGTAAGATCATCTCTTGGTCACCTTTGATTTCGCCACTCATTAGACGCATCATCTGTTGACGTAAATTAGGCATTTTGCCTGATAAATCATCTAGTGTTTCAAATGGTATTTCACAAACCATTGATGTTTCAAGAGCTTGTGCAAAGCTTGGGTGTTCGGTGTTGATAATGGCATCAAATCCAACCAAGTCACCTGCAAGATGAAAACCTGTGATCTGTTCGTCGCCTTCTTCAGTGATCGTATAACTTTTAATAGTTCCTGAACGAATGGCATAAAGTGACTTCAGCTCATCACCGGCTTTAAACAAGGTTTGACCTTTCTGGATAGGTTTTTTACGCTCGATAATATTATCCAGTTGATCAAGCTCATGCTCGTTTAAAGTAAACGGGATGCAGAGCTGGCTAATACTGCAATCTTGACAATGGATTGCACAACCGCCAGATTGGATTCGGCGAACGACGCGTTTTTCTGGGATCATAAGCTTGCTCATTACAAATAAAAATATTGATATGTGTCAATTTTAACACACATTGCTGTAATTGGTAAGGGGAATAATGGTACGCATAGAAATAATTCTGAATGTAAAAAACGATATAGATTGATTAAGCCCGTGTTTTGTTTGGTGACTTATTTAGAATAATTTGCGCTAACCCTATACACGATTGGTATATTATTCGATTTTTTAAGGAAGTCATAGGGTATTTGCTAAATTATCTTTGGTAAAACTAAAAATTAGGAGGGAACTCAAGAAATTTTATTCAAGGATTAACATCTTATTCACTTTATTTTCTTAACTTTTCGTTTTGCCAACAGAAATTAATCATCTGTTAACACTTCCTAAGTAAAGTTAGCTAAATGTATTTTTGATACAACTTAATGCTAACTTGAATTAGCTTTTCCTTATAAAATGGCAGATCCCATACAAAGACGAATGGAGTTTTGAAACATTCGCTTACCTATTAAGTGGTATTGATATGTATCAATAAGGGTTATCCACTATCTTTTATCATTTTCATTAATAAAAATAGTTATGTGAGAATGATATGTCTATAAAAAAACAAGAAAAAAGGCTTGCTAATCAAGAGGGGATGCCATTAACGCGTCGTCATTTTGTACAAGCCAGTGCAGCATTAGTGAGTATGCCTTTTTTCGCACAAAATGCACAGGCCAATCTTGATAAAAGCCTACCTATTGCCAACATTGATGAGAAACCTGCTACTGTCGTCGCAACATGTAGCACCTTTGACTGTGGTGGTAAATGTGATATCCGAGCTCATGTTAAAGAGGGGATTGTTACCCGTATTACCACAAGACCAGATGCTGATTTAGATGAACAAATGCCGATAATGAGAGCCTGCGTAAGAGGTAGAGGTTATCGTAAATTCACTTATCATGCGGATAGACTTAAATATCCCATGAAACGTGTGGGTAAGCGCGGTGAAGGCAAATTTGAGCGTATCTCTTGGGATGAAGCAACCTCTTTAATTGCTGATAATGTAACACGATTAACTCAACAGCATGGTGCAGCAAGCCGTTTTCTTACGGTAAATACCGCTGTCACTGGGGGGATCTTCTCTGGTGATACTATGATGAAAAAACTCTTTAATCTCACAGGAGGATATCTTCCTTATTATCATTCAGTGAGCTTAGGGAATACCGCTAAAGTAACACCTTATACTTATGGCGTATCTAAAACAGGAAGTTCTCTTGATACTTTAGCGGATACGCCTTTAGTTATTTTGTGGGGACATAATCCCAACGAAACCATTTTTGGTCACACCAATCACTATTTTCAAAAAATGAAAAATAATGGGACCAAATTTATTGTTGTCGATCCTCGTTATTCAGATACAGCTCAATCTTTAGCTGATCAATGGATCCCATTACTTCCTACCACAGATAATGCACTGATGGATGCAATGATGTATGTCATTGTGACCGAAAATTTACATGATAAAGCGTTTATCGATAAATATGTGGTAGGTTTTGATGAAGATCATATGCCAGAAGGGGTGCCAGCTAACGAATCATTAATGGCTTATTTGTTAGGGAAAAAAGACGGTATAGCGAAAACCCCTGAATGGGCGACAAAAATCACACGAGTCCCAGCCAATACTATCCGTCAATTAGCACGTGAATATGCGATGACAAAACCCGCGGCCTTAATTCAAGGTTGGGGGCCACAACGTCATATTTGTGGTGAACGTACCGCCCGTGGTTCAACGTTATTAGCAGCAATTACTGGGAATGTGGGTAAAAAAGGGGCTTGGGCGGCTGGATATGGCGGAATTGGTAACCGTCAATCTATTCGTGGTCCTAATATTGGCAAAAATCCGGTAACTGCACAAATATCCATTATGAATTGGATGCAAGCTGTTGAGGATGCGAGCAAAGTGACGCCAGAAGACGGCCTTATTGGCGTCGACAAACTTGATAGTAATATCAAAATGATCTTTTCTTTAGCGGGTAACTATCTTGTCAATCAAAACCCTGATGTTAATGCGGCAGCTAAGTTACTTGAAGATGAATCTAAAGTAGAGTTTATCGTTGTTAGTGATCTATATATGTCTCCGTCAGCCAAATACGCAGACTTAGTTTTACCAGAAACGAGCTTTTTAGAGCGTTGGAATATCGGTAATACATGGGGAACGGGCAACTATTTCTTACTGTCAGAAAAAGTCGTTGAACCTGCTTTTGAAAGACGTTCTGATTATGAATGGATCAGCGATGTTGCTGAGAAAATGGGAGTCAAAGAGGCTTTTACCGAAGGACGAACAGAAAAAGAGTGGATAGCTTATCTCGTTAATACTAACAAAGAACGCTTTAAAGATAGACCTGATTTCCCAACTTTTGATGAATTACTCAAGACTCGCCGCTATCTTTTCAAAGATGCACCTTTTGTTGCATTTGAAGAAAATATTCGTGATCCAGAAAATCATCCTTTCCCAACTCCATCAGGAAAAATTGAAATTTTCTCTAAACGTCTCTATGACATGAATAATGTCGATATTCCTGCATTATCTCATTATGTTCCTGCAATTGAAGGTCCAGAAGATAAATTGACCGAGAAATATCCACTACAAATGTTAACTTGGAAAGGAAAAAATAGAGCTAATTCAACGCAATATGCTAACCCTTGGCTACAAGAGGTACAACGCCAAGAAATGTGGATAAACCCTATTGATGCACAAAATAGAGGCATCAAAAATGGCGATATGGTGCGTATCTATAACGACAGAGGGATCACACAAATACCTGCGTTAGTTACCGAGCGAATTATTCCTGGTGTGGTTGGTTTACAGGCGGGGGCTTGGTGGTCTCCTGATAAAGACGGCGTTGATCATGGTGGGTGCCCTAACGTTTTGACATCAACACGTATGACACCATTAGCCCATGGTAATTCACATTTAACCGTTTTAGTTGAGGTAACCAAAGCATGAGTGAATTCAAACAATATGCGCCTGTTAGCGATGAACAGCTTGGTTTTTTTATTGATTCTTCTCGTTGCTCAGGTTGTAAAGCATGCCAAGTTGCATGTAAAGATAAAAATAATTTAGAGGTTGGGCGCCGTTTTCGCCGTATTTATGAAATACAGGGCGGGGGATTTGCACCTAATGGGCAAGGTGCATTTGAAAATAATGTCTTTGCATACACATTAACGATTTCATGTAATCACTGTGACGATCCTATATGTGTAAAAAACTGCCCAACAACAGCAATGCATAAACGCCCCGGAGATGGCATTGTCCGTGTTGATACCAGCAAATGTGTTGGGTGTGGTTATTGCTCATGGTCATGTCCTTATGGTGCACCACAAATGAATACTGAAACGGGACAAATGTCGAAATGTGATTTCTGCGTAGATTTATTAGCAGAAGGTAAAAATCCTATTTGTGTTGATACATGTCCATTAAATGCGATTAAGTTTGGAAAAATTAAAGATCTACGCGCTAAATATGGCCATTTAAGCCAAGTTCAAGGGTTACCTGATTTTACAATCACTCACCCTAATTTGGTCATCAAACCACATACTGGTGCAATTAAAAAAGGAGGGAACCAAGCATGAGTGAATGGCCATTAGTTACCTTTACTTTGTTAGTACAAAGTTCTGTTGGTGTTACTATTTTTACTGCCCTCTATTTTTGTTGGTTAGAGAAAGAAATAGGTAATCAACGAGCAACACGCACTTTGCGCCCCGTATTACTGACAAGTGCTATATTGGGATGCTTAGGATTATTAGCCTCAACACTGCATATGGGATATCCGTGGAATGCGTTTCATGCCTTGCGCCATATATCATCATCATGGTTAAGCCGTGAGATTATCTTTGCTGCTCTTTACCTGGGCGCACTATGTTTATATACCTTGCTAGTACTAATAAAAGGTCATATGAATAAAACCCTCTTAGCCATTATCGGTTTACTGGGGTTAGTGGATATTTTCTGTATGGCTTCGCTTTATTACAGCACATCGATGATAACTTGGATGCATGTTAATACCTATTTTATGTTTATAGGTTCTGTTTTTTCTGCGGGAGCGGTGATCACGTTATTAATCACTTCAATAAGGGTTAAAGCCTTTGCTGATGGCGAACTTGCTAAAAAAATAGTATTAAGTGCTTTAGTTGGTATTTTTCTTGCTGTGACTATCCGTATGGCAGAGCAACCACTTTATTTATCATGGATGTCAGAAATACAATTAACCAATGATGCAATTACTTTTCCTCATACCCCTATAATTGCGTATAATGAGACTTTCGGATTAAGAATATCTGCATGGATATTGTCTATTATCAGTATATTAATGATGGGATATAGCCTGTATAAATATCGTATAGCTGTATTTACTTCTGGGTTATCTCTAATTTGGGGTAGCGGTATTGTCCTGTTAATTGCTGAAATACTTAACCGATTTGCATTTTTTATTGTTAAGTAATAGTAATGGAGTCATGAAGTATGAGGCGTTTTATTAGGGTAGATCTTCCTCCTGAACCTATCATTAATGATAAATGTGTTAGGAAACGCCTCAAACAAAGCCTTTGTGATAGCTGTTCAAAAGTCTGTCCTGTGGACGCTATCACTTTTAGTCTTTTGAACGTTGAAATAGATAATGAGCGTTGTTTCCAATGCGGTAATTGTCTATTTACTTGTCCTGTTGATGCTATAGAAAATATCTCCCCCCATGAACGTAGCTTTCAAGATAATCTATTAGTCATTAATCATGATGAACCACTGGCCAGTATTGAAGAGCTTTTGGTTTGGCATCGACAATATCAAATACGCGGTATGAAAATAGCGGAACCCTTGGTTGATAAGTGGCTGCCGATACTCGCACAACTTAATTTGCAATTAAAAACCTTACAAGAGCCTATTTGGCAATTAGTTTTAGTGGAGCCTGAACCGGTCGATAGTGGTCGTCGCTTTATGCTATTTCGACAAAAATTAGATGAAAAGCCACTTAATAAAGGTCACGTAAAAACAGGATTAAATGCAAGGAAACAGCTTTATCCGCAAGATAGCTGGTTCCATATTCAATTAGATAAAGAAAGTTGTATTCTTTGTTCTGCATGTGCCAAGGTGTGTGATGAAGGTGCAATCACAATCGAAGATAATCGCTTTATCATTGATGAAAAACGTTGTACCGGTTGTATGAACTGCCAAGTTGTCTGTTTTCCAAAATCAATAAAAGTCGTAGAACAAATTGCTAAAAATAGCACACCGACACATTACCATTATTATGATGCACAATGTGATAAATGCCGCCTTGCTTTTTTTGCTTGGGAGCCTAATGCCACCTTATGTCCGATTTGTACTCAGCATCAAAAACAGGGATGGCTATAACAGTGTTTATAATTTGTTCTATGCAAAAATAAATTTATCTCAATAACATCATTACTTAAATAAAATGACTATTTTTATGCGATAGTGATTGTTGATAAAGATCTCATTCATTTCTAAGTAAGGTGACATCATGATAAAAAATAATGACTTACCTGCTTTTATGACGCAAGTGGTTATTACTGAACCCGGTGGCGTTGATAAACTGCAATTAGAAAATAGCCCATTACCGTCATTGCCCCCTCATTATATGTTGGTAAAAGTTAATGCAGCGGGTGTTAATCGCCCTGATATTTTTCAACGTCAAGGTAGTTATCCACCGCCAGCCGATGCATCTCCTATATTAGGATTAGAGATTGCTGGCGAAGTGGTGAAATTAGGTGAACATTGTACAAAATGGGCAATAGGTGATCGTGTTTGTGCTTTAGTTGCTGGTGGCGGTTATGCTGAATATTGTTTAGTCCATGAAGATATCGCTTTACCGTCGCAAGGATTAACCGATATTGAAGCGGCAGCATTACCTGAAAATTTATTTACTGTTTGGGCAAATCTATTTCAACTCGGTCAGTTAAAAGCCGGGGAATCGGTTTTGATCCATGGGGGCACTTCTGGGATTGGCTCTATGGCGATTATGTTAGCACACAATCTTGGTTGTGAAATTTACACAACGGTAGGTTCAAAAGAAAAAGCCGAAGTTGCCCAAAAATTAGGGGCTAATCATGTTATTAATTACCGTGAGAAAGATTTTGCTACAGAAATTCCTGTATTAACTCAAGGTAAAGGCGTTGATGTCATACTTGATATTATCGGCGGCGATTATGTGGAAAAAAATTATCAAGTTGCGGCGAAATTTGGCAGAGTGATCCAAGTTGGCATGATGAAAGGGGCCCCTAAAAACTTAAATATGATGCCACTGATGCTTAAGCGATTAATTCATACAGGTTCTACCATGCGTTCTAGAACGCCAGAAGAAAAAACGCATATAGCACAAGAATTAAAACAACAAGTATGGCCGTTGATTATCAAAGGTCAAATTAAGCCTATTATTAATGCGGTCTTTTCTTTACAAGAAGTTGCCAAAGCACATCAATTAATGGAGTCTGGTGACTTAATTGGTAAAGTAGTGCTTGAGATTGATATGAATAAATCACTGGTGTAGAGCGAAAATAAATTTATTTTATTTATTATAAGTTATAAAAGCATTCTCATTCTCAATCACGATTATTCTGAAAAAACACATAATAAAGATATTATGTGTTTTTTTATTCTCTATAAAAAATTTAAGAAGCTTTAATATGATCCTGTGCTTTTTGCGTCATTATAAAAATAAACCTCACTTAATAATCCATCTTATCTAAGATAAAAAATCACTTATTTAAAATAAAACAGATTTAAGTATCGACTATGGTAAAAATATTATAATAAGTTTTGAAAAATAGCATAAATCAAAATTGATAATGAAATTTATAAACTAATTAATAAAACTAAATCATTTATCATGAAAAAGTAAAAACTTTAGAACGAACTTGGAAAATCTTATCTGATATCAATAAAATAAAGAAGATTCTTACTCATCATGTAGTATATCATTTAAAAAGAGACTAATTATTTACGTAAAATAAACTCAATTCTGATTAAAATTGATAACAAAAATTTATATATAGGTGCGATGATGGCAAATCACAAAGAAACCTGTCTGAGTGCTGCAGAGCGTGTGTTTGATACCCGAACCGTGGATACCCTAACATGTTATCATCGAGAGATGGTAAAGATGTTGATGGATAGTGAGTCCTTTTATTCTAGTCCAAATAACTCACAGATAAATACTAATGAGAGATTAGAGAACAAAATAAAAAGCAATACTATTGAAAATAAAGCTGTGAAGGGATCTTATGGTGATATTTTAAATAATTTAAACCAGCAGCTAATGAATAATAAACCTGAGATTGAGCCTTATTTCTCACATTACAACTCTCCCGTCATGCGATTGGCGAAATTAGGCTACCTTTCTGCACTGGCCTATAATGCTGATAATGTTTTTAACAAATATTCACCCATACAAAAACAGCAAGAGCAAAAAATAACTCATGATTTGTGTAAACTAATCGGTTTTGAACCAGATAAAGCATTTGGACATATTACCACCAGCCATGTTTTTGCTTGTTATGAAATTTTGTGGGCTTTGAGAAATTTAAAAACACTGCCGATGGCGATTGCACGTCATCCAAAATCAAGGGATCTGGTTGCAGATAAAAAAGCATTTGAGTTATTTAATATGTCTATCACTGATATTTTATCCATCAGTGAACAGCTATATGAACGAGATATTTTTGATGATGTCAGCCATTTAACTTGTCGTGGCACCGGCATGACAAGAACGATGCATTTAGGTAAATTACTAGTACCGATATACCGCTTCGAATTTTGGAAGAAGGCGATGGATATCTTGGGGTTAGGTTATGATAATCTCATTGCCTTACCAATAGATGAAGAGTTTAAAACAGATATAGCTAAAACGCGTCATATTGTGCTTCGTCTAATCGAGCAGGGAGAGCCGATACTCGGTATTATTGGCGTGTTAGGCTCATCGACATACGGTAGCATTGACAAACTTAAGCCTCTTTTCGAATTACGTGAAGAGTGTGAAAAACAACATAACAACTCATTCTATATTCACATTGATGCATCCCAATTAGGCTATATGAAAAGCCTGTTTCTTGACGAAAATAATAGCATCATCCCTTATAACATATTGTGCGATAAACTTAAGCAAGAAGCACCTTTACTTGAGTTAACCTCAGATATTTATGATAGTTTTACTCAGCTATCAAGAGCTGATTCTGTTTCTTTTGAGCCATTTCAAGCGGGATTTTCTCCTTATCCTACGGGGATTGTTTGTATAAAAGATGCTCGATTAAGCCGTTTTCTCGCTAACCCGCCAAAACTGTGCCCAGAAGAGGGGAATATTCCCGATGAAATCGATGGGATCCAATCAGCACCTGCAGTTGCATCAATGTGGGGGATCCATCAGCTATATGCTTTTAATAATTTTGGGTATGGACAATGCGCTCAAAATCAATGGGAAGCTAGAGTAAAACTGGAACAACAATTAAAACAAGAGAACGAATTTGAAAAATCGGGTATCTCTTATGCTATTCATATTTTGCCAGTTTCAGATTTTAATAAACTCACTTTTGCCATTGCTCTTAAAGGCAACCAATGTTTAAAAATACAAAATCAGCTAAATAATGCTATTTATAAAAATTTAGAAATAAAGAGCCAATATAAGCCAGATCTCAACCTATTAGTGCTGTGTGCTCGTAATAGCGATGATATACCTGCTCAGTTTTGTCAACAATGTCATTTAGGTAAAGATGAATGGAAGCAAGTTAACCACTTAAGTCTTCTACAATTAACGATAAAAAACACTGATAAATGGAGTGAAGTGCATATTAAAGCAGGGTGCGACTATATTAAAAAAGTTGTCCTATCTGCATTAAAATAGCTATTTTGTTCTATTTATTATTTAACATAGTAAAAGTTAGCAAGGAAAAGGTTGCTAACTTTTTTAGTTTACCCTTATAAAAGTGACGCTGTCACTAAAGTTACTCCTTCCTTTGCTTATTTCGTTTGTCTAGCTCCTTATTTTCGTTATGAATAGCACATAAAATCAAGATCGAGAATGAGAATTATTCATAATTAGGCGTGAATTATAGAATGTAACTATAGATAAATCATATTGTTACTATTCCTTATGATAGATAAAAGTAAATAGATATATCTAAAACTTGATCATTTAGATATATCGGATTATATTGGTCATCAATGATTTCGATATATCTAAAAAAATGAGGGAATATTATGATGATCCAAGCGTTACATTCGCTTTATCAACAACACACCGATAATGGTGGTCATGGCATCGGACGTTGTGGTGGTAAAGGTAAACACAGAGGACAACACCATAATGGCAATAATGAACATTGTTGTCATGGTGAAAGAGGCCATCACCAAGAAGGTCATGGCAAATGTTGCCAACAGGGTGAGCAAAGTCATGAGCATAATGATCATGCCGATCATGGCTGTTGTCACGGTGAAAAACAGCAAGAGCATGGTAAACGACATGGCCGAGGTTGTGGTGCCGGTAAAGGAAAAGGAAGAGGCCAAGGTCGTCAATTAAAACGTATGTTTGACCATGGTGATTTACGTGTCCTTTTGTTGAGTATGATCGCGGCAAAACCTAGCCATGGGTATGAAATTATTCGAGGAATAGATGAAGCATCTTCAGGACTATATGTACCAAGTCCAGGGGTTATATATCCAACACTGACACTATTAGAAGAGCAAGATTTAGTTGTTGCTAATATCGCTGAAAAAGGCCGTAAAAATTATAGTATTACGCCAGAAGGTTCAGCATTTTTAGCAGAAAACCAAGAAACAGAAAAAAATATTCAAAATAAACTGGCTTATGCACGTGATTTATCACAAAACGCAGGGGGAGTTTCTGAGGAAATCGAATTTGCGGTAGGAAAATTAAAAGCGGTATTACGTCATAAGTTAGTATTGAAACAACTTTCTGTAGAAAAAGCGCAACGCATTGCTTTTATACTTAATGAAGCAGTCGAAAAAATAGAAGCCATTAATGAGGCATTGATCTCTGAGGTAAGGGAAGATGAATAAAACAGAAACACCATTACGGAACAGAAGCAAAAATAATGATATTGAAAAAGAAGAGCTAGAAAATAATCCAGCCGTCAAAGAGCAAATTTGTCCTAAAATGCCAGTATCCTATTTTCGACGAGCGTTACGAAAAACAGGTAGACTATGATAATGCTAGACAGAGGCTATCCATATGCTATAGCTTCTGTCGTTTTGAGCATGCTGCCTCGCATATTTCTTTTATCATGTCATCATTTTTTTCAACGCACTGTTTTTTCAAATAGTTCTCACTACTAATGAGGCACTTTATAACTATTTCGGTGGTTTTTTATTAGTTTTTTATTATAAGTTGTGAGACTCCTCGCTTTTTTATTCTTAGTTCATTACTTGCTGATTTTATTGATACTGTTATTTTTTAATTTGTCATAATATTCGAGATACCATTGATATATGGTAAAACCAAAATGCTACCCATGCATCTATATGAATAAGATGATAGATAAGATAAATAAGATGACAGATAAGATAGACAGTACCTATATGCCTTACAAACATTATAAAAATAGCATAGCAATATTATTTCTCGCCTCTGCCTTGCTACCTAGATTTTCTGTGGCTGAACCACTCACTCATTTACCTCAAAAAGATCGCATTTCTTATTTTGCTCAAGCGGAGAAAATGGCCATCACTGGTGTGGCTATCAAAACCAAACCCGTTTTAGCCAGACCTGCAAAAGAAGGAGAAGTGATCACCACTTACATAAAAGGTGAAGGGGTTGAAACTATTTCGGAGCCAGCCAAAGCGGGTGATTGGGTTGTACAAAATATTTGTCCAGCAACAGGTAATGAAGAAATTCTGGTCAGAAAAGATAAATTTGCTCAGCGCTATAATCTGGCTGATGCAGACAAAGCGAAAAGCATCACACCGATAAGGCAAGGCTATCAAGTTTTTATCCCTAAAGGGATTGAAATGAATTATTTTATTGTTCCAAAACAAACCGCTGAGTTTGCAATGGAAGCGCCTTGGGGAGAGCTACAACGTTTTCAAGCCGGTGATGCAGTTGTGCAATCTACCACCGATAAACAAGATATTTATCGGATCCAACAGGCCGCTTTTAAATGCACTTATACTATTTTAAAAACCGCCAAAGAGATTTGATCTGTATATATGTGATAAAAAGCGCTAAATTGAAAAAATAATTGTTACTTTTTATAGAGTTAATTTTATATTTTTACTGCTAAAAATAGCAATAATTAGCTTGTTTTGTCATTAAATCGTGTTTTTTTGTATTTTTTTTAGTCATTTGCGTTAGTCGCTACATTTCGTTAATCTATCTCTATCAATTTATTAAACTCATTAGGTAAAACCTATTGATATGATAGTAGGAATGTATTAGATATTCTCAATTGGAATAGGTACATTAGATTCATACCAAACAGGAGGAAATACAATGTCTTTAATTAATACCCCAATCAAACCATTCAAAAACATGGCATTTAAAGACGGTCAATTCGTAGAAGTGACTGAAAAGGACGTCGAAGGCAAATGGAGCATTTTCTTCTTCTATCCAGCTGACTTTACCTTTGTTTGTCCAACAGAATTAGGTGACTTAGCTGATCATTATGAAGAATTCCAAAAAATGGGTGTAGAAATTTACTCTGTTTCTACTGACACTCATTTTACTCATAAAGCATGGCATAGCAGCTCAGAAACTATCGGTAAAATCAAATATGGCATGATCGGTGACCCAACTGGCGCATTAACTCGTAACTTTGAAAATATGCGTGAAGCGGAAGGTCTGGCAGATCGTGGTACTTTCGTTGTTGACCCACAAGGTATCATCCAAGCAATCGAAATTACTGCTGAAGGTATTGGCCGTGATGCAGCTGACCTGTTACGTAAAGTAAAAGCAGCTCAATATGTTGCTAGCCACCCAGGTGAAGTTTGCCCAGCAAAATGGAAAGAAGGTGATGCAACTTTAGCTCCATCACTGGATTTAGTTGGCAAAATCTAAAAAATTCTAAATAAGAATCAAGCCACTAAAGAAGCTACTAACGTAGTTATTTATCGGGTGTTTCGGCACCCGATTTTATTGAGGGTGCAAAAATGTTAGATAATAATTTAAAAGCTCAACTGAAAGCTTACCTAGAACGATTAACCCAGCCAGTTGAGTTAGTTGCAACATTAGACGACAGCAAACATTCTGCTGATATCCAAGCCTTATTAAAAGAAATTGAACCGTTATCTGATAAAGTCACATACCGTGAAGATAACAGTGCTAATGTGCGCAAACCATCTTTTCTTATTACCAACCCAGGGAAAACAACGGGCGTTCGTTTTGCAGGCTCGCCATTAGGTCATGAGTTTACTTCTTTAGTCTTAGCATTATTACAAACCGGTGGTCATCCATCTAAAGAAGCCCCAGAATTACTTGAACAAATTCGTCAGTTAGACGGTGAGTTTCATTTCGAAACCTATTATTCGCTCTCTTGTCATAACTGCCCTGATGTTGTTCAGGCATTAAACTTAATGGCGATTTTAAATCCGAACATCACCCATACGGCGATTGACGGAGGCATGTTCCAAAATGAAATTCAGGAACGTAATATCATGGGCGTTCCTGCGGTATTCTTAAATGGCAACGAGTTTGGCCAAGGTCGTATGACTTTAGCTGAAATTGTTAGCAAAGTAGATAGCAATGCAGAAAAACGCACTGCAGAGTTATTAAATAAAAAAGATGCCTTTGATGTTTTGATCGTCGGAAGCGGCCCTGCGGGGGCGTCAGCGGCGGTATATGCTGCACGTAAAGGCTTAAATACAGGTCTTATCGGTGAACGTTTTGGTGGACAAGTTCTCGATACTGTTGATATTGAAAACTATATCTCTGTACCTAAAACAGAAGGCGCAAAATTAGCTGGGGCTTTAAAAGCTCACGTTGATGATTATCAAGTTGATGTCATTGACAGCCAAACTGTCAGCCGTTTAATTCCGGGAGCAGCAGAAGGTGATCTACACCAAATTGAAACCGCATCTGGTGCGATTTTAAAAACCCGTAGCTTAATTATTGCCACGGGCGCTCGCTGGAGAAATATGAACGTACCGGGTGAAAACGAGTACCGTACTCGCGGTGTAACATACTGCCCACATTGTGATGGTCCTCTATTTAAAGGTAAAAGAGTGGCTGTTATTGGTGGTGGTAACTCCGGTGTTGAAGCTGCCATTGACTTAGCGGGTTTAGTGGAGCACGTGACCGTACTAGAATTTGCCTCAGAAATGAGAGCCGATGCTGTTTTACAAAAGAAACTGCGTAGCTTAAGTAATGTCGATGTTATCTTAAATGCCCAAACAACAGAAGTATATGGAGATGGCACTAAGTTAACAGGACTGAAATATAAAGATCGCACTAACGATTCAATGCATGATATTGCCTTAGCGGGTATTTTCGTCCAAATTGGTTTACTGCCAAACACACAATGGTTAGACGGAACTGTTGAGCGTAATAAAATTGGTGAGATCGTGGTTGATTCACGTGGTGAAACCAATATTAAAGGGGTATTTGCTGCGGGTGACTGTACAACTGTTCCTTATAAACAAATTATTATCGCCGCAGGTGAAGGTGCAAAAGCCTCATTAAGCGCTTTTGATTACTTAATTCGCACAACTGCAAAATAAGCAAATAAAAGATAATCAATAAGTTATAGAGAAAGGCATCTTTTTTAAGATGCCTTTTTTTGTATATAAAACCATCAAAAAGAGCTAAAAAGTGCCCTTAAGTGTTCAAGTGTGGACAATATGTGGACACTCTAAACCAGTAATTCTGTACACCCTTTCAAGGGGTTATATTGAATGGCATCTTGTAAGAAGTATGTAGATAAGCCATATCATTTTTTGAGTATTAACGTTTATTCACTAATTCATCAGGAATATAAGCTTTATACATTGACAGTATTTGTTCGCCTAATAAGTATTCATTCTCAAAACTATGGGTAAGAAGGTATGTTTTTTCTTCAAGCCATTTTTTATTGTCTCTATTTTGGGCTAATCCTATCTGAATGGCTTTTGAGCTTTGTAATAGCTCTTTCTGACTATAATAATAATTCATTATTAACGAGACTTCTTTAGGTTCAAGAAGATATATCTGAGGTAGATAAATAGTATATACATCATCTCTTAGCGAGTTTAGAATCATCAATCTTATGCCAGCAAATACATTGAGTTCAACAGGACTAGCAGTGCAGATTTCTGCTTGGCACTTTTCTTTATCAAAACCTGCATTTTTAGTTCCTTCTAAAAGTCTTAGATTTGATTGATTATATGAAATCTCATAGGCGAACATTGTTCTTATATTATTTCTTTCATTTTCTCTATTTTCTTTGTCTCTATCTGCTATGTTATTTTGAGTAGAAATATGAAAATATAATGATGCTAATATTCCTAATACCATCACAAAAGTACTCCAATTAAATACATAAACTCTTACTTTTGATGGGTGCATATTCTTTTCTCCAAGCTAATAAGTTAACTAATATTAACTTATTTATTGTTTTACTTGGAGTCCTAGCAATAACTGTAGTTCGTGCAATTCACCCGATATTAAAAATCTACACGAAAGGGGCTTAAAATTGCCAGTATGGGTGATTTCTTAATATAGCGATTGGGAGAAAACATTTGGCGAGGTTTTAGAGCATAAAAAGGGTCAGAGAATAATTTCAACGATGTCATTTTGTAGCGTATGCATAATTTGAATTATTTTTCTTTGGGAAAAGCTTTAAAAAATTTTATAGTAAATTGTTAACAAGAAAAAACACTTCCATCCATTGAAAAATAATGACTAATCTTGATATAGGTTGACAACTTTTCAGGTATAAAATGCTCGATGAACCTCATCGGGCGTTTTATAGTTTAATAATAAATGGGGTCGCCTTTCATTATAAATCTGTATTGATTCGTCAACCAATCTCCGGATTGAAGTGTCTCGTGAACATGGCAAGCAGAGATCTAGGTGTTATATCAAAAAGGGATAATGGTGTTCTTTAATTGTTTGAATGCTCTCAATATAGCCCAAAAAATGGTAAAATAATTTCTGAAAACAAAAACCGTTTTCTGCCTATTTAATTTTTAAGCAATTTAACCATTCCAATTAAGATACTTTTTACATCTATTTTTCGTTGTTCAAGAAAAATGCTATTCAAAATTTTTAAGCTATCTATACTATTATTCCACTACTTAAATAATCTATAAGGAAATTGATTGATATGGTTCTAAAAAAGAGATGTTTTAGACAAATTGCTCCTGCGCTTATTTTTTCTTTACTAACAATTGGTACTTTCTCGGCGAATGCGAATATCGATGTTCGCGATGAAACCTTATTTGAAGCACATCAGCGTTTTAAAACACAAATTATAAATGATAGTTTTGACAATACTGAAGCACCTTGGGAAGCGCCAGCAGAAATATTCAATGTAGTTAAATATCCGGCCAAACTAGGTGATATGTATGCTTATTTAACCCCTCCGCCGGCGAATAAAAAAAAATAAACTACCTGCGGTGATTTGGCTGAATGGAGGATATGGTGGGATAGGAGGAGATGATTATTTTTGGACACCACAACCAGTTGAAAATGACCAAACAGGAGCGACGTTTCGTGATCCTAATATGGTACTCATGATACCTTCTTTTCGTGGTGAAAATACCAACCCTGGTCGCTATGAAATGTTTTATGGTGAATTAGAAGATTTAGACTCAGCTAGAGAATATTTAGCGTCATTACCTTATATTGATCCTAAACGTATTTACGTAGTAGGACATAGCACTGGGGGAACGAGAGCATTATTGGCTAGTGAATACAGTGATAAATTCAGGGCAATATTCTCTTTAGGAGGAATACCTGATCTTAAACTACGCACAGAAGGGCGGATGATGGTTGAATTACCCTTTGATAAAAACAACGAAGAAGAATTTAATGTCCGCTCTGTATACCGCTATATTAAATCAATAAAAACACCAACATTTTATTTTGAAGGTCATGATTATTTTTGGAATGAATTCAATGAATTACGTGTGGTTGCAATGGAACACGATATTCCTCTGAAAATTTATAATATAAAAAATGGAGACCATTTTAATATTATTGTCCCTGTTAGCCAATTAATTAAAGACAAAATCTTGCAAGATACTGATACAAATAAAGAAAGCAATATTCGATTCACGAACGAAGAAATTAAGTGGATCAATAAAATGGTGAAATAAATTTCAAAATGATAAAACCGCTCTATTATCAATTAGATAAAAGAGCGGTAGTGTCTATTTTGAGCCGATATAGTGAGTCTAAAATTTCATCATATGTGCTTAAAAGTATTTAGAACTTTGTTGATTGTCTCTTTCAATAATCAAAACAGAAGATGTTAGAATTGCTTATACTGTCTTATAAACATATAGGTTTAGGTAAAAATATTAAGTATATTATATATGATATGAAAGAATACAATTTTAAAATAGAAAGGATTGAATATGAAAACTAAAATAGTTTATCAATGGAAGGAAAAAAGACGGGATAGACTCTCTTTTTTAGGAGCAGAAGTGGTTTTTTCTGTGTTATTTGGTATTGTAAACGGTTTAATATATATGTTATTTATGACCTTGTTACCTGATTCCGTTGAGAATGATCCTGATAAATTATTTTTCTACCAATTCTCTTTTAGTTCTTATGGTATAGTCGAATTCATATTATTAATAGCACAAATCTACGTATTTGCACTTATTTTAACTCAACGAGTAAGAGATTTCGGTTTCAAATATCCTATCACTATTGCACTGATCTTTACCATAGGCACCATGGTCCTTACACCATATCCATTACTTATTTCTTCAGATACAATGGTGATAGTGCGTTTTATTTTATTATTAGGATATATTATTGCATTATTATTGCCATCTTCGAATAATGTTGAGTGTAATAACGATGAAAATAACAAGATAACTATACTAAAATAGTTAACTAACAAGTGAATTAGCCTAAGTGTATCAGGCGTAATGGATACACTTAGGACATTATAAAAATAATCTTATAATAGTGATATAAAAATAAAATAGTGAATAATAACTTCTATAATTACAATATATACAGTGGCTAATGAGGTTATAATGGAAGGTGTTCAACTTAGGCTTGCGGAGCCTCATGAAGCAAAACGATTATGGTATTTAAGAAATAAAGCGTTACGTTTTGGCTGTCAACATGTCTATCCGCCCGATATATTAGCCGCTTGGACTCCTGATGAAATGCCTGACGGCTATAGACAATCTATTATTAATAATCCTTTCTATGTTATTGATGATAAAAAATTATCTATTCCCGTAGCTTCTGGATTTTTAGATCTTAAAACAGGCTTTGCTGAAGCTATTTTTACATTACCGGAATGCATGGGAAAAGGATATGCAGGACTTATTCTTAAAAAGCTACAATATGAAGCTAAACAAAGAAATTTTGTTAAATTATTTTTAGATGCAACGCCTAATGCGATGCTATTTTATTTAAAACAAGGGTTCACTGTTTTAGAAGAGCGAGAGTACTATTCTAGCTTGGCTCAGGCAAGTTTACACTGTTATCGAATGTATATTGATTTATAAAATTTATAAATAGTGCCTTATTGACATAAAAATTATACCTAGCATTATAGAACAGAAAAAGTTGGGCTTAAAATGCGAAAATTTTTTATTTTTATCATTTTTTGAATTAGCTTTTATATTAACAATATCAGTTGGTAATTTTGCTAATGTTACGATATTGTAAATTATGACTATTTTTCTGGGGCAAACACTATGCAAAATGTGTTGTTAACGTTATGGCCTTTATTTGCGTTAATTGCGCTAGGCGCTATTTTAAGAAGAAATAAAGCATTTGAACCTGCATTTTGGGTAGGGGCTGAAAAATTAAATTATTTTTTACTCTTTCCTGCATTACTTCTCAATAGCTTGGCTAATGCTCCTTTATCTGATCCTCAATTACCTCACCTTGCTGGGGCTATTTTCTCAGTAGTCATCATTACCACTATTTTGTGTGTTATTTTTAAAAAAATAACCGGCTGGTCTGCTGGCCGCTTTGGTGCGATCGTTCAAGGCAATATTCGGTTTAACACTTATTTAGGTTTAGCTATTGTCGCTGATTTATTTGGCGTTGAAGGTTTAGGAATAGCTGCTTTGATATTAGCAACCTTGGTTCCTCTATCAAATGTGACTTCAGTGCTTTGTTTAACCGCAGGGCAAAATGTAACTTTTCGTCAATTAATCTTCCCAATTATTAAAAATCCATTAATTATCTCTTGCGTAATAGGGATTGTTATCAATTTATCAGGAATAGGGCTTCCTTTTGGTAGCGATCAATTTCTAAAATTGTTAGCTGCGACTAGTTTACCTTTAGGGCTTATCTGTATTGGTGCGGCATTACATTTATCAACACTAAAAGCAGAAAGTAAAATGATTAGTATTAACACAGTGACTCGGTTGCTTATTGTACCGATAATTGCATATAGTGTTGCTAATTTTTTAGGTTTGTCTCCATTAGTTATGATGCTTTTAGTCATTTTCTTTTCTATCCCTACAGCCCCAACTTCTTATATTTTAACTCGACAGCTAGGAGGGGATTCTGAGCTAATGGCGGGGATCATTACATCACAAACCATGCTTGCAGCAGTTACCTTGCCGATCGTATTAAGTTTTTTAATTCCATAAACTTAAAGGAAATACGACTAATATGATTTATAGTGGGTGATTTTTTATAGCATAGTTTCACTAAAAGTGTTCTTCTCTTAAATGTAATTTTAATTATTATATGGTTAATTTAAGAGGAAAATATGATGAGTGTAAAAATTAATCACAATGATATTTCTAATTCACAAATATTAAGAATATCACAAGGAGAAAAAACAAAAGATGTGATGTCATTATGGGATAAAATAAAAGACTGGTTCCAATCAAACAAAAGAGAAAAAGCACTAAAAACAGTTGAAAATATTGTATATCAAGATCTATTTGATGACAAAAATCATTTTAAAATGCTATATCATGTTTTAATGCTAAAAACTATGGCTTCAGATGCATATAAAGAAAGAATAAAAATTGATATTAATGATAGAAATATTACGATTTCAATAGATAATTATAATATTTCTATAACGGATATAGACAATGAACAACTTAATAAAATGTCAACAATAATTAATGCATTTAATCGGCATTCATCAATTTTTTCTAATGAAATTGCATTGAAATGTCTATATGAAAAGTTAGATAAAAATGAGCTTAATGATCAAATTTTTGCTGAGTTGTATATTGAATTAGATAATAAAATACGTTCTGGTGAAATAGACTTAAAGCTTAATAAAAGTAACTTTAATCAAGTTAACTTTAGTGCAATAAGACAGCTCGTAAGCAAAGCGATAGAAAATAGTAATGTTAACTTAGAAACAGAAAATAGTAATACTAACTTAAATATAAAAAATGCACTAATAAAAGATATAAATAGAAATACTTATATTTTCAATGGTGAAAAAATAAAAAGTAAAGATCAAAACGAGGCAATGGAAGAATTTGAAACTTTAACTAAAGATATCTCAGAGGAAAATAAAAAGGCAATTTATTATTTACTAAATCAAGAAGGGATCACCTTAATTAAATCATATAATGATTCTTTTGATTACTACACATTAACAACATCTTTTTCTATGAGTAATGTTGTTAAGCAAGAACAAATTTATAGTATAAAGACTCTTTCTGATGATTTAATTGAATTAAAAATAAAATTTTTTAAAAAAAGTAGCGATAAAATAAATCTAGATATTCCCTTAGCTCAACCATTTGAAAGTAAGTTATATAATTTTATCTATGATATGGTTGCTATTAATAATAATATCGAAATAACTTATGATAAAATTTTAAATGAAAAGATGAACGAGATAATAAAACAACTAAATAATAAAAAACCAAGGCTAGGAGAGCTATTCTCCCATCTATTGAGTCGAAATAAAATCATTAAAGAAGACAGCGTTGATATTACGTTAAAACTAAATAAAGGACAACTAGTCTCATTAGGTGGAAAATGCTCATATAATTTTTATTAATTTTATTCTTTGGTCAAAATAGAGCTTCTTGCTATGATGTGAAAAACGTGAGAATAAGTAGAGGCTCCTTTATGTCAAAACCTCATAACCCAGAAATTCAAAAAATTATTAATGAGTTAAAACAACAATATCAAAATGCTGTTGATGCCTTACGTAATGCTATTATTATGTATGCTCAAGATGGAAAATTACCTGATATAAAACAAAGGGCTGAAGGTCTATTTGCTTATCCGCAATTAACCGTACATTGGTATGGTGATGTTAAAAAAGAAGATAAAACAAGAGCTTATGGGCGTTTATCAAAATCAGGTACTTATTCTACTACTATCACCAATCCAACTTTATTTGAAAATTATTTAACTGAGCAACTGCAACTTATTGCGGATGCTTATCATGTCTCTTTTGAAGTGACGGCCTCAAAACAAGAGATACCATATCCTTTTGTCATTGATGGCACTGGCATTGGTTTTGATCGGTCAATGAGCGCCTCTTTAGCAAAATATTTTCCGACTACCGATCTCTCTAAAATTGGTGATGATATTACCGATGGTTTAATTGATGACAGCGAGCTTTTACCTCTTTCACATTTTGATGCACTACGGACGGATTTTTCTTTGGCTCGTTTAAAGCATTATACCGGAACTTTACCTGAAGATGTGCAACCTTATATTTTATTCACCAATTATAACCGCTATGTGGATGAATTCGTTCGTTGGGCCTGTGCACAAGTTGCTGATAAAAATAGTCCATATTGCGCACTTTCTTGTGCAGGTTTTCAGCAAATAACCGCCGATACGGTTGATCCGGAAAAATTAATTTCTGATCTGACATGGAAAAAATATCAAATGCCCGCCTATCATTTAATTGCAAAAGAAGGGCCGGGAATAACATTAGTGAATATTGGTGTTGGGCCGTCAAACGCCAAAACAATTTGTGATCATCTGGCGGTTTTACGTCCTCATGTTTGGTTAATGATTGGTCATTGTGGAGGCTTAAGAGAAAGCCAATTATTAGGTGATTACGTTTTAGCTCATGCTTATTTACGAGATGATCATATTTTAGATGCTGTATTACCGCCAGATATTCCTATTCCTAATATTGCTGAAGTTCAGCGTGCACTTTATGATGCCACTAAAGCCATTAGCGGTAAGCCTGGACATGAAATCAAACAACGATTAAGAACAGGAACGGTTGTGACAACAGATGATCGCAATTGGGAATTACGTTTTTCAGCAACATCAAGGCGATTTAGTTTAAGTCGAGCCGTTGCCGTGGATATGGAAAGTGCCACTATTGCCGCTCAAGGTTATCGTTTTCGCGTTCCTTATGGCACTTTGTTATGTGTATCTGATAAACCGTTACATTACCAGGACAAGCTAATCACTTTTATGAAGGTGCGGTATCAGAGCATTTACAAATAGGTATTCATGCAATTGAGTTATTAAAAGACGAAGAAGATAAATTACATTCTCGTAAATTAAGAACCTTTAATGAGCCGCCATTTAGATAAGCCATAGCTAAAATTAATAAGATGAAAATTTATATACCCAATATCATTGATTGAATTGGGTATATTTTTACAATATAAAAGGCTAAAAACGTAAATGTCGAGCCGCTTTTCTAAGACGATCATCACCACGTCTATCATAGCGCTGTGTAGTCATAATACTGGCATGACCCATGGCATCTTTTACGGTTACAATATCTTCGCCATTATCTAACATTGCAGAGGCAAAAGTGCGTCGCAGATCGTGAGGAGCAAATTTATCAATGCCACTTTCTTGTTGACGTGTCTCTAAAATATAATAAATGGCTTGGTCTGTTATTCGTTCATCCGTTACATCATCAAAGCGGCGAATACGTGTGAAAAGGGCGCCATCTTGTGATCCCCTTATTTCATCGATCCATAATTGAACACGCTCCCAAGTATCTTCTGGCATATAGGATATTCTTTCTTTATTACCTTTTCCTCTAACAATAAAAGCTTGATCACGAAATTGAATATGCTCGTAATTAAGCGCAACAATTTCTGAACGGCGTAATCCACAACCAAGTAGTACACTTAATATGGCCGCATCTCTTAAACCTTTTGAGGAGTGGTCTTTTTCACAACAGCGAAAAAGTGCGCGAATTTCATGTCCAGTAAGCGCTCGACCTTTAGGTAATCGACTGCCTCTTACCGATTTTACTTGGCGAATATGTTGATAGCTTTCTGTATCCATCAACTTCATCGCCCATGCTTCTAAAGCGACACCTTTTAGTGCAGCTAAATAAGTGTTAATCGTGGCGGGTGCTTTATCCGCATCAGATAACATGTCGATAATTGCTTGAATATGGTGGCGGCGAAGTGCTCCCCATTGGCAATGCTTTATTGAAGAGAAGCCAATCATTTTTGCCACGATCGTTAAAAACGATCCCATCGTTTGGCGACTACGTTTAGAGCCTAAACTGCGTAAATAAGCCAGTGCAGGGTTAGTTTGTGTCGGAGAGGTGAAAGTTGCATTGAGATCTAATAATGGTTGTTTTTCCGCTAATACAAGTGATGTTTCTGGTGTTATTTCTTGATCGTCGTGGTGAAAATCCACAGCAATTTCCTTATTAAATCAATATAACTATGCTGAATATTCTAACAGATCTAAAAAAGAAAAAAGCTACTTTTTCAAAGGATCATTTTAATAAGTAGAGGCGTTCATGTTTGTTTTTAGTGCATAATGTTTGTTTTATAAACGGTTTTGGAGTGCAAAGTGAACAGTGGGGTTTACCCATGAAAGGAATAAAGAGATCAAAATAAGGGGATGATCGTGGAAATGGCTTAATATTATGCCCTTGGTTTATCTGTATTTTTAATAACAGTCGCTAAAAACCAAAGGCATAGTTTTAAAATAATGAAGGTTAATCTTTATAAATGGCGACTAGTGGTTTGCCATCATTACCAATGGTGCCTCGATACATTCCCTCAGAGTTAAAGCTCATCGTATAGTTTCCAGATTTGTCTAATACGATAACACCACCACTTCCATTTATCGCTTTTACTTCATCAAGTGCATTTTGTGCCGCTTGCTCTAGAGGTAGTTTTTGATATTTAACTTGGGCTGCAATATTAAATGCGGTCAGCGTTCTAATAAACATTTCACCTGATCCTGTTGCCGATACCGCAACCGTTTCATTATCCGCATAATTACCTGCACCGATAATAGGGGAATCGCCCACACGACCATAACGTTTATTGGTCATTCCACCTGTTGATGTTCCCGCCGCTAAATTACCATGTTGGTCTAATGCAACAGCGCCAACAGTGCCGTATTTATAATCATACATCATCGGATCAGCAAAAAGAGCCGCAGTTTTACCATCATGATCTAATACAACTTGTTCTTTTTCTAATGCTTTTTGTAGTTGTTGCCAACGATATTCAGTACGAAAATAACTCGGATCAACGATGGTTAACCCTTGCTCTTTGGCAAAAAGATCAGCCCCTTGAGAAACCATCATAACATGTGGACTTTTTTCCATTACCGCAATCGCGGCATTAATCGGATTTTTTACTGTGGTAACACCAGCAACAGCACCCGCTTTGCGCGTTTTACCATCCATAATAGAAGCATCAAGTTCGTTTCTACCATCGTGAGTAAAAACAGCACCTTTACCTGCATTAAAAAGAGGAGAGTCTTCCATAACATTAATCGATTTTTGTACAGCTTCAATACTGGTGCCTCCGCTATTTAAAACAGCATATCCAGCATTTAATGCTTCGGTCAGTTTGGCTTTATATTCTTTTTCTTGTTCTGGGGTGATGGTATCTTTAGTTATTGTACCTGCACCACCATGAATAACGAGGCGGATAGGGGCTTGTGTATTATTAGCTAACGCAGAAGAGGCAAAAAGAGTACAAAGGGTAAGTGTAGCGAGCTTATAGTTAATGTTTTTCATATAAACCTTCTCTTAATCGGATTGAGTTGTGTATTTGCAGGGATGTTATTACTTTAATTGTATATTGTTATTTGATATATAATTATTAACTGCAATAATCACTATATAAAAACTTTACCTAATAAGTGGTCTGATGACAGGCAAAAATAACAAATAATTTCAATTTAAATTAATGCTATAATAATCAAACTGTTATATTTAAGGAGTTTTATGCAATTAATTTAAAATTAAACCTTGCAAATAAAATATTAAAATAAAAGTATGTTGGTTATTATTTATTTTTAACGCTGTTAAATTTATAGCAAAATCAAAAAATAGCTAACTCCATCAACATTAAATATGTGACTTCGATCAATTATCGTAACCAAGTGTTATTATTATATTTTGATTTTAATAAAGCTAATGGATGCTAAATTTTATACATTTTGTGTGTTATCTCGAATAATCAAATTTTGATAGTGTATTATGTGATAAAAGTACTACATTAAATTCACACAACACACTATCATATTCTTATTATATTTTATAATTCATATGGTTAACTTTTGTTTTTCTCTTTTTTTATTTTATTTTAATTCGCTTTATATATATAAATGGACTATTTTTAAAGTAGATGAAATAAAATTAAAAATTGTTATTTAACTATTTTCTTACACACAGTAAATCACAAAAAATTGGGTTATTTATGGCAAAAGGAAGGTTAAATAATTTATATGAAAAATCAAAAAACGAATCGTTTTTTTGTTTACGGCATTATTATTGTTGCAATTATTGCAGCAGGTATTTTTTGGTGGAAAACACAAGCACCAGCACTCCCTGATGGGTTTGCTCAAAGTAATGGGAGAATTGAAGCTACTGAAATTGATATTTCAACCAAAACACCAGGAAGAATTGACACTATTTTAGTTAAAGAGGGGGATTTTGTTAAAGCGGGTGAAGTGTTGGCAACAATGGATACTCGTACCTTAAAAGAGCAACTTCATGAAGTTCAAGCCCAACTAGAGCAAGCCAAAAGTAGCGTTATGACGGCAGAGTCGGCACTTTCTCAACGTCAAAGTGAGCAAGTTGCAGCGCAGGCGGTTGTTCGTCAGCGTATTGCAGAGCTTGACGCATCAGTAAAACGCCTTAACCGCTCTCGAGCATTAGTTAAAACAAAAGCAATTTCCATTCAACAACTGGATGATGATATAGCAAGAACCGAAGGGGCTCGTGCTGCTGTTGAAGCTGCAAAAGCACAAGTGACTGCAACTATTGCGGCAATTGATTCGGCAAAGTCTGGAATTATTCAAGCAAAAACCAAAGTTGATGCAGCAACAGCTACCGAACGACGTATTATGGCTGAGTTGGATGATAGTATCTTAAAAGCTCCTCGTAATGGCCGTGTACAATATCGTGTTGCGGAACCCGGTGAAGTGCTAGGCGCTGGCGGTCGAGTGTTAAATATGGTCGATCTTAGTGATGTGTATATGACATTCTTTTTGCCAACTGAAGCCGCTGGCAAAGCAGCCTTAGGCAGTGATGTCCATATTATTTTGGACGCAGCCCCACATATTGTGATCCCTGCGAAAACGACTTATGTTGCCAGTGTTGCACAGTTTACCCCTAAAACGGTTGAAACTGACAATGAACGTTTGAAGCTAATGTTTCGTGTAAGAGCGAGGATCTCCCCTGAGTTACTAGAGAAACACCTTGAATATGTCAAAACAGGTTTACCGGGACGTGCCTATATTCGCTTAGATAATAGCCAACCTTGGCCGACTGATTTAGAGGTGAAATTACCACAATGAGTCAACTAATGAGAACGCAAAGTCATTCTCATATCATTGAATTGACTCATGTATCCCAACATTATGGTGATACCAAAGCACTTGATGATGTGACATTGACTATTCCTGCCGGAAAAATGGTCGGCTTAATAGGCCCGGATGGTGTCGGAAAATCGAGTTTAATTTCTCTTATTTCAGGAGCCAGAGAAATTCAGCAAGGGCAAGTGATAGTACTTAATGGTGATATGAATGATGTTAATCACCGGCGAGCTGTTTGCCCCAAAATTGCCTATATGCCGCAAGGGTTAGGTAAAAATCTTTATCACACACTTTCTGTTTTTGAAAACGTCGATTTCTTTGGTCGCTTATTTGGTCAATCCAAACAAGAGCGAGAAGAGCGCATCAATGATTTACTTGAAAGTACTGGGTTAGCGCCTTTTAAGGATAGACCTGCGGGTAAACTATCTGGTGGTATGAAGCAAAAACTGGGGCTTTGCTGTGCATTAATTCATGATCCACAATTGCTGATCCTCGATGAACCCACCACAGGGGTTGACCCATTATCACGGGCGCAATTTTGGGAGTTAATTAATCGTATTCGTAAACGTCAAACCAATATGAGCGTATTGGTTGCGACGGCTTATATGGAAGAGGCTGAGCGTTTTGATTGGCTGGTTGCAATGGATGCAGGTAAGGTTTTAGCCACTGGTCATGCGGAAGAATTAAAGGCGCAAACGGCGACAGATGAATTAGAAGCTGCTTTTATTGAGCTTTTACCGGAAGAAAAACGTAAAAACCATCAAAAAGTGATTATTCCTCCACGGGATAAAAGTGATGACGATATTATCGCCATTGAGGCCAAAGAGTTAACAATGCGCTTTGGTCAGTTTGTTGCTGTTGATCATGTCAGTTTTCGTATTCCTAAAGGCGAAATTTTTGGTTTCCTAGGTTCGAATGGTTGTGGTAAATCCACCACCATGAAAATGCTTACAGGTTTACTTGAGGCAAGTGAAGGGCGCGCTTGGTTATTTGGGCAAGAGGTTGATCCAAAAGATATCGAAACCCGTAAACGTGTTGGTTATATGTCGCAAGCATTCTCACTGTATAGCGAATTAACGGTTCGACAAAATTTAGAGCTACATGCCAAACTCTTTCATATCCCAGAACAGGATATTCCTCAACGTATCAAAGAAATGAGTGAGCGTTTTAATTTGACCGATGTGGAAGATATGATGCCTGATGGTTTACCTTTAGGTATTCGACAACGCTTATCGTTAGCGGTGGCAGTGATCCACAAACCAGAAATGCTGATCCTTGATGAACCCACCTCTGGGGTTGACCCTATCGCTCGAGATATGTTCTGGAAGCTGATGGTTGATCTCTCAAGACGTGACGGTGTCACTATTTTTATCTCTACCCACTTTATGAATGAAGCGGCGCGTTGTGACAGAATGTCTCTGATGCATGCCGGAAAAGTGCTAGTGACAGATACTCCGGCTAATTTAGTGAAAAATAGTCAATTTGATACACTAGAAGAAGTATTTATTGATTATTTGAAAAAAGCATCCGGTGAAACAGAAGCACCCGATATTGAAGATAAACAGCTACAATTGCCCGCCTCTAGTGAAGAAAGTGCGGAAAAAGCGTTAAAACAACGATTTAGTTTACGCCGTTTATTTAGTTATAGCATTCGTGAGGGGATGGAATTACGCCGTGACCCAGTACGCCTTACCTTAGCATTACTAGGTACGGTAATATTGATGTTTATTATGGGTTACGGCATCAGTATGGATGTTGAAAACCTACGCTTTGCCATTATGGATAGAGATCAAACAGGGCTAAGTCAGGCTTATAGTCAAAATCTATCAGGCTCTCGCTATTTTATTGAAAAAGCGCCGATTACCGATTATAACCAACTTGAGCGTCGTCTCCGCAGTGGTGATATTACTGTTGCGATTGAAATTCCGCCTAATTTTGCTCGAGATGTTGCTAAAGGACATAAAGTAAAAATAGGGGTTTGGATTGATGGCGCGATGCCAAATCGTGCAGAAACTGTCCGTGGATATATTCAGGCAATGCATCTAACTTGGATGTTAGATATGGCCATGCGTCAACCTACCAATATGGTTGATCAATTTTCCCCCATTGATATCGAAACCCGTTATCGTTATAACCCTGATGTAAAAAGTTTACCCGCTATAGTACCTGCGGTTATTCCGTTGTTGTTGATGATGATCCCCGCGATGTTAAGCGCCTTGAGTGTGGTACGTGAAAAAGAGCTAGGCTCTATTATTAATTTATACGTTACTCCGGTCACTAAAGCCGAGTTTTTATTAGGCAAACAGATCCCCTATATTTTATTGGGAATGTTTAACTTTTTTATGCTCTGTGCGCTTTCGGTATTTGTTTTTGGTGTCAGTTTTAAAGGAAGCATGTTAACACTCTCATTAGGGGCGTTGCTTTATATCACTATTGCTACGGGAATGGGATTACTGATTTCTTGTTTTATGAAAAGTCAGATTGCGGCTATTTTTGGTACTTCAATTATTACCTTAATTCCTGCTACACAATTCTCCGGCATGATTGACCCAGTATCATCCTTAGAAGGTATTGGTAAATGGATAGGGCATATTTATCCGACTTCTCACTTTCTTACTATCACTCGAGGAACGTTTTCAAAAGGACTTAACTTATTTGATTTGCCTTGGTCTTTTATTCCGTTACTTATCACGATCCCCATTGTGATTGGGCTGAGTGTCTTTTTCTTGAAAAAGCAGGAGGCTTAAATGTGGCATACAGTACAAAATATTTTTAATTTAGGAATAAAAGAGTTACGAAGTTTATCCCGTGATAAGGCGATGCTGGCATTAATTGTGTTTGCCTTTACCGTATCAATATACTCATCGGCTACTGTAACACCGGGCTCATTACACCATGCGCCGATAGCGGTGGCTGATCAGGATAAATCTCAACTTTCGGCCCGTATTGTCAATAGCTTTTATATGCCTTACTTTTTACCACCTGCAGATATTACACCCGAGCAGATTGATGGTTTATTAGATAGAGGAACTTATACTTTTGCGTTAGATATTCCGCCTAATTTTCAACGCGATCTACTCGCAGGACGTAAGCCAGAAATTCAAGTCAATATTGATGCAACACGGATGAGCCAAGCTTTCTTAGGAAATAGCTATATTCAAAATATCGTTATGGGAGAAGCGAAAACTTTTCTTGCTAAAGAGCGCACTAACGATCCACTGCCTGTGGATTTAGAAGTTAGAATGAGCTTTAACCCAAACTTAACACAATCTTGGTTTGGCTCTGTTATGGCGATAATCAATAACATTACCATGCTATCTATTGTATTAACCGGGGCGGCACTAATACGAGAGCGAGAGCATGGCACTATTGAGCATTTATTAGTTATGCCTGTCACACCATTTGAGATCATGCTTTCTAAAATATGGTCAATGGGATTGGTTGTATTGTTAGCGTCGGCCATGTCTTTAGTACTAGTGGTTAAATCACTGCTACATGTGCCGATCGAAGGCTCTGTTTTGTTATTTATGTGTGGGGTGGCGTTAAGTTTATTTGCAACGACATCCATTGGTATTTTCTTAGGCACTATGGCGCGCTCAATGCCACAATTTGGTTTATTGATGATTATGGTATTGTTGCCATTAAATATGTTGTCTGGAGGGATGACCTCAAGAGAGAGTATGCCTCAGTTTGTACAAGATGTGATGCAAACTATGCCAACCACACATTTTGTCAGCCTTGCACAAGCGATATTATATAGAGGCGCAGATTTCTCGATTGTTTGGCCTCAATTTATCGTTTTAATTATTATTGGCTCAGTCTTTTTTGCATTGGCACTGTTACGTTTTAGAAAAACGATATCTGCAATGGCTTAGTCGTTATGATAAACCGAAAAAAGAGACTTAAGGCATAAAACGATAACCGATCCCCGTTTCAGTAATTAAGTGCACTGGACAGGTGGGATCGGTTTCTATTTTCTGACGTAGATGCCCCATATAAATTCGCAAATAATGGCTATGCTCTACAAAGTTAGGCCCCCAAACATGCTGCATTAAATGACGTTGAGTTAATACTTTTCCACTATTGTTGACAAGTTCACTGAGTAGACGAAATTCGGTCGGAGTAAAGTGAATGGGTACGCCTTGGCGAGTGACTATTCTTTTAACCCAATCAATAGTGATATCACCAAATGTAAATTGAGTCGTTTCTGTTTCTTGTTTGACAAAGCGACGTAATGAAGCACGAACCCGGGCTAGTAATTCACTCATACCGAAGGGTTTAGTTAAATAATCATCAGCTCCAGCGTCTAAAGCATCAACTTTATCTTGTTCAGAATCTCTGGCGGATAACACAATGATCGGCGTGCTACTCCATTGACGGAAATCTTGGATAAAGCAAAGCCCATCTTTATCAGGTAATCCCAGATCAAGAATGACTAAATCAGGTTTTCTTGATGCTGCCTCTATTAATCCTCGTTGACATTCTGAGGCGTCATAAACACGAAAACCTTCGTTCTCTAATGCAAGGCGAACGAATCGTAAGATCTCTTTTTCATCTTCAACAATCAATATGTTATATGGCGTCACTGTTTTATTTCAATCTCATCAATATTCGGTAATGATTTTAAAGGTAAAACAAAGTGAAAACTGGCTCCACCTTTTTTATTATTTTCAGCCCAAATTTTACCTTCATGTAAGTGGATAATAGCACTGCAAATAGCAAGACCCAGCCCAACCCCCGGAATGGCGGACTCTTTTACTGCACGTGAAAATTTATTAAAAATAAACTGCAATTGTTCAGTGGGAATACCTGCGCCTTCATCCCAAACTTCAACATGAATTTGATCCTCTTCAACCGTGGCTTTTATGCCTAATTTGGTCTGTGATGCGGTATATTTGACTGCATTTTCTAACAAATTAGTTAACACGCGCTCAATTAACAGACTATCGCAATAGAGTAATAAATCAGCTGAAATATCAATTTGTAATGGATGTTTATCAAGTAAATAAGAGAGTGAACGTACTGCACTTCCAGCAATTTCTTGCAGTAAATTCCACTGCAGGTTGACTTGGATACCCCCTGATTGAATACGTGCCATATCCAGTAAATTGTTGACTAAGCGAGAGGTCGTCAAAATTTGTTGGCGGATCTGACTGACTTGTTCAGTATGAGCAGAGCCTTCAGCACTTAAGTCTAGAAGAAGAATTTCAGACTGGCCAAACAGGACGGTAAGTGGTGTTTTTAGATCATGAGAAAGGGCGGCTAAGAGCGCATTTCTTAATTGTTCTCGTTCTATATTAATACGAGATTGTTCGGCCATTTCCGCCTGCTGTAACCGTTCAAGAGCATTGGCAATTAGGCCATTAAATGTCTGTAAGAGTTGCTGTTGTTCAGGAATAAGTACTTGGCGTAGATTATTTGGCTCAATCGCTAAAATCGCTAATACTTGTTGAGATGCGCTAATAGGGTGCAACTGATAAGGGACACTAGGTAGGGTATCCGTTCCTGCACCTGCGATTTGATCTTTATCCCAACACCAACGGGCAATACCACTATCAATGGGAAGTTGTCCCATACCTTCAGCATTGTATGGTGTTAATTCACCATGATGATTAGGCATTAATAAACAAACTTTGGCATCAAAAGCACTTGATAAAAAATGATAACTAGTACGTACCACTTCTTGTAAAGTCAGTGCCCGACTCAGCTCTCGGGTCATTTCAAATAAATGACGAGTGCGTTGTTCTCTATAACGAGCAACCCGGGTTTGATAACGCATTCCCGCAGTTAAATTACCCACCACTAACCCAACAATGAGCATTACGGAAAAAGTCACTAAATACTGCATATCTAATACAGCCAGTGAAAAATGCGGTTGTACAAAGAACAAATCAAAGCTTATCACATTGATTAAAGCGGCAAAAATAGAAGGGCGACGACCAAAAAATAGCGCGATAAGAACAACGCCTAATAAATAAAGAGTAACTAAATTCGCCTTATCTAACGCTAACAAAAAAGTACGTGAAAAGAGCGTAATAGCTAGACATAAACCAATAGCTGTTAGATAGCCTTTAAGATTTTGGCGCCATTTATCATTTTGTGGCACAAATGTTTTTGTTTTATAACGCGGCTCTTCTTCATTTAAAGCGACACTGATAACATGCAAGTCAGGTGCATAACGCGCTAACCTTTCTGCGAAACGCATACGGACCCAACGTTTTAACCATTGCCACTTTTGATAGGGGCGTTGACCGATAATCACCTTGCCTAAATTATGCTCTCTGGCATAGCGGATCACCGCTTTTTCCGCTTGATTATCAGAAAGGATCGCCGTTCTTGCCCCTAGGTGTTGTGCTAACTTGAGGGAATGTAAAATAGCACGGCGTTTATGCTCACCTATCTGATGTAGCTTTGGTGTTTCAACATAAATAGCATGCCATTGGCAACCAAAAGCAGCAGCATAACGAGCGGCAGTACGCACTAATTTATCATTTCTTCCATGAGCACCAAGACAAACCATTAAACTATCGGTAGTATGCCAAACAGGCGTACCACCTTGGCTATCACGGAATTCTTTTACTTGGGAATCAACGCGATCTGCCATTCGTCTTAGGGCAAGCTCTCGTAATGCAATCAAATTACCTTTACGAAAAAAATGCTCTATTGCACGCTCTGCTTGTCCTGCCAGATAAACTTTGCCTTCATTTAAGCGCTGTTGTAGGTCGTCTGGTGGTAAGTCGACCATAACTACTTCATCGGCATTATCAAAGATATAATCAGGAATCGTCTCTTGAACGCGAATGCCAGTAATACTACCAACAATATCATTAAGACTTTCAATATGTTGTACATTAATGGTGGTTAAAACATCGATGCCCGCATCAAGTAACTCTTCAACATCTTGCCAACGTTTTGGATGACGACATTTATGTGGATTACTAAAAGCCAATTCATCCATTAAGATCACCGCAGGATGTCTTGCTAAGGCCGCATCTAAATTAAAGGCAGAGAGCTTTCTACCACGATAATGTAATTTTAATGGCGGTAATAACGGTAATCCCTCAAGTTGTTGTGCCGTTTCTTGGCGCTGATGGGTTTCTACAACCCCAGCTAAGACATCAATACCTTGCTGATGTAAACGTTGAGCTTCTTGTAACATGGCGTAGGTTTTACCTACGCCGGCACAGGCACCAAAAAAGATCTTTAATCGTCCTCGATGGGGTGCTCGCGTTAATGCCAGCAAATCATCAGGAGAAGGGCGTTGCCACTGCGGAGCTTGTTCCATTTTATTACCCGCTCACTTTATTGTTTTTTTCTGCACTCAATCTATCAAGTGCCTGATTGAGTTTAAAGACATTCACCACAGGTTCACCTAAAAATGGTATTAATGGCGATGTCGTATTTTCTGTAATTAATTGTTTTATTTCATTTATTGTGAATTGACGTAATAACGCAATATGCGGTGCTTGGTAATAAGCGGCAGCCAATGAAATATGAGGATCAAGCCCACTGGCGGAAGCAGTCACTAAATCAACAGGAACGACTTGATGATTATCAACCCTTTTTTGCCATAAACGAACACCTACAGCCACTTTCTCGCTTAAGAGTGGATTTGATATAGCAAGTTGGCTAGCGCCGGAAGCCATACTATTGTAAGGCATTTCACTTGTCATTGAGGGGCGACCTTGAAAGTAATCGGCTCGATTAAATGACTGTCCAATCAATTCAGAGCCAATCAGTTTATCGTCCTGATAAACCAGTGAACCATTTGCTTGCCAAGGGAAAAACAATTGAGCTAATCCAGTTATAAATAAAGGATAGGCTAATCCAGTGATAAGCGTCAGTAATACTAACATCACTAAAGATGAACGAAAAAGATGCATAGTATTCTCCTTAAAGCCCAATAATAGCTAAAATCATATCGATGAGTTTAATGCCTAAAAAAGGAACAATTAACCCACTTATTCCGTATAAAGAGAGATTACGGCGTAATAATGAATGAGCAGAAACAGGACGATAATGCACACCTTTCAACGCTAAAGGGATCAAAAAGACGATGATCAAAGCATTAAAAATAACGGCTGATAACATCGCGGATGCTGGGGAGTGTAATCCCATAATATTGAGCATATTCAATTGTGGATATGTCACCGCAAAAGCTGCGGGAATAATGGCAAAATATTTTGCGATATCATTGGCAATACTAAAGGTGGTTAGGGCGCCACGGGTCATAAGCATTTGTTTACCAATATGAACGACTTCAATTAATTTGGTGGGATTCGAGTCCAAATCAACCATATTGCCTGCTTCTTTAGCGGCTTGCGTTCCTGAATTCATGGCCACAGCAACATCGGCTTGTGCTAAAGCCGGCGCATCATTAGTACCATCTCCGGTCATAGCGACAAGTCGACCTTCTGATTGATATTGACGGATCAACGCCAATTTAGCCTCTGGAGTGGCTTGCGCAAGAAAATCATCTACACCGGACTCGGCAGCAATGGCCGCCGCAGTAAGATGGTTATCACCGGTGATCATCACGGTTTTAATGCCCATTTGGCGAAGTTGAGCAAAGCGCTCTTTGATACCCCCTTTGACGATATCTTTAAGTTCAACTACACCAAGGATATTTTGATTTTCAACGACGACTAATGGCGTAGCACCAGCTCTTGCGACTTGCTCGACTATGGTGTTGACTTCATCGGGAAAATGACTATGACTAACTTCGATATGGCGACGAATAGCATCAACCGAGCCTTTACGTATAATACGCTCGCCAATATTTACGCCACTCATTCTGGTCATCGCTGAGAATGGAACAAAAGAGGCCCCCATCGAAGTTAAATCTCGTTCACGTAAATTAAAGCGCTGTTTGGCTAATATAACGATGCTACGACCCTCAGGTGTTTCATCTGCTAAAGAGCTTAATTGCGCCGCATCTGCCAATTGTTTTTCAGTTATTCCTGATAGAGGAATAAAACGAGAAGCTTGGCGATTACCTAAAGTAATTGTCCCTGTTTTATCGAGTAATAAAACATCAACGTCTCCTGCGGCTTCTACTGCACGCCCACTAGTCGCAATCACATTAGCGTCTAACATCCGGCTCATACCTGCCACACCAATAGAAGAGAGTAGTCCGCCGATGGTTGTAGGGATCAGACAAACTAATAATGCGATTAACGTTACAACAGAAATAACCTCACCATGATGTTGGAATTGCACGGCGAACACACTAAAAGGATAGAGTGTGGTACAAGCGAATAAAAAGATCAGCGTTAGGGCCGTTAATAAAATAGTTAATGCAATTTCATTCGGCGTTTTTCTGCGTTTAGCACCTTCCACCATACCAATCATACGATCGAGGAAAGAGTTACCCGCTTCAGCACTACAACGAATAATCAACCAGTCAGATAACACACGAGTCCCTCCAGTAACAGAAGAAAAATCGCCACCTGACTCACGAATAACGGGAGCTGATTCACCGGTGATCGCACTTTCATCAACAGAAGCGCCGCCTTCAATCACTTCACCATCACAAGGAATTACCTCGCCAGCATTGACCAAAACAATATCGCCTTTATGTAATAAAAGTGAATCAATGATTTCTTGGGGAGCGTGAAGATCAGCATGCTGTAAGCGCACCGCTTTAGATTGTTGTTTCGCACCTCGTAAGCTTGCCGCCTGTGCTTTACTACGACTTTCTGCTAAAGATTCAGCAAAATTGGCAAATAGTAGGGTTATCCATAACCAAAACATGACTTGAAAAGTAAAATGATTATCTGGTGGTAGATACCCCAGTAAAACGGCAAACCAAATACCCGTAGTGAGTAGTGCACCAACATAAACAATAAACATCACCGGATTATGCCATTGGGCTTGAGGGGTGCATTTTTTGATAGCATCCAAGAAAGCTGACATCATTGTTTTTCTATTAAAAAGAGGTGTTTTTTTCATGATGAGTGTCCTTATTTAGCCCATAACAACTGTAAATGCTCAGCAATAGGGCCTAGTGCTAATGCCGGAACAAAGGTGAGCGCACCAATCATTATTACTGTGAGGAACAATAGAAAAATAAATAGCGGTGAAGTAGTGGACAATGTGGCTAAGCTTTCGGCTTGGCGTTTTTTTATTGCCAAACTACCGGCGATAGCTAAGACAGGCAACATGACACCAAAACGTCCGACAAGCATAGTGATACCTAATAACAGATTATAAAAAACAGAATTAGCATTCAGTCCGGCGAAAGCACTGCCATTGTTATTGGCAGCTGAAGTAAAAGCGTATAAAACTTCACTAAAACCATGAGGACCAGGATTTAAAATCGCTTCGCGACCTACTTCGCTAAAGAGGGCAAGTGTTGTACCTAATAAGGTGATTGCTGGTGATATTAAAATAGCGACAGCAACCCATTTCATTTCTGCTACACCAATTTTTTTGCCGAGATATTCAGGTGCTCGACCCACCATTAATCCAGCGATAAAAACAGCTAACAAAACATACAAGATCATGCCATAAAAACCAGAACCAACACCGCCGAAGATGACTTCTCCAGTTTGCATTAACCACATAGGAACCATACCTCCTAATGCAGTTAATGAATCATGCATGGCATTTACTGCACCACAAGAAGCAGCTGTAGTGACGGCAACAAATAACGCACTGCCTATTAAACCAAAGCGACTCTCTTTACCTTCCATATTTAATGAACTATCCGCACCCATTAACGTAAATTGTGGGTTGCCTCTCCATTCAGCCCAAACAATCACGCTAACCGCAACAATAAAAATCAATGTCATTACCCAAAGTAAGGTATAGCCTTGCCGTTGTGTGCCACTCAGTCGGCCAAAGGCGAAGCATAGCGCGGTAGGTAACAGGAATATGGCAAGTATTTGTAAAAAGTTACTGAAAGAGGTTGGGTTTTCATAAGGATGAGCAGAGTTTGCTGCAAAATAGCCTCCTCCATTGGTTCCTAACAGTTTAATCGCCTCTTGAGAAGCAACGGGGCCCATTGGTAACCATTGCTGATTTTCAAGTCCTTGGCTTAATAGCGCGGGATGGAAATTTTGGATCACGCCTTGGCTAACAAATAACAGTGACCAAATAATGGCTAAAGGTAGTAACAGATATAGGGTAATACGACCAATATCTACCCAAGCATTACCAATGGAATGGCAAGAAGATTGTGTTAATGCTCTGATCAATACAAAGGCAACAGCGATCCCCGTTGTTGCTGATAAGAAATTTTGTACTGTGAGCCCCATCATTTGGCTTAAATAGCTAACGGCTGTTTCACCGCTATAGGCCTGCCAATTGGTATTAGTAATAAAACTAATGGTGGTATTTAATGCTAAATCCCAACTCATATTAGGTGCAAACTGTGGATTTAAAGGTAAATAACCTTGATTAAGTAAAATTACCAATAATAAAAGTGCTCCCATTGAGTTAAAAATTAACAGGGCGAACATATAGTGATACCAACTCATAGACTGAATCGCTTTGCCGGCAGGTTTAAAACCACAGCTACGCCAAATAACCTGTTCTGTTTTTGTTACCCAATGAGGTAAATCACCTTCTATGAGACGAGCAAGATAATTGCCAATCACTTTTCCCATAATCAGTAAGACGGTGAGAAAAACGGCAATATAGATCAACGTTGTTGTTGCCATTTTTAAAATGCCTCTGCATGAAACAACACATAAATAAGATAAGCAGTGAGCACAATAACTAATGCCACAGCACCGAATATCAACATTTGAACTATCCTTTTGCGATTTAGATTGAGTAAAGCTACTGAAAGAGGTGTAAAGATGTTGATAAAAGCGCTATGGCGGATGTAAAAAAAGTATAAAAATGCTGACCAAACCTAAATCAAGGCTTAATGGTGGAATATTTTATTCCTCAATAGGTTGAAATAATGCCATCCCTTTGTTAGATGTAATAAATGGTCGAATAATCTGCTGATTAAGCAGGCTGAAAATACCCCTTCACGAGGAGAGATTGAATGAATGCTATCTATTTAAAGACCAAGTGGTTTTTCTACTTCTTAGGCCTATTAATGGTTTCATCTATCTTTATGGTAAAAGCAATGGCAAATTCTGATAAAGCAGATCTAGTAACATTGGCACAAGAGGGAAACTTGCCAGAATTAAAGCGCCAGATAGCGCAAGGAGAGAATATTGAACAACGAGATATCAAATTGCGTACACCGCTAATGGCGGCTACTCATGCGAATCAAATTGAGGTGGCAAAATACCTGATTGAACAAGGGGCTAACGTCAATGCCCGCGATGCTATCTATGATTCACCTTATCTTTATGCTGGAGCGAGAGGATTGCAGGAAATTTTAGCCTTAACCTTAGCCCATGGCGCAGATCTGAATAGCATCAACCGTTATGGTGGTACGGCATTGATTCCTGCGGCGGAGCGCGGCCATGTTGCCACAGTAAAAACCTTGATTGATGCCGGTGTGGATGTCAATCATGTTAATCGCCTTGGTTGGACTGCGTTAATTGAAGCCATTATTTTAGGTGATGGAAGTCAAAAATATGCAGATATCGTGATGTTGCTGATCGATGGTGGGGCGGATGTTAATTTAGCTGATGGATCTGGACGTACACCATTAACCTTAGCGAAAGATAAAGGCTATACCAATATCATCAATATTCTTCAACAAGCAGGGGCAAAATAATGTCAGATAAGCAATTTATACAGCAAGCCATTTCGCTTGCCACAGAGAATGTGAAAGTTGGTGGGCGTCCCTTTGGCGCGGTGATCGTGAAAAATGGCCAAGTGATTGCTCATGCTGTTAATCAAATTACAGCGACAAATGATCCAACTGCACATGCAGAATTATTAGCATTACGAGAAGCTGGAAAAGTGTTAGGACGAGCAAAATTGGATGATTGTGTGGTTTATGCCAGTGGTCAACCTTGTCCAATGTGTTTGGCGGCTATGCGTATGGCGGGGATCTCACAAATATTTTATGCTTACTCTAATGATGATGCCCAGCCTTATGGATTATCGACAGCCAATATTGCTAAGGCATTAAGAGTCGCTCCGGAGCAACAAGAAGGGTTGCAATTTGTGCAAATAAAACCTGAAGACGAAAAACAACCGGCACTTTATCAGCTTTGGTCTCAACAATCTTAACTAAAAATAACAGCCCAATTAGGGCTGTTCTTCTTTTGATCAAATCAGTCGATTAGCAAAATAGCTGTTTTTCAACAGGAGTAATCGAGAGTAGGGATTGCCAGCTTTTAAGCGTTAACGTTGCTAACATGGCAAGACCTTCATAATAAGGGAATGCTCCTTGTAATGACAATTTCTCTAGATAGCGATAAGCCCAAGGTAATAAATGTTCAGCAAGTAGTTCAGTTAATTTTTCAGGGCGTGTTTCTGCAACCCATGCCACCATCATCACCATTAAACCAAAGTGATCTTCAGGTTCATTTTGAGTCAAGGCAATATCAATACCATTCTCCAGCATCCATTCACGTAAATCTAAGGTTGAATCACCAAATAAGACATTCTCATGATCAAGATACACCGATCCCCAAGGTGGTGCAGGTAGCGCATAAGGCCCAATAAATAAACGTTGATAGGCTTGTGCTAATGTTTCATCTTGATAGGTAGTTTGCGCCAATAATGAGGCAATGCGTTGTTTTTCTTCTTCAGAGCCATAAGGCCATTCAGTTAACCATTTGCCGCTTGAGAGTAACTCAACAATGTCACTTTTTTCAGTTGGTGGGTAATAGAAGGCGGTTTTTAAGGATAAATAGGTTGATTAACCTACAACAGCCATTCCTACTGTCATATGTAAGCCATAGAATACGCCACGACCAATAAATTCACCAACAAACACCAAAATAAAACCTAACACCATTAAAGAAACAGAAGGATTATTTTTGCGTAATAACGGTGCTATCCAACAAGCTAACCCTAATGTCAGTGCAATCAATTTAATGCCCATTAAAAAACCGTAATCAGGAACTAAATCAACAGCTTTTTGTACGGAGGTTTGAATTGAACCCAATTCAAAGCCTTGAGAGGTAGCCACAATAGCACTGATAATAATGGCGATGACACTTAATAGCGGTAATGCACTAATACAATTTAAGTTAAAACCGGCAATACGCATTAACAGTGCCGCTAAAATAGGGCCGCCAATAAATGCGGTTAGTACGAAGTTAACTGTGGTATAGCCATTATACCAAGTAGGTACAGTATCAATTTGATAAACTCGCGAAATAGCCGTGATAAATAGCACCGCAAGGATCATGACAACCACTAGCCACAATTTACCTAATGCAGCAGGCATTTTATTTAACACACTAATTAGCCAATATAAGCCACCTAAAGCAAAGAATGTGGCACCACTGGCAATTTCATTACTTAACGATGAATGACCAAAACGGATAAAAGAGTTAAAGGCACGCATTGGGGTTCCCATGTGGATCATGGAGAGTAAAAAACCAATCCCCATTAATAACCACAAACCAAACATGCTGTAATGCACTTTGCGATTTAACGCTTCAGGCAGTTTGCCTGAAAGAATGGCGCAACCCATAATAATAAAGGCGCCAGCCACACTTTGACCAATAACGGTAAAGAACATCAGTGGCCATTCATGTAATCCCATGCCCATCTTAAACCTCCTCTGGGTTAGCCAGATGCCCGGTGGTGTCACCTACAGGTCGGCTATTGGCATTTAATTTAAGTACAATATTCGGTTTAGTGTATTTCGCAGATGGAAGAGGGGCTATTTCAGCAAGATCACCATATTTAGCGCGTAACTCTTCAATCGGTGCCATATCTAATGCACGCAATGGGCAAGATCCGACACAAATTGGCTTTTTGCCTTCAGCAACACGCTCATAACAACCATCACATTTGGTCATGTGGCCTTTGACTTCATCAAACTGCGGTGCACCATAAGGACATGCCATATGGCAATAACGACAGCCTATACACACTTCTTCATTCACCACCACAAAACCATCTTCGCGTTTGTGCATGGCGCCACTTGGACAGACTTTTACGCAAGCCGGATCGTCACAGTGGTTACATGAAATAGATAAGTAGTAAGCAAAAACGTTTTGCGTATACACACCATCTTGCTCGGTCCAATCACCACCGGCATATTCATAAATACGGCGGAAATTGACCTCAGGGGATAAATTTTTAAAATCCTTGCACGCGAGTTCGCAGGTTTTGCAGCCGGTGCAACGACTTGAATCGATATAAAAACCATATTGCGTTGACATAACCAGACTCCTTACGCCTTAACGACTTCAACAAGATTACTGTGAGAAGGATTACCCTTAGCAAGTGGTGAAGGGCGTTGGGTCGTTAACACGTTAATGCAACCTGCATGATCAATACGGTTACTGTCTGGGTTATACCAAGCCCCTTCACTTAATCCCACAACGCCCGGCAAAATACGTGGTGTCACTTTAGCGTTGATACGTACTTCACCGCGATCGTTATAAATACGAACTAAATCGCCATGTTTGATACCACGTTTTGTAGCATCAACAGGGTTTATCCAAATTTCTTGTGGACAAGCCGCTTTTAATACATCTACGTTGCCATAAGTTGAGTGGGTACGAGCTTTATAGTGAAAACCCGTCATTTGTAATGGGTATTTATCCATAGCAGGGTCGCCATAGCTTTCAAAACCTGCGGAGTAGATTGGCAGTGGATCAATCACATCGTCTGCCGCTAATTCCCATGTCGCTTTAATTTCAGCTAATTGCGAAGAATAAATTTCAATTTTTCCTGACGGCGTTGTCAGTGGATTGTTGAGTGGATCAGCGCGGAATTCACGGTAAGCCACATGATGGCCTTGTGGATCACGTTTTTTAAAGATACCTTGTGCCCGAAATTCTTCAAAGGTAGGCAGTTCTGGTAAATTTTGACGAGATTGCTCATAAAGATGGCGTAGCCACTCTTCTTGGGTACGATTTTCGGTAAATTTCTCACCCACCCCCATACGTTTAGCAATTTCGCTGGTCATCTCATAGATATTGCGACTTTCAAAACGTGGCTTAATCGCTTGGTCAGCGAAAATCACGTAAGCCATATTCCCCGCAGAAGCATCCATACAGAAATCCATTTGCTCTGATGCCGTGCAATCTGGCAGTAAGATATCTGCATATTTTGCCGATGCGGTCATATGATTATCGATAACCACAATCATTTCGCATTTTTTATCATCTTGTAGGATTTCATGAGTACGGTTTATTTCTGAATGTTGGTTAACTAAGCAGTTCCCCGCATAGTTCCAGACCATTTTAATAGGTACATCCAGTTTATCTTTACCTCGCACGCCATCACGTGTAGCGGTCATTTCAGGGCCACGTAAAATGGCATCTGTCCACATAAACATAGAAATACTGGTCGTGACAGGGTTAGTTAAGGTTGGCATACGGACAAAAGGAATGCTGTAAGAGCCTTCACGGGCACCAGTATTACCCCCGTTTATTCCCACATTACCTGTTAAGATAGCGAGCATTGCAATAGCGCGAGAGGCTAATTCGCCATTTGAACGGCGTTGAGGGCCCCAACCTTGAGTAATATAAGCCGGCTTAGCACCGGCGATTTCACGGGCTAATTTGACAATACGTGCCGCGGGAATGCCGGTAATTTGTGCTGCCCATTCTGGGGTTTTGGGTTGACCATCTGCGCCATCACCTAAAATATAGGCTTTATAGTGGGCGTTTTTAGGTGCCCCTTCTGGCATCGTAGTTTCGTCGTAACCTACGCAGTATTTATCTAAGAAGGGTTTATCGACTAAATCTTCTTTGATCATGACATAAGCTAACGCATTAACTAAGGCTGCATCAGTACCTGGACGAATGGGGATCCACTCATCCTCACGACCTGCACCCGTATCAGTATAGCGAGGATCAATAATTATCATGCGAGCATCTGATTTTTCACGAGCTTGCTCAACATAATAAGTTACACCACCGCCACTCATACGTGTTTCGCCGGGATTATTACCAAACATAACAACCAATTTAGTATTTTCGATGTCTGAAGGACTATTGCCGTCAGCCCATCCCCCGTAGGTGTAATTTAAGCCTGCAGCGATTTGCGCAGTACTATAATCGCCATAATGGTTGAGATAACCACCACAGCAATTCATTAAACGGGCAATAAGGGTTGCTCCTGGTGGCCAAGATTTTGTCATGGTGCCACCGAGGGTGCCTGTACCGTAATTTAGATAAATAGATTCATTGCCATAATCTTTTATCAGGCGTTTCATGGTGTCGGAAATAGTATCAAAGGCTTCATCCCAAGAGATACGTTCAAATTTACCTTCACCACGTTTACCTACGCGTTTCATGGGATAACGTAAGCGATCTGGATTATAAACACGCCGACGCATAGAGCGACCACGTAAGCAAGCTCGTACTTGATGGAACTCGTCGTAAACGTCATTGCCGGTATTGTCTGTTTCAACGTACTTAATTTCGCCATCAACGACATGCATACGCAATGGACAACGACTACCGCAATTGACGGTACATGCACTCCAGACGACTTTTTCTTTATTGGTAGATGTCGGCGCTGTTTGCTCCGAAGCCATGGCTTGGCTAAAGGGGAGAGATAATCCACCTGCCGTTGCAACTAATCCACCAGCGGCTCCCACTTTGACAAAGCGTCGGCGAGATAGGGGGGTGGAAAGTAACGTCATCTCTTTGATGTTTTTCATACATTACTCACTTAATTATATTTTTAAGAAGAAAAATAAAGAGCTTATATAGAAATTATTGTTATCATTTTTGTTAATAAATAAGCACGCTAACGTAAGATAATAAAACCCAACTGTTAATGTGGATATTACTTACTTATAAAAAGTGGTAGTTGCTTTACATCAAAGAAACATGATTTATTACGAAGGTTATCAATTGTCGCCGTTTTCTTAACCCTATGTATTATTTAAAGTTAATCAATTGATTAATATTGATGTATAATTTAATACATATCGATTGATAAGAAAAAATAAACTAAATAACTAAAATAGCCCAATAGCGTCCAATTTATAATGTGTAATATACAGAATCATTAACTCATTATTTTTATCAATGATTACATCTGTGTATTTTTTATTATTGTTATTTAACAAGTGTCATTTGATATCGAGTAAACATTAAAAAATGTCGGGTAGCTTGAACTGCGTATCAATAATCTCTTATGTAATAAAACAAATAAACCTTCATTTAACATGGTATTTACAAAATCAGCTAGTTCTAAAATAGAACATTGAAAATCAATGCACTTATAATAGACTGATTTTTCTTACGCTTAACAAACTGCTCATCAGATAAAGATTCGTTTCATCTCTCATTTTCCAGCTATCACAATTGAATTACTGTTAAAAAAATGTGATCTAAGTTGTTCGGATTTGGTTTTGCTTCCGTTTTTGGTTTTTTGTTTTGAATGTTATCGCAAAATCATCGGCTGGATATCCTTATTCTCGTATTAATGATACGGAGGCACTTTATATGTTTTCAGAAGAAAGACGACAGGAAATCTATAGCATTATTAGGGAACAGAAAAAAGTTAAAGTGGCTCAGCTAGCGGAAAGATTCAACGTCACATTAGAAACGATCCGCAGTGATTTGAAATACCTCGAAAATGAAGGGTTGATCAAACGTTGTCATGGTGGCGCCATACTAGGGAAACAAGAAATAAAAAAGATCAGTAAATTTAGTGATAGTTTTGATATCTCATGTTTACTACACGATTTATTGATCGTCAAAGAACATAAAAAGAAAACACCAGAAGGTAAAGTGTGTGTATTAGGCTCTTTTGTGGTGGACATTATTGCTAATGTTGATGCATTTCCTCGTGTAGGGGAATTGGTAAATTCAAAAGGAAACTCAATAGGTCCGGGTGGAAAAGGGACGAATCAAGCCATTTCTGCCAGTTTTTCTGATGCAAAAGTGCATTTAATTACCAAAGTCGGTGAAGATCATTTTAGTAAGTACGCTTATAAATATTTGCAAGAGAGCGGTATTGATTCATTTACTATTTTTCAAACAGAAATAGAGCCGACAGGTAGCTCAATTAGCTATTTAGCAGATAAAACCCAAAATAATATTACGGCTACCTATTTAGGCGCAAATAACACTTTTACCCTGCAAGAGGTTGATATCTCACTGCCTTATATTAGTGAAGCTGACGTGCTATTACTGCAAGGGGAAATTAATATTGATGCTAATGTGAAAGCCGCTTCTTTTGCTCATTCTATTAATAAAACCGTCATACTTAATGTCGCTCCGTATAGTGATGATTTAAAACAACTTTATTTATATGTAGATTTTATTACGTTAAACGCTTACCAAGCTTCAGATTGGTCAGGTATTGAAATTAATACGATTAATGATGCCAAGCAAGCAGTAGAGATTATTGCCGGTAACGAAAAGAAAAAAGTGATTATCTACATAGATGAATTAGGCGTGGTGTATTTTGATGGGAGGAATACTTTTCATATTCCGCCACTACCTTCTCTACGTGTTGATACGATGGCAGCAACAGATGCTTTTAATGGTGCATTTGCCTCAAAAATAGCCGCAGGAGGCACAATGCCAGAAAGTGTTTTATTTGCTAGTGCTTTCTTGTCTGCATTTATAGAACAAAAAGGGGTGACTTCAATGCCTTCACTATCACAAGTACAAGCCCGTCTTAAATTAAGAATTGAAGATATTCGACCACAAGTAATCTGCAATGAGAAAAGGTGTATATAATGAAAAAAACTCTCTTAGCTCTGACCCTATGCAGTTCTGTTTTTACTGTTCCTGCTTTTGCACAATGGCCTGAAAAACCTATTACGATTATTGTTCCTTGGGCTGCTGGTGGCAATACAGATACCGTTGCTCGTTTAGCAGCAAAAGGATTACAAGAAGAATTAGGTGTGACGGTTAATGTCGTTAATAAGACCGGAGGAAGTGGCGTTGTTGGACATGATGCTATTAAAAATGCCAAGCCAGATGGTTACACATTAGGTATTGCCACGGTTGAAATTGCGATGATGCATCATCAGGGAATGACTAATTTAACCTATCAAGATTATACCCCGATCACACGTTTAGCGGTAATCTACGGTGGATTACAAGTTGCAAAATCATCGCCTTTTAATAATGCACAAGAAATTATTGATTATGCCAAAGCCAACCCAGGGAAATTAAAAGCGTCAGGGAGTGGATTAAACTCTATCTGGCATCTTAATAATATTGGTATGTTACGTGCAGCAGGGTTACCTGATAACGCAATCCGCTTTATTCCTTCCCAAGGAGCCAGTGCTGCATTACAAGAGTTAGCTTCAGGGGGCGTTGATATTGTAACGTCTTCATTAGGTGAGGCTGACAGTATGGTAAAAGCCGGATTAGTCAAACATATGGCCATTATGTCTAATGAAAAATCGGCATTTTATCCTGATGTTCCTCTCTTTAAAGAAGCAACAGGTTATGATTGGGATTTACAAGCATGGAATATGTTAGTTGCCCCTAAAGGACTTGATAAAGAAGCACAAGATAAGCTTACCGCAGCAATGAAGAAAGTTTATGCTTCAGGTGAATTAGCAGAGTTTGCTAATAAACAAGGATTTGAAGTCATTGAATTGTATGGTGATGATGCGACACAATTTATGGCCAATGAAGATAAAAAGTTTGGCGAAATTATAAAAAAATAACTGAGGAAACGGCTGATAATAGCCGTTTTTATGCCTATGCTAAATCGTCATATATTATCATTTATATTTTGCCTATTTGGATTATTTCTTATTATTTATAGCGCCTATTCATTAGGTGATTTTAGTGAATATGGTGCGGCTTTTATGCCTTCACTAATTGGTGGAGGAATGATTGTTTTTTCATTATTAGATATTTTTGCAAAAAAGCAACAAATGGATACACCTTTGGTGACATGGCATGAAATAAAATTTGTGTTATTAATTATTGGTATCATTCTATTTTATGTGTTTTTTGCTGAATACCTTGGTTTTATTGTTACGGGATTTATTGTTATTGCACCATTAATGATGAAATACGCAAAAGTAAAACCGATATTTAGTTTTATTATTTCTGCTGGAATTGTATTAGGCGTTTACTATTTATTTACCGCTGTACTGTTAGTACCGCTACCTCAATTATTTTAATAAATAGAGAAAAACAGTATGGATATATTTATTAGCGCATTAGCTTATATTGATTACACGACAATACTTGTTGTCATAGGCGCTTGCTTATTTGGTTTATTTGTTGGAGCAATTCCGGGGTTAACATCAACCATGGCAATTGCTTTAATGGTGCCTTTTACTTTCTTTCTTGATCCAATTCCTGCATTAGCACTGATGATCTCCGTAGGTGCATCCTCGATATTTGCCGGCGATATTCCAGGGGCATTATTAAATATTCCCGGAACACCCGCCTCTGCAGCTTATACTAACGATGCCCATACATTGGTTAAAGAAGGTAAAACTAATCGTGTATTAGGGATGTCATTAACAAGCTCCGTTATTGGTGGGGTGATCGGCACAATTATTTTAGCGTCAACCGCTCCGTTGTTAGCCGAGTTTGCACTTAAATTTAGCTCTTACGAATATATGTGGCTTACTTTAATTGGATTAAGCTGCGCCACTATTGTTTCTGGCGCTCAAATTAGAAAAAGTTTGCTAGCACTGTTTTTCGGTATTGCTTTAGCCACTATTGGCTACGATGAATTTACAGGACAAGCCCGTTTTACCTTTGGTGAAGTCTCTTTAATGCAAGGTGTTAGTTTTATTCCCGCCATGATAGGGCTATTTGCTATCTCTGGTGCGATTAAATATTACGTCGATCGCTGGAAAGAAAAGCAAATTAAATTAGCAGTTAATACAGATAATAGCTCATATAATATTTTTAAAGGAGTGGGAAAGGTTGTTTGCCAACGTAAAGGGGGCATTTTCCGTAGTGGTATTATTGGTACATTGATAGGTGCTTTACCCGGTGCTGGTGCCGATATTGCTGCGTGGATCTCTTATGCAGTATCTAAAAAATTATCAAAAAAACCGCAAAAGTATGGGCAAGGCTCAGAAGAAGGTATTGTTGATGCATCAGCAAGTAATAATGCTAGTTTAGCAGGAAGTTGGATACCTTCATTGGTTTTTGGTATTCCCGGTGATTCTGCGGCAGCTATTATCATTGGTGTATTGTATATGAAAGATATGCAACCTGGACCAACTCTCTTTTTATTTAATCCAGATAAACTGTACGCCGTTTTTATCATTTTCTTTATTGCGAATTTAATCTTATTACCTATAGCTTTTATTGTTGTTAATTTTTTAAAGAAAATTGTTGCTATTGATAATGCAATTCTTTATCCAGCAATTATTTTATTTAGTATTGTCGGTTCATTTGCTATTACCAATACGATGTCATCCATTGTGGTTATGATGGTGATGGGAGTTATCGGCTATTTTCTTCAACAGCGTAACTTTCCTATCTCACCGATTATATTAGGGATGATTTTAGGACCGATGCTAGAGAAGAATTTACTTTCTTCGTTGATGAAATCGGACGGAGAGCTAATTAATTTTGTTAATAGACCTATTTCAATTGTATTAGCCAGTGTTTTCCTATTAATTGTCGCTATGCAAATTAGGAGCGCATTTAAAACCAAATAACTAATAAGCTATTTATTATTTTCAAAAATATACACATATTCTATCCAATACCAGGGAAAATGCTTCTTAAATAATTAATTTTTAATTTAAGAGGGCAATATCCGTAGATAAATAAAAATATCGGGTGTTTTTATGAAAAAGATATTAAATAAACCAGAAAATTATGTTGATGAAACATTAGCTGGCTTATGCCTTGCACATAATGATATTTATCGTCAACCACAACCACGTTTAATTACGCGAGCTAACAGCTCAGATAAAGCTAAAGTGGGAATTGTTACTGGCGGAGGATCAGGGCACCTTCCCGTTTTCACCGGATATGTAGGTGAAGGTTTATTAGATGCCGCCGCAGTCGGTGATGTATTTGCCTCACCGTCAGCAGATCTAATGGCTGATGCGATACGCGCTGCGGATAATGGGCAGGGGGTATTACTGCTCTATGGTAATTATGGTGGCGATATTATGAATTTTGATATGGCTTCTGAAACGGTAGATTTTGAAGATAATATTCGATGTACAACGGTGTTAGCGACAGATGATATTGCTTCTGCAACACCAGAAGAAGCGCATAAACGTCGTGGTGTGGCTGGAATGATTTATGGTTTTAAAATGGCAGGGGCCAAAGCTCAAGAAGGGGCATCTCTTGATGAGGTGACCCGCATTGCTCAAAAAACCATGGAAAACACGCGAACAATAGGCTGTGCCTTAACATCTTGCACCTTACCCGCTGTTGGACATCCTACCTTTGAAATAGCTGACGATGAAATGGAAATGGGAATGGGGATCCACGGTGAACCAGGAATTTGGCGCGATAAATTACGTAGTGCAGATGATATTGCTGAAGAAATGTTTCAACGTTTACAAGCCGAATTATCACTAAAAAAGGGTGATAAAGTCTCAGTACTAGTCAACTCGTTAGGTGCAACGCCTTTAGAAGAACTCTATATTTTATATAATAAAGTTGTTCAACTTATTGATAATACAGGGGCGACTATCATTCACCCATTAGTCGGCCGTTATGCAACATCAATGGAAATGACCGGTGCTAGCTTAACTTTTTGTAAACTTGATGATGAGCTTGAAGCTTTATTGAATGCACCTGCTCACTGTGCATTTTGGAGAGTGTGATGATGACTAATATTACACTCGATAATATAAAACTTGCTGTACAACGTATCGCGATTGCCTGTGAACAGTCTCAAAATAGACTATGTGAAGCAGATAGCCAACTTGGTGACGGTGATTTAGGGGTAACCATGCAAAAAGGATGGCGACAAATTGCTAACGATGCCCAAGATTGGCCTGACGATTTAAGCAAAGCGCTTTTTCAATGCAGTAAATCATTACAAAAAGCCTGTGCGTCTTCTTTTGGTACTTTGCAAGCAACGGCTTTTATGGCAATGGCCAAATATTGCAAAGAAAACCACCTGCAAGAAATAGCGCTTACTGATATTTCCCCACTATTGACGGTCGCATACCAAAGCATGATGGCGAGAGGAAAAGGGGAATTAGGGCAAAAGTCAGTATTAGATATTCTTTATCATTTATCTGAAGATCTAGCGTCAATCTCATCTCTGACTGAACTAAAACCCACAGCTTTAAAAAGTATTAATAATACGCTAAATGAATTTCGCCCTAAGCCTAATTTATTGGGACGTGCCCGTATGTTCCCAGAAAAATCGATAGGATTAGACGATCCCGGAATGTTAGCGATTAACGTTATTGTTGAAGCAATTTGATTGAATAAATAAAAGGCTCTTACATGAAAAAATTATTTGGCGTTACAGTGGCGATGGTTACTCCGTTTGATTCAAATGATCATGTGGACATCAACGCGTTATCTGCATTAACTAATATGTTGATCACTAAAGGTGTTGATTGCCTTTATCCTTGTGGCACGACCGGAGAAATGTTGCGTTTATCCGCATCAGAGCGTAAAAGTGTGGCGCAAACCGTAGTAGAGACGGCAAATAAACGTTTACCTGTTTTTATTCATGTTGGCGCAATGACGGTAACAGAAACCATTGAACTCGCCAAACATGCTGTAGAAATTGGTGCCGATGGTATTGGTGTAGTGACGCCACAATTTTTTGCTGCCACAGACAGAGAATTAGAGTACTATTTTGTGACTATCGCCAATAGCGTACCAGAAAATTTCCCAATCTATCTTTATAACATTCCACAATGTGCGGCTAATAATATCAAGCCTGAATTAGCGGCTAAAATTCAGCAACAATGCAAAAATGTGATTGGTATAAAATACAGTTTTGCCGATAACAATACGACACTTGGCTATTTAGCGGTTGCAGATAATTTTTCAGTACTTCATGGCTACGATAAATTATTCCTTGGTTTATTAGATGCAGGCTGTGATGGCACAGTTTCAGGATGTGCCTGTGTTTTCCCTGAGCCATTTGTGAATATGTATCAAGCCTATATTACGGGTAATTATCAAGAAGCGAAGCACTGGCAACAATTTTGTGTGAAATTTAGTGATGCTTTGAAATCAGGCGCGAACATGGCGATATTTAAGTCAGCATTAACTATGCGTGGCTTAAATGGTGGTCATATGCGTTTACCTCAACTTGATTTATTACCTGAAGAAAACCAACAATTGAAAGAAGATCTAACGCAATTATGCAAAGAAGCGGGGATCGCTTTTTCAATTAATTAACAGAGACTCAGCTTCAAAATATCTTTATTATATTAAGCAGTATAAAAAACAAGCTATACTGCTTTTTTATAATAAATAACATCTATTTATTCAATTATTTTTGTGATAAAAAATGACCATATTGCATAATATCGACATTGCCACCACTGATAATAATGCCAATTTTTTTGCCTTTTAACTTATCACCAAATTGACGAGCTGCAGCTAAACTTAAACAGCCTGTAGGCTCTACAATGATTTTCATTCTCTGAGCATAAAATTGCATAGCAGAAATTAGTTCTTCATCTGTTGCTGTTAAAATATCGTCTACGTTGTTGCGAATGATCTCAAAAGTATAATCGCCTAAATGCTGAGTTTGTGCGCCATCTGCAATAGTTTTTGGCGTATCAATATAAATTATCTCACCTTTGCGTAATGATTGTTGTCCGTCATTTCCCGCTAAAGGCTCAACACCAAAAATTCTACAATGTGGCGAAAGGGCTTTGGTTGATAATAATGAACCTGAAAGTAAACCACCTCCCCCTAAGGGAACAAACAGCATATCTAACTCACCAACTTCCTCGAATAACTCTTTAGCTGCAGTACCTTGACCGGCAATAACGTGAGGATGATCGTAAGGTGGTATTAAAGTTAATCCTTCTTCTTGAGCAAGCTTTTGTCCTATCTCTTCGCGATCTTGTGTATAACGGTTATATAGAATGACTCTACCACCATAACCTTTTGTTGCTTGCATTTTAGCGGTGGGGGCATCTTCAGGCATGATAATTGTAGCTGGAATACCTAATAATTTTGCCGATAGTGCAATAGCTTGAGCATGATTACCTGATGAAAAAGTTATCACACCATTTTTGCGCTGTTCGTCCGTAAATTGTGATAATGCATTCATTGCTCCGCGAAATTTAAAAGCGCCTATGCGCTGAAAGTTTTCGCATTTAAAATAGAATTGAGCACCCGTTAACTCATTGATAGTGCGAGAGGTTAAGATAGGTGTTTTATTAAGATATGGCAAAATACGTTGATGTGCTTCAACCACATCTTGGTAAGTAGGAAGCGCTAATTTATTCATAAAGTTTGCTCCTTGATCACCATGGCTTCAATTTCAATTTTACTGCCAAAATGAAGCTCTTTTACACCCGCGACTAATCTGGCCGGTTTATGCTCACCAATCCATTTTGCATATAACTCATTGACAACAGGCCATTCGTTAATGTCTGTAATATACATCTTAACTTGGGCAATATCGGTTTTTTGTGCTTTTATTCCTATAAGGCAAGCGTTTAAATTTTCAAGCACTTGATTAATTTGAAATTCAATAGGTTTATCCGTTAATGGCACGCCGTTTTTATCTAAAGGTAATAGGCCTGAAATAAAGGACATATTATTGGCTGTAACAACATGAGAGTAGTGCCCCCCTGGCGATGAAAGAGCTTCAATATTTTGCATCACAAGATGTGAACTCATAGTATTTTCCTATTTCACTCTGGTTAGATTAAATGTATAACAACTTATACATTATGTCTAACTCTAGATCAATAGTGTAGTTTTAGCTAGTAAATCAAATAATAAATACGAGGAAATTGACGATAGCTATGATAGCTATATAGAAAGTAGTTATTAGCAAGGTAAAATTAATCGCCACTGTTTGGAGGGAAAGTAATGGCTTAATGGTGTTATTTTAACATAGATAACATAGCGTTAGCATTTGCTTTGTCGTAGGCCTTTTAAAGGTTGAAAAGAAGGTTCAATAACTTGATTGAGCCTTCTTAATGTATGCGGTTATTCGTTAATAAAGCTTAAATAGTTAAAAAGTGGCTTAAAACCAAATTTACGATATAGCGCTAGACCATCCGCTGACGCATCTAAGAAACAACGCTCGACACCTTGCTCTCGACAAAACTCTAATACGTGAGTAATTAAATGTGTGGCATAACCATTGCCTTGATAGGCAATATCCGTCCCAATATCGTCAAATCTTGCTAGTTTATCATGTAATGTCAGCGTTAATGATGATACAGGCTGCCCTGCAACTAATAATGCATAATGAAGGATCGTCGCACCATTATCTAACGCTTTTTGGTGATAACGAATATATTCATTAGTTATCGTATCGTCACCAACAGGAAAGGCGGTTTTCAATGGTTGCGCCCACTGTTTAAGATCATGGTTAGTTAAAATAATATCGCACGGGTTATTTTTATAGGGGGGATAAGTCGCATCAGACAATGAGAGATACATAGCGGTTGTCATACCGTCACCCGTATAACCTGCTTTTTTTATTATCTCTTCAAATTCAGGCAACAGAGATTCCGGCAGAACCAGCATGTGACCTTTTTTTTGCGAGGAGAACAGCGTACTTGCTTGTTGGAAAGTATTTTCGCTAGCGCCTTGGCGAAGGTAGATAAAATTAAAAATAGGCGCGTCCATCGGTGTCATAAAGCAGTGGGTATGATCACCAATACGAATATTGTTTTCACATATCTCTGACCAAAACGCTTTTTCTATAATTTTAAACTCTTTATACAGTTGTGCATCCATAATGGTTCTCTAGATAAATCATGATAAGCGATAAGAGGCTAACAGAGGATCCGCTTGTGTAGATTAATTTGGTTCAACTTACTCACCTAATAAAAGTGACAGTGTCACCAATGTGTCTGTTGCTACATGTAAATCTTTTAGCAAATAGGGCATCGGGCTATAATCGATGTTCCATCTTTAGTAGTCGTTGCTGAGCAATTATAGCCTTTTTATCATACGTTTTCCGGTATCACTAAAGTTACCATAAAAAGTCATCTTAGTGGCTTAGCATTTGCTCAGGGTGATGTATATCACTAATTTCAATGTAATATGTGTAAGATTACGTTATCGGTAATCTACAATAGGGATAGATCTACTAAAGAATAATCACTTTGGTAAATCCTTGTGAATATTATACTCACTTTATGTGCTAAAAAATGCAAAATTTATAAAAAATAATTATTTTTCATAAAGATATATGGTTATTTCTATATAAAAAATGGCTTATAACAGTGATTCTCATCACAAAGAGATAAATAGACTATAACATTAACGATACAATAGGTTGTTCTCCCCATAAATAACCAAAAACCCAGCCAATAATTCTTATTAAAATGCTTTATTAAGAATTTTATCTATATAAAAAAAGCAATTTCAGCACCATACTATTACCTGCATTCAAACCAGTCATATAATCCAAATATAAATAAAAAAATGAATCATTAGACTATATTTAAGCTCTAAAACCAGTTTAATTTACTTATTTATCGTTAAATATAAGTTTATTGTTTTACAAAAAAATTAATATCGATATGATAGCCCACATATACAGCATATTATTTTTTTAAAAAAGGCGTCATATGTTAGAAAGTATTGGTATTTCAAATATTTGGACATACCTTTTAGGCGTTATTTTTATTACACTAGTACCAGGTCCAAATTCAATTTTCGTCCTAACTTCGAGTGCGAAGCATGGCGTAAAAGGGGGGTATAAAGCCGCTCTTGGTGTTTTTACGGGTGATGCATTATTAATCTTTTTGGCATTTTTGGGGGTTGCTTCATTAGTCAAGACTTCACCCGTTTTCTTTATTGTGATCAAGTATGCCGGTGCACTTTATTTAACCTATTTAGGTTTAAAAACACTCTATGCTACATTCCATAAGAAAAAAGAGCAGCCGGAACAGGTTGCAGTAGAGGTTGTAAAAGCGAAAAACGGCTTATATATCAAAGCGCTTTTCTTAAGTTTATTAAATCCAAAAATGATCATCTTTTATGTGTCATTTTTTATTCAATTTATTGATCCTAAATATGAAAATGCAGGGGTTCCCTTTTTTGTATTAGGTGTAATATTAGAAATATGTAGCATGCTTTACTTATCTGTACTTATTTTTGGTGGCGTTGCTATTACTAATAAGGTTAAGCATAACAAACGATTAGCATCATTATCGAATAGTTGCATTGGTGCTGTGTTCTTATTATTTGGTGCCAAACTCGCTTTAACGGCTTAATAGATTGATAAGATTGATGAAAAGGTCACATTTTATGGTGACCTTTTTTTTATACGAAATTTGTATATGATGAAGAATGAGCTAAATGATAACAAGGTCACCTTATGAAAAATACCATTGTAAAAGATCTGAAAACACTGGAAGAGATTTATGGTCAACCTGCCGAACCATCGGTCTTAAAAGAAGTGGATTTTATTCACCCCCTTTATCGCCCTTATATTGAAGCTACACCATTTGTTGCATTAGCCACTTATAGTGCTGATGGTATGGATGTTTCTCCTCGTGGCGATGAGCCAGGTTTTATTCATATTGAAGACGATCATACTTTATTATTACCCGATAGACGTGGTAATAACTGCATTGATAGCATGCGCAATTTGTTAATTAATCCCGCGATTGCTTTATTAGTGCTAGTCCCCGGCATTAATGAAACATTACGAATTAATGGTCATGCGGAAATTTTAATAGATGAAGAAACACTCGCACGCTTTAAATATAACAATGCACTACCTCGCTCAGTCTTGCGCATCCATGTTGAGCGCGTATTTTTCCAATGTGGTAGGGCACTTATTCGTTCAGGTTTGTGGGAAAACAAATATTTAGCTGATAAATCAACTATTCCAGCACCGGGACAAATATTGAAATCCATTTCTCATCAACAATTTGATGGTGATAAATATGATGCACAATTGCCTGAACGTATTATGAAAACATTATATTAATCATATAGTTTGCTCTTTTTATATTAACATTTGCTAAAAAGAGCAAGAAACAGAGTGCATAACAGGGGGAAGTGCACGCTATACTGTTTTATATAAATACCTTAATTAGTAGCGTGATTTTATGTATTTTCAGTATGGTGAAAAAGAGATCTCTTTTTTAAAACAAAAAGATAAGCGTCTAGCCGCGGTGATGGAAAGAATAGGGGAAATTAAACGTCCACTTACCCCTGATTTATTTACCGCATTAATTAAAAATATTATTGAACAGCAAATTTCTGTTGCGGCTGCCACCACGGTTCAGCAACGCTTACTTACCCTATGTGATGGTATTTATACTCCTGTACATATTGCTAGTTTATCAGTGCAAGATATTCAGCAATGTGGAATGACAATGCGTAAAGCCGGCTATATTAAAGGTATCGCTGACTCAGTTATAAATCATACGTTAGATTTAGACCAAATCCCCGCTATGTCTGATAAAGCGGTGATCAATACCCTGATAAAATTAAAAGGTATTGGTATTTGGACAGCTGAAATGTTATTAATTTCATCACTTAATCGTCCTGATATTTTAAGTTGGGGGGATTTAGCTATTCAGCGTGGTATCATGCGTTTATATCGCCATCAAAGCTTAGATAGAACACGCTTTGAACGCTATCGTAAACGTTATTCTCCTTATGGTTCAACGGCTTCACTCTATTTATGGGCATTATCTAAAGAAAGCGCAGACTAAAGAGCAATAATCGGAGTGATCTAAATAGAAGTTTATTGATAATGGACTTCATCCAGCATACATAAATGTAGGAACTAAAATGGAAAAGAGACATTATCAACTTATTGAACAAGCCTGCCGTTTTATTGAAGAAAATCAGGGTGATGTTTCTCTTGCCGACATCGCCGCACATATTCAATCCAGCCCATATTATTTCCATCGACGATTTAAATCTATAATGGGAATTACACCTAAAGAGTATGCGAATGCTTATCGGCACAAACTAATTAAGAAAGCATTAGCTGGCGATAAAACAATTACAGATGCGATATATCAATCAGGCTTTAATGCGAATAGCCGATTTTATGAAAATGCGACGGCCATATTAGGTATGACGCCAACCCATTGGCGCAATGGTGGACAAAATATCGTGATTTTTTTTGCTGTAGGGATCTGCTCATTAGGCCATATCCTTGTAGCTCAAAGTGAAAAGGGCATTTGTGCGATAACACTTGGCGATGATCCTGCGTGTTTATTAGATGAATTACAAAAACAATTTCCTCAAGCTGAACTTGTTGGTGCAAACCAAGAGTTTGAAAAATTGATTGCCCAAGTCATTGGTTTTGTTGAACTGCCAACACAACCTTTGGCATTACCACTTGATATTCAAGGAACAGTATTTCAACAAAAAGTTTGGCGGGCATTATTAGATATTCCTTTTGGTTGTACCATGACATATCAAGAAATTGCTCAAAAAATTGGTTCGCCAAAATCTTATCGAGCAGTGGCGAATGCCTGTGCATCAAATAAACTAGCAGTGGCGATCCCTTGCCATCGAGTTATCAGACAAAATGGTGAAATATCTGGATATCGTTGGGGGATTGAGCGCAAAGAAAAATTATTACAAAGAGAAAAATCCCTTCATCATCAGCATGATAGATTGGCTATTAGCAAGAGCGATTAACCGTTATAATAAACATAATATCAATTTATAACAGATGAAATAAAATGGCATCAACAGCGATTGTACCAACAGATATTACATTTTTTGAGCGTTTAATCCCTTCAATTTTAGCCGGTATTAAAGTGATCACAATTAGGGATGAAGCAGAAAGCCACTATAAACCAAACACTATTGTTGATTTATTATCTAATGAACATGGCACTTATTATGGAAAGTTACAAATTATTTCTGTATCACCCTTAAATTTTAATGAGATAAATGAATTTCATGCTCAACAAGAGGGTATGAATTTGCCTACTTTAAAGGCCTTAATTAAAGACATTTATCCTACAACGGAAAATCTTTATTTAATAGAATATAAATTAATACAATAAGTAGTTCTCTCTTATTAGTTAATACCAATAAAAGCGGAGGAGTCCCTCCGCTTTGTATTATAACTTAAAATCAATAGGTTAATCGTTAGAAAAATTAAGCTAAATCAAGTTGCTGCTTTAAGATCTCTATTTCTGCTTGCCATTGAGCCTGTAACATAGGCTTTTGATGAGCAGATTTTCTTGCTAAATCAGCATTCAATTTATCTTCAAGTGCTATCAATTTCATTAGCAATTCATCTTCATTATGATGTTTTACTATTTCAACAGATGGATCATGATGGCCATTTTGCTCATTAGAGACCGATGACATATCTTGTTGAGAAATAAGCTGATAAATTGTTTCAATATCATGATGTTCGCTAAGAATACCATTGTGAATATACCAAAAACGATTACAGCTTTTCTCTATCAATTCTCTATCATGGCTGACGAGTAAAATTCCCCCTGAAAATTGTTGAATTTGCTCAGCTAATGCCTGTTTACCTTCCATATCAAGATGATTTGTTGGTTCATCTAGCATTAATAATGAATATTTTGCCAAACTGAGACCAATAAAAAGTAAACGAGCTCGTTCACCACCACTTAATGACTTTACTTGCTGATTATGGCGAGAATAAACAAAACCTGCATTTATTAATGCCATTTTCCTTTGCTCATCTAATAGCGGTGCAAAGGGCTTTAGTGCATCGGCAAGGGTATCATTATCATTAAGTTGTGCGAGACTTTGATCGTAATAACCTAACTCAACTCTGGGATGAAGCCTGATCACATTTTCTGTTGATGTGGTTGAACCATGAAATGATGACCAAATCATTTTTAATAATGATGACTTACCTGTCCCATTAGCACCAACAATAGCGACTCGATCACCACTTTTGATCCGTTGATTATCGATGGTATATAAAATCGGTGCATCTGGCGCAGGGATCACTGAAAGCTGATGCAGCTCAAGCAATCTATCTGCCCGTAATATTGTTCCTGATAACTGTAACGTCCATTGATTGCCTTCTGTTACATCGGCTTGTTCGTCTTTTAAACGAACAATTTGTTTTTCCATTTGTTTGGCTTTACGTGACAAACTTTCGTTATCATACACTTTTCCCCAGATGGCCAATTGCTTCGCACTTTGTGCAATACGATCTATCTCTTTTTGTTGTGCATCACAACGATGTTGCGCACTGATATCTTGTGCTTCTTGCTCTTGTCTTGCCTGAGAGCAGGGCAAGCGAAAAACAGATAGGGTTTTATCACGAATGATCCACGTACAATTGGTCACTTTATCTAACAACCTATTGTCATGTGAAACAAGAATAAAACTTCCTCGCCACTGTGTTAAAAATGTTTCTAACCACAAGATAGTCGGTAGATCTAAGTGGTTACTTGGCTCATCTAATAGCAGTAAGTCTGGTTGTAAAATCAATGCTCTCGCAAGTAATAAACGAGTATGTTGACCACCACTTAATTGTGAGACTAATAGATTGATTTCATTGGCTTTAAATCCCATTTCACTTAATAATAATTCACTGCGCCAACTTTCAGATATGCGTAGCTCTTCAGGTAATTTATGAAGAACCGCATCAATGAGACGCATTGACTGTAGCTCACTTGGTAACTGTTGTTCGACATAAGCCATAATGACTTGATTGGCGATAGTAATAGAGCCATCTGTTGGTATTAATTGGTGTGATAAAAGTTTTAATAGTGTACTTTTTCCACAACCGTTGTAGCCAATTAAACCAATTTTCTCACCTTTAGTGAGGGCCAAAGAAATATTACTCAGCAATATACCGTGATTATTATGAAAAGAGAGGTTTTGTGTAGATAATAATGTGCTCATAGCTTACTCATTTTTTAAGCATAAAAATGCTTTGGGTAATATCACGCGATAACCCAGTAAGCTGAGGAGAGGTAATAGTTAACGTCGCTCAGGCAGGTTAACGCAGTAAAGAACTGTGAAAGCCTGAGCTATGGCGATTACCAAAGAAGTGTGAGTATTCAATAAGATCACACAACAACATAATTAGCCTCCTTTTAAAATTTATCAGTTAATCGGTAAAGTGAGTTTAGCAAGACAGGTTTATTGATTGCAAGAATGCAATGATGAGAAACCGTGTCTTTTTGTGTGAAAGAGGAGGGAATAGGCGTTGCTGAATTAATATCAAAAATAGTTATTTTTTGCACACTAAATCATAGAATTTCATCATTTTATCGTAAATTTTCCTAGATAAGAACTATCTCCCTACATTGCGTGTTTTTATCATGATATATTGCTATTTATTCGCTATAGCTGTCCTATAAAAGGTTAGAAAATGAGTAAATTAAGAGTCGCTATTATTTTTGGTGGAAAATCAACCGAGCACCAAGTTTCATTACAATCAGCAAAAAATATTATCAATGAATTAGATCGAACGAAATTCGACCTTTGTTTAATTGGGATTAATGAACAAGGGCAATGGCATGAATATGCTGAAGACAATTATTTAATTAATAGCGATAACCCCTCAACTATCTCATTAAGCCAACCTTTGCGTCCAGTGGCTATTATTCCTGGTAGTACCCGTCAGCAATTTATCTCTTTAACTGATGGGCAACCTCTTGCACAAATAGATGTTGTATTTCCTATTGTGCATGGTGCTTATGGTGAAGATGGCACCCTACAAGGACTATTACATATGATTGATATGCCATATGTAGGCCCTAATATCATGAGTTCTGCAGCATGTATGGATAAAGATATCACTAAGCGCTTACTGGATGATGCAGGATTAGCGGTTGCACCATTTATTACACTGATGGCTCACCAATTAAATGATATTTCCTATAATGAAGTTGTTGAACAATTAGGGCTCCCTTTATTTATTAAACCAGCAAATTTAGGTTCTTCTGTTGGTATCAGCAAAGTCAATAATGAAGCCGAGTTTAATGCTGCATTATCCATGGCATTTGAATATGACCTTAAAGTGATTATCGAAAGTGCTATTGTTGGCCGTGAAATAGAGTGTGCCGTTTTAGGTAATGAAGAGCCTGAAGTTAGCCCTTGTGGTGAAATTGTGTTAAATGATGCTTTTTATGCTTATAACACAAAATACATTGATGACGATGGTGCAAAAGTAGTAGTACCTGCTGATTTAGATAATGCGATTAGCTTACATATTCGCCAAACGGCATTGAAAGCTTACCAAGTTTTAAACTGTTTAGGTATGTCGCGCGTTGATGTGTTTTTAACTGAAGATAATCAAGTCATTATCAACGAAATTAATACATTACCAGGTTTCACTAATATCAGTATGTATCCTAAACTGTGGCAAAGTACGGGATTAGATTATCAATCACTCATCACGAAATTAATTGAATTAGCGCTAGAACATCATAAAAAAACAGCCGTATTAAAAACTAAGTGTGAGCTTTAATCACAATAATACTCTAATAGCGAAGTGAGGTTCAGATGAAAATTACACACCTTGATCATTTAGTATTAACCGTGGCTGATATCGAGGTGAGTTGTCATTTTTATCATAATGTATTAGGTTTTGAGATAATTACCTTTAAACAAGGGCGTAAAGCCCTTGCTTTTGGTCATCAAAAAATCAATCTTCATCAGCTAGGAAAAGAGTTTTTGCCTAAAGCTGCTAAACCAACGGCAGGCTCTGCGGATTTATGTTTTATTACTGAAACGCCATTGTTAGACGTGATAGAGCATATAAACCAGCAGGGTATAAATATAGAAGAGGGCCCTGTACCAAGAACAGGGGCTACAGGGCCTATTATGTCAGTTTACTTACGTGATCCAGATAATAACTTATTGGAAATTGCTAATATTATTGAATAGATTAACCACATATTCTAAATAAAATATAATAATATTTAGCTAAAAAGCTATAAGTGTTCTTTTTAGCTTAAAGATTTTAAATTATTTATATTCAAAAAATGAACCATCCAAATATGATAGTAATAAATAGACCTATTTGTGGCTATTTTCGCCTGATTAAAATAAAAATTAATAGATATAATTTAATGATATAGCCTTTCTTATTATAATAATGTTAGCATTATTCAATTATTTTTCAGGCAACAATGGATGGTATGATGAAAAAAGTTATTTTTGTAAGTGCAATATCAGGGGGGATCTTATTTTGGTCAATACATTTACAAGCGGATAATTTTGATTGTCGTAATGCGGAAACACAAACAGAAATTAACCAATGTGCATACCAAGATTTTCAACAAAAAGATGAAGAGCTGTCACAAATTTATCAACAATATTATGCGAACTATTACCAAGGTGGCAGTTTGGCTCCGATGGTTTACAGTAGCTGCTTAAAAGATAAAACCATAGAAAGAATTAATGATCTGAAAAACTATATTGCCTTATATTAAGACTAAAGTACTTTTCATCTTGAAAATAGGCTACTCATTTTAAAAGTATTGTTTTTTATCAAAATCTATCGTTTTTAGTTATATAAAATTACTATTTTTGTATTATTTTGAAACATTAAATAACTTGACTAATCCAACCTGTAACGTACTCTAAATTATAAAGTAGCAATTAAAAATAGAAGATATGATATGAATATAATGACGAAATTAGGCGCAGCAGTATTGCTTACATCCTTATCCACTATTGCTATTTCTGCAGATATAAAACTAACATACGGTATTAATTTGATTGATTTTAACGGTGATGGTGTAAAAGATATTGTCGTTAAATCTAAGCGTATATTAAATGATGCATCATCAATTAATATGGTCACGGTTTATATAAAAGATGCAGATGAACAAGTTTATATTGTACCTTCAATTTATGATAATGCTCTTAGCTTATTTGATAATAAAGCTGAAAACAGCGATATTAAAATCTCTAACTTCAAATTTATAGAGAAAAAAAATCAAGTTATCTTAGTCAGCGGTGAGAAAATAGGTAATGATATGTTACAATCAACACCTATACGTTTTTCAAGTTACACTATCACGAAACAAGATAAACAATATAAATGGGCATTTTCTGCATATTGCGTAACCAATTCTACTTATCTTAATGTTGATGATGCTTTTGTTGATCCCTGCATAAATAAATTAATTCGAGATTGATACACGCATAGGTTGTAAATGCGTTGACTTTATTGAATTATTTTTCTTTTTAATATCAACCAATTACCTTATTTCCTCTCATATACCTCTCTTTATATAGTACGATCACTTGTATCATTTGGCATTCCTTGTTATTAATCTACACTTAGGATATTTCTTAATCATCAATATGCTGATAATTTTGTGTTTGTCATGTTCCGTTTTTAAGAGGGAGTTATGAAGGAAATTATTACAGGTTTGCTTCTAGCCTCAATAAGCTTATTTTCTGTCTCTTGTTCGCAAGAAGATACAGATGTCGTCAAAGTAGCAATCAATACTGGACCAGACCAAGTCATTTGGGATGAAGTGATCCGTTTAGCTAAACTTACCGAAGGATTAAATGTTGAAGTTATTGCATTTAACGACTATGAACGTCCTAATAAAGCCCTAGAAAATAGAGAAGTAGACGTAAATGTATTTCAATCTATTCCTTATTTACAATCAGAGATAAAAGCCCACAATTACAAATTTCATATTGCCAGCAAAACGTACATTTTCCCGTTAGCCGCGTATTCAAAGAAAATAAGCGATATTAGCGAACTCGAATATGGTGATGTGGTTGCCATTCCTAATGAAGCAAGTATGAAAGGGCGAGCTTTATTATTACTTGCAGAAAATCACCTCATTTCTTTAAAAGAGGGAGTTGGTTTTTTACCTTCCGTTGAAGACATTATTGATAATCCTAATGCCTTGATATTTCATGAAGTTGAAACTCCCATGTTAGTTGAAGCCCTTGATGATCCTGAGGTTACGATGGCGGTTATCAACAATAATTTTTCCTCTCAAATTGGCTTACTTGCTACCCGCGACGGTTTAATTATGGAGAATAAACATTCGCCTTATGCCAATGTTGTTGTTACTCGTATAGATAATATGAATGATGAAAAAATAAAGAAATTAATTACTGTTTTACATTCAAGACAAGTCGAATTAAAGGTGCAAGAAATGTATAAAGGGGACGCGGTTAAGGCGTGGTAGAACATATTTCAGGTTAAAAAACAAACAGTTCAATATAACTATGAGTTTCTATACCTAATAAAACAATCTAACAATATGAAGTTTTTTCAGTATGATGATAGAAACTTTATAATTCATAAATAGTAGAAATAAAAAATGTCTAGTTCTCAACTGAAAAAACAATATATTGGCGAACATCAATTATCTCCAGAAACGTTAATGATGAGCTATGGATACGATCCATTGTTATCGGAAGGCTCTGTCAAACCTCCTGTATTTTTAACATCGACATTTATTTTTAAAAGTGCAGAAGAAGGGAAAAATTTTTTTGATACGGTAAGTGGAAGAAAACCCCTTCCAGAAGGAGAAAAAGCGGGTTTAGTCTATTCTCGTTTTAACCAACCTAATAGTGAGATCGTTGAGGATAGATTAGCAGTTTATGAAAACACAGCATCATGTGTCCTCTTTTCATCGGGAATGTCAGCTATTACAACGACATTAATGGCTTTTACACAACCTGGCGATGTTATTTTACATTCTCAACCACTTTATGGTGGAACAGAAACATTAATAGCCAAAACATTCGCTAAGTTCGGTATTCAAGCAACACCATTTACAGATGGTTTAAATTTAGCACATATCCAATCGCAAGCTGAAATGGCTAGCCAAAAAGGGAGAGTTGCGGTGATATTTGCCGAAACTCCCGCCAATCCAACTAATTCACTGGTTGATATTCAAGCGTTAAAAATCGTTGCGGATAAATTAGAAACAAGCCAAGGCTATCGACCTATTATTATTTGCGATAACACCTTATTAGGACCTGTTTATCAACATCCTATAGAGCAAGGCGCTGATATTTCACTCTATTCATTAACAAAATATGTGGGTGGACATTCTGATTTAGTCGCCGGGGCTGCAATGGGATCACGCGAGCTTATTAATCAAGTTCGCCTATTAAGAGGTGCAATAGGGACACAACTTGATGCGCATTCTTGCTGGATGTTAGGCCGCTCTTTAGAAACATTGCAAATTCGCATGGAAAAAGCCAATCAAAATGCGCTATTAGTTGCACAATTTCTACGTGACCATGAAAAAGTGAAAGTGATCCACTATTTACCTTTTGTAGATGAAAATAGTATTGAAGGTCAAGTATTTGCTAGACAATGCACAGGCGCAGGATCAACATTCTCCTTTGATATTGTTGGTGGTGAAGCAGAAGCTTTTCGTTTTCTCAATGCGATGAAAATATTTAAATTAGCGGTGAGTTTGGGAGGAACCGAGTCATTGGCATGTCATCCTGGCTCTACCACACATTCAGGTGTTCCTATGGAATTACGCCACAATATAGGTATTCAAGAAACAACCATTCGTTTATCTATTGGTATTGAAAATCCTTATGATCTTATTGCTGACTTATCTCAAGCATTAGATCATGTTTAATGGATAAACAATAGCAAAACAGCGGATTATAAGATTTATAATCCGTTGTTTTTTTGCTTTGCTGTTTTTTATTGTTGTTTTTGCCATTCACTTTTGGTTAAACGACAAATAACTTCTGTTCTTATTTCGTCTAAATACTCCACATACTGATCTTTAATTATGTGATGATATTTAAATCCACACTTTTCTTGTACTCGCTTCGAGTTTACATTGTCTGCAAAATAACCACACCATAGATTATCTAATTGTAGAGTCTCAAAGCTATGACAAATAAGCGCTTTCACTGCTTCAGGAATAAGTCCTTTCCCCCAAAAAGGAGTACCAATCCAATAAGAAATTTCGGCATCATTATCCCCTATAGGGAAATTGCTCTCATGGCAAAAAGATAAGCCAATTAAACCAATCGCTTTATCATCATCGAGCAATGTGACAGCATAAACTTCATCACGCATAAATATAGTCTGGATAATTTCGGTACTTTCAGCAACACTTTTATGTGCTGGCCAGCCAGCGATAGGGCCTACTCGCTTATCCCTCGCATAATAATAGAGGCTCTCTGCATCTGATATTCGCCATGGACGTAATAATAATCGTTCTGTTTGTAATTTTTTCATACAATTTAGCTCTGTTATAACGTATGTTTCATTATGTTAGGATGATCGTATTTTAAAGAGAGCCAATATAAAACTGAATGGATTAATTAAGGTGTTATCGGTACTTTTGACAACTAAATCCATTAATGCTCTTGTGATTAACATTGAGATCATTAAAAATAAAAACAGTAGCAATATGCAATAGAGTGAATAATTTATGTTTAGTCAATCATTATTAAAGTTAAATATCCCTTCGGAGTATGCCGTTATTGGTGAAAGCGATATGCATAATGAATTAGGCTATCCATTAGCATTATCTTATGTTGTGGTTATTATTTGTTTAGATGGCAGGGCTGTTATTAATATAGATTTTCAAACAAAAACCATTAAAGCGAATGATATAGTGATACTCGGTGATGATAGAATGGTCACATTGCAACGTAAATCAGCTAATTTTCGTATTTTTTATTGTTTTCTTAAGAAATCTTTTGCCTCTGAGATCGCTTATGCACTTTCAAATAGTTTGTTTACATTTTTGCATGAAAACCCCATTTGTCGCCCTTCAACGGTTCACTTAAACGCCATAAACAATTGGGTGGAACAATTAAAATATATAGATAAAAGTTATACTGATCATAGAAAGTTAATGTTGAGAGGGCAGTTACAAAATCTTTTTTTTGCGATAACAGAATTAATACCATCTCATTATTCCTTATCTAAAAAAGAATTCAGCCGTAAAGAGCACTTATGTTGGCAATTTTGGGAATTAGTTATAAAACATAGCCACCAGCACAGAGACGTTGCCTATTATGCAAATCGCCTTAGCATCACACCGTTTTATCTATCACAGCTCACTAAACAATATTTTAATGATGTTCCTAAGACGCTGATTAATAGACAAGTAATTCTTAAAATAAAAGCGTTATTGACGCACACTACGCTATCAGTAAATGAGATCGCCATAAAACTCCATTTTGACGATCCCTCATATCTATGCCGTTATTTTAAGCGCGAGACTGATTGTTCCTTATCTGGATATCGCCAACAATATCAACGGCAATAAAATATATTAAGCAGCTATTCTTTTTTCACTGTAGTTCATACCTTGCAACATACAAAGCCAAGCTAGTACTGCGATCCCCATTAAAATAGCGAATAACGAAATAGGGGGCAAGGTTGTCAGGATATAACCACTAGCAAGTGGATTTAATGCAGCACCTAACCAACCTAGAGATTGTGCAGAGAAATAACTTGCTTTCATTCCTAACGGCGCAATATTATCGATCATCATATACTCACCAGGTGCATAAATCAGTTCACCAAAGGTAAATATTGCTATCGCCATTGCCCAGAAAATTAAATTATCACCCGCCAGCATAAAGCCCGCTAATCCTAAGATAAAAAAGAGTGTGCCTAAGGTCATTAATTTACGTAGTCTTTCAGCAACCACTTGTTTACCGACGATATATTGTAATGAGACGACAATGGCCGCATTGACGGGGAGGATCACCGCAATAGCAGATTCAGCCAATTTAGCATCATAAACAACTAAAAGGTATTGCGAAATACACGAAGCAAATGTACCAAAAGTTAATGTGCCAAAAAAAGTTGAAAGCACAAACCAGCCTAATGCTTTATCTTTTAGCATTATTTTCGGATCCCACTTTACACTATTTTCTTCTGTGGAATGGTCTACCACTGAACGTTGCACAAAACATTGGATCATAAATAAAGGAATACTGGCGGATATTGCAGCTAACCAAAAAGGTAATTGAGTACCATACATTAATAATAATGTGCCAATAGGTGGGCCAACCGTCCACCCGATATTAATAAAAGTATAGTTTAGTGAAAATATTTTAGGCTTTGCTGATATTGATAGAGTTTCAGAAAAATAAGCTTTCAATACCGTAGAAAAGACTAAATAGGAACAGTTAATAATTGAGAAAAAGATAACCACTAAAATAGTACTATTGACCATTGGGATAGCAGCAAATGCGATAATAAAGGTAATAATAGAAAAAGCCATATAACGCTTTTTTTCAAATTTATCTGCCAGCATACCAAAGGCAAGGCTGAAAACTATCCCCGTAGTCAGTGAAATAGACATTGCGATACCAATATCATCAACAGGCAATTTATATTGTCGTGATAAGTATATCGCCATAAAAGGCAGTGTTGCACCTCTTCCTATAGTCAGAATAAGTGATGAAAACAGTAGTGCAGTTGTAGAACGAGATTTTTTTGAGAACATATTATCATTTTAATTATTTGTATTAATGGATTATTGTTGTGTTTGGTGATTTTCTGGTGAAAACTGTCCAGCTGTATATTTATACATAACTTATAAATAACTGTATAGAGATAAAAGCTAGAAAATAAATTTTTTTAACCACTACCTATTTTATTATCCCATTTTTGATAACACTGTTTATCAAAAATATCTCTATAACAATAAGTTAGTTTTCTCTAGACTAAATAGTTTGATATAACCCGATTTAGCTAAGAGGCAAATTATGTCTATTATTCATCTTGAATTTGAAAAGCCTATTGTTGAATTAGACGAGAAAATAGATGCATTACTTGCATTTAAACAGTCTCAAGATGAAACAACGGCAGTTGATATAGACGAAGAAATCGCCAAACTTCGCCAAAAAAGCCTTTCATTAACACGCTCTATATTTTCTGATTTAGGGGATTGGGAGATCGTACAGTTAGCACGTCATCCTATGCGCCCTTATACATTAGATTATATCAAAGCTATTTTTACTGATTTCCAAGAGTTGGCCGGCGATCGTGCTTATGCTGATGATAAAGCGATTGTTGCAGGGTTAGCGCGTTTAGATAGAAAACCAGTGATGATTATCGGTCAACAAAAAGGGCGAGATACTAAAGAGAAAGTAAAAAGAAACTTTGGTATGCCATCACCAGAAGGTTATCGGAAAGCATTACGCCTGATGAAAATGGCTGAACGCTTCCATTTACCAGTGATTATTTTTATTGACTCCGCGGGTGCTTATCCGGGGGTTGGCGCTGAAGAGCGGGGGCAATCAGAAGCCATAGCACGAAATATTCTTGAAATGTCCCGATTAAAAACACCGATAATTTGTACAATAACAGGGGAAGGTTTTTCTGGTGGTGCATTAGCAATAGGTGTGGGGGATCGAGTAAATATGTTGCAATATAGTACTTATGCTGCCATATCGCCCGAAGGCTGTGCCTCTATCTTATGGAAAAATGCTGATAAAGCGCCTATTGCCGCCCAAACCATGGGAATGACGGCACCTAAATTACAGGCATTGGGTATTATAGACTCGATTATTCCTGAACCATTGGGAGGCGCACATCGCCACTACCAGCAAGCGGCTGAATTCGTAAAAAAACAGCTCCTCGCAGATTTAACAGAATTGAATCGTTATTCTAAAGAAGAACTGCTTGAGAAACGTTATCAAAAATTAATGTCCTATGGTTATTGTTAATTCTTTTCAAGTGAGAGAACAATCAATGTTACACTGCCTATATTCAATACTCCCCATATAGGCAGTATTTTTATGTCAATTGACCTTAATTTATTACGTATTTTTTCTGCGGTTGCAGAGCAAGCACAGTTTGCCAGTGCTGCACGATCACTTTCTATGCCAACATCTAATGTCAGTAGGGCAATAAAACAGCTAGAACAACAGCTTAACTGCCGATTAATTGATAGAACCACGCGAAAAATGCGTTTAACTGAGCAAGGGAAAATCTTGTATCAGCAAGCCAAAAAGACCTTATATGAATTAGATAATGTTGTAGAACATATAACGAGTGATGGCCCATTAACAGGAACCTTTAGACTCACGATACCCAGTGAATATGGTAGTGAGTTACTTGCCGATATTTTAGCGGATTTTGCTGCACTTCATCCTAACTTAACCATTCAATGTGATACGCAGCTAATGCCAAGAAATGTTATAGAAGATGATATTGATTTACTTCTAACATTTCATCGTGGCCAATTAGCCGATAGTAGCTACCATTCACGTCTCATAAAGTCGTGGCGTAGTATTGTTGTTGCCTCAGAGAGCTTATTAGCAAAAACGGGTATCCCTACAGATATTGAACAACTAAGCCAATTACCTTGTATTTCCAGTTTAAGTGCATTAGAAGGGCAGCCGTGGATCTTTATTGATAAAGAGCAGAACCCTGTAAAAGTGACAATTAATAGCTGTTATCGTGTAAATAGTGCTATCTTAGCCAAAGCTGCCGTATTAAAAGGTTTAGGTTTTGCTATTTTAGCTGAACATTGTTGCCTTGATGCGATAAAGGCAGGCAAATTGCGAGCTATTTCTTTTCCTCAACAGCCCGCATCAATTAGTTTAGTCGCGATATATGCAAGTCGTCGTTCGCTTTCACGTAATATTGAACATTTTCTTGCATTTTTAACTCAGCGTTTATAATAATTAATCCGCTATCTGCTGAGAAAGTGCACCTTGTTTCTCTTTGCAAGGAAAAAGCATAATAAACAGAGTAATAAAACAGGAAAGTCCTGCGGTTAGCATGGCATAGGCAAATCCTGAATTAAATGCTTCAGGTAATAGGGCAACCAACTGATTATCTAGGGAAGCGGTTTTATTTTCTGTTACTAACGTAATAATATTAATCTGTTCTGCCACTATTCCTAATGCTTGACTTTGTATCATCATATAATTAATTGCTTGCTGTATCATTAATGTACCTAATAACGCAATTCCCATTGTCATACCGGTTTGTCTTAATGCATTCATGGTTGCAGACGCCATGCCCGAGCGAGACGGTGCTACACTTTTCATCACTAAAACTCCGATTGCGGGTGTCGCTAATCCCATTCCTGCACCTAAGATAAATAAATAGCTTCCTGTTATTGCGTAAGGGCTATTTGTTGCTAATGTTGCCAATAAACAAGAAGATATTGCAATCAACAAAAAGCCAAAGATCATTAATTTTCTGACAGATATATAACGAGAGAACCGTCCAAATAACATAGAAAAAAGAGCCATGGCGATAAACTCAGGAGCCATTCTTAAACCTGTTTCTAATGCACTCCAGCCTTGTGCTTTTTGTAGGAAAAAAGCGATAAAAAAGACATTACTATAAGTGGCAAATCCCAAAGTAAAAGAGGAAAGGTTATATTGGAAAAACGAGCGATCTTTAAATAACGATAGCGGTAATAACGGGCGTTCAATACGTTTTTCGACTATAACAAACAGGGTAATAAAAATCAGACCGACAATTAATGCGAATACAGTACGATAATCAGACCAACCTACAGAGCCAGCTTCAATAAAACCATAGGTTAGTAAACCTAATCCCAAGATACTGGTTAATTGTCCTAGGGGATCTAACGCAACATCCTCAGGATCGGCACTTTCACTTAATCCATACCAGCCTAGTAATACTGTAATAGCACCAATAGGAATATTAATAAGAAATATACTTGCCCAACCACTGGCATGAACTAATGCACCACCAAGGATAGGGCCAATAATCAGCGATAATGCACTAACCGAAGACCAAATACCAATAATACGGATACGTTCAATATCAACAGGAAAGGCATGTGTAATAAGTGATAATGCGCCAGGAATAAGGGCTGCAGCTGCAATACCTTGGATAATACGCCCAAGGATTAATATTTCATGTTGTTGTGCAATAGCACAGATAAGGGAGCCTAGAGTGAAAATAATCACCCCCCAGAGCCACACTTTTTTTCGTCCGAAACGATCACTTAATGGCCCTGAAGACAAAATACAAGCTGATAGACATAGTGCATAAGCATCCACAATCCACTGTAATGTAGCCATATTGGCATTAATATCATTCTGAATAGTAGGTAGAGCAACATTGACGATACTAATATCAAGAGTGGCCATAAATGTGCCTAAACAGATAGCACAAATAAGTGACAACCGTTTTGTATAACTCATAAGTTTTATTACCTTTATGGTGAAATAATAGTAGTATCATAATATCCGACTGACCGTCGGTCAATCAATTGATGATAATAAGTTTCATTTACGGTTATTGTGGCTATTCTCAATATGGAGTACCCTTTAACAGCCACTTAGAGGGAGATGAGCAATGTCATTAGAAGAAAAAAATATCGATAAACCAAGAACAAAGCCAGCCGAAGTTCGTTTAGAAGAGTTAATGAACGCCGCAGAAACACTATTTCTTGAAAAAGGATTTGATGCCACAACCGTCAGCGATATTGTAAAACAAGCGGGGGTCGCTAAAGGAACGTATTATCACTATTTTACGGCAAAAACAGATATTCTCGACGCACTGCGAACTCGATATATGGATTGGTATATTGATAAAGTTGAGCAAGCAATGGCAAGCTGCCAAATTCAAGATTTTCGCGCTAAATTAAAACAGTGGTGTGAAACTAGCGTTATTGCTTATGTTGAAAAACAAGAATTACACGATATGCTTTTTCATCAAGTCTTTCATCAAAGCGGTAATATTCATGAAAATAGAGCGCTACAGCAGTTACAAAAGATATTAATGGGGGGGACAGAGAATAAAACGTGGCAAGTCCTACAGCCTGAATTAACCTGCACGCTTATTTATCATGGTATGCATGCTGCCGTTGATAATTTAGAACACAGTACGGAATACACATCACAAACATTAGGTGCGCTATTATATCGACAATTTACACAATTATTAAGTTAACCAGACTATTAAATAATGAATATTCGGGTTGTTGATATAAAATAAGCGTGACACTGTCACAAAAAAGAAAATTGGGCGCGATTAACAACCGAAATCATTTGTGGTGTTTCTAATATTGTTGCATCACTTTTATACGGTTGTCTGTTTCTTAGCAACATAACCATAAGGTAGGACTTCAAAAGAGCAACATGATAATTTCATCAAAAATGAAAGGGGATTATGATTGACTCGTGGTTGGTAACATACAACAACAGAATGTTAAATTTCAAACAAAAAAACATGTATTAATCTTTATATATTTAAATACCACATGAAATTAATATTACCTATATTTTTAATATAATGATGTAATTAAAAGATAAAATAAAATATTTTCCCAATATAAATAAAGAGAAGCATTTCAATTAATATGTAATTATCATTAAGGTGTTATATGAGTAAATTAACAATTGGTGGAGTAAATATATCAACTTCGCAAATAAACAAATTATCACACGCATCTAAAGCTAGAGATGCAATGTCTATTTGGGAAAAAATAAAAGATTGGTTTAATCATGGTCAAAAAGAACATGTGCTTAAATTACTTTATCATACCTATTTCAATCCTAAAAATTCAATATTTGATAAGGTTGATTGCTTTGCAGAATTATATTCTATGACAGGGGCGCAATATAAAGATAATTTTCATTTATATTTAAAAGATGGTTATGATTTAAAAATGAAATTTGTTATAAAAAACGTTTATAATGGTGAGGTATTATTAGATAATTTAATTAAAGACATGATGGATCGGATACATAATAAAAACCCAAGCATAGAAAAAGACATAGGAAATATAAGAAGTTATATAAGAAGAAGACTACATGAAATTCCTAATTATGTTAATTATGATATTAATCAATACAATTTCTATTTATCCCAAATAAAAAATGACTTACTACCAAATAATTATTTTAACGTAGAGCGTTATTTGGATGGTGTAACAGATTTTGTTCGTTTATATAATATAAATAATTATAGAATTAGTGTAGACGATAAAATTGAAGATCGTTGTAAATTACAAAAACTTATGAATATAATACAGCATATCGATATAGAATATAGAAAAAATATTCAAATAAAACTTTTGATGAATACTGTTTCTTTAAATATAAAAGATAAAAATTCAAAAGAGTTTTTGAATTTAATTAAAATCAAATTATTGTCATTCTGCAATCCTCATGTAGATATAGTAGAAGGATTTATAGAACATGGAATGGAAACTTTATTTAAAGATGAAAACAAAAAAGAAAAAGCCTGTGGATCATTAAGGAAAGCTATTATTGATTATAACTATCCATTTATTAGAACACTTGAATTCAATATTACTGATGAGACTATAAATAATATTTATATAAATAATATAGTACCAAGTGAATATATCTCCTTCCGCCAATAACAAACGCCCATAATTACAATGAATTAAGTGACAATAGCTACAGCTATAACTCTATCTTTAAATAAAATAAAGGCTTGGAACGTAAAATAACACCAAGCCTTTTATTTTTTATATTAATAAATAAGGGGGGGTACTAACCATCAATCCCTTTCTTAGCCAAGAACTCATCATAAGTGCCTTGGAAATTAGTCACTTTTTCAGGCGTAATTTCAATAATGCGGTTAGCCAATGAGCTGACAAACTCACGATCGTGAGAAACAAAAATTAACGTCCCTTGATAGAGTTCTAACGCCATATTCAGTGACTCAATAGATTCCATATCTAAGTGGTTGGTAGGTTCATCCATAATCAGAACGTTTGGTTTTTGCATCATTAATTTACCAAACAGCATTCTGCCTTTTTCACCACCAGATAATACTTTGACTGATTTTTTAATATCATCTTGTGAGAAAAGAAGGCGACCCAATACACTACGCACCGACTGTTCATCATCTTCTGGCTTCATCCATAAACTCATCCAATCGAAAACGGTCATATCAACTTCAAAATCAGTGGCATGATCTTGTGCATAATAACCTATAGTGGCATTTTCAGACCATTTAACGCGTCCATTATCAGGCGTTAATTCACCCACTAATGTTTTGATCATGGTTGATTTACCCACACCATTGGTGCCTAAAATCGCCACTTTTTCGCCCACTTCCAGCATCATATTTACGTCTTTAAATAAAGGCGTATTTGCTTCATAACCTTTAGCAATATTCTCTACTTCTAACGCATTACGAAATAATTTCTTCTCTTGCTCAAAACGAATAAAGGGATTTTGTCGGCTGGAAGCTTTAACTTCGGTTAATTGAATTTTTTCAATTTGTTTTGCACGCGAAGTGGCTTGACGAGACTTTGATGCATTAGCACTAAAGCGGCTAACAAAGGATTGTAATTCACTAATTTGTGCTTTTTTCTTTGCATTATCAGCGAGTAAACGTTCACGCGCTTGTGTTGCCGCTAACATATACTCATCATAATTACCTGGGTGAACTGTTAATCCACCATAGTCAAGATCGGCCATATGAGTACACACCATATTTAAAAAATGGCGGTCATGGGAAATGATGATCATAGTGCTATTACGTTCATTTAATGTTTGTTCTAGCCAGCGGATCGTATCAATATCTAAGTTATTCGTCGGTTCATCAAGTAATAAGATGTCAGGATCAGCGAATAGGGCTTGTGCAAGGAGCACACGTAGTTTCCATCCTGGCGCCACTTCACTCATTGGGCCATTATGTTGCTCAAGTGGAATACCAACGTTTAATAATAATTCACCGGCACGTGATTCAACGGTGTAACCGTCCATTTCACCGAATTTCACTTCAAGATCGGCAACACGTAAACCCTCTTCTTCACTCATTTCCGGTAAGCTATAAATACGTTCACGCTCTTGTTTAATTTCCCATAACTCAGCGTGCCCCATAATTACCGTATCAAGCACGGTAAACTCTTCATAAGCAAACTGATCTTGTTTTAGCTTACCCAAGCGCTCATTAGGATCAAGGAATACGTTACCGCTAGTAGGCGTGAGATCACCACCGAGAATTTTCATAAAGGTGGATTTACCGCTGCCGTTAGCACCGATTAAACCATAGCGATTACCGCCACCAAACTTAACAGAAATGTTTTCAAACAGTGGCTTCGAACCAAACTGCATAGTGATATTATTACTTATTAACAAGACGAATACTCATGATTAGTGAATGATAAAGATAATGGGGCGGCATTATGCCATAAACTTACCCCATTAAGACAGTAGAGTAAGGTTAGTCGATGACTTATTTTACGATATCATGCACTTTTACGCGTTAATCACTTAACACTTAACTCAAAAAGACTATGTGATTTATCTGCTTTAAATAACGATATGAGTGGGAATGTGTTATTTTAATAGGATTAATTTTCAAAAAGAAACAATCAAAGAGAGTTACTATGCCGATATGGGTTGATGCTGATGCCTGTCCTAAAGTTATTAAAGAGATACTTTATCGGGCAGCAGATAGAGAAAAAGTGGTGATCACTTTTGTGGCAAATCAGCGATTAAGTATACCCGCATCGCCTTATTTGCGCACATTGCAGGTTTCTGCAGGTTTTGATGTGGCTGATAATGAAATTGTACAACGTGCAAACCAAGATGATTTGGTGATCACTGCCGATATTCCTTTAGCGGCTGAAGTGATCGAAAAAGGGGCTATTGCGCTAAATCCTCGAGGTGAACGTTATACAGAGTCAACAATCCGCGAACGATTAAATATTCGTGATTTTATGGATACGATGAGAGCAAGTGGCATTCAAACAGGAGGACCGGCAAGTTTATCACAGCGCGACCGGCAACTTTTTGCTAATGAGTTGGATAAATGGTTACTACAGCAAAAACGTAAAAAATAATAAATTATCAATAAAATAATAAACTTTTGAATATTCTTACCATCCGAGAGGTAGTTATGTCATTTTCTAAATCAATGCTTGCACTCGCTGTTATGGCGGTTTCTTTTACTAGTCACGCAGCCAAACAGGCTGATTTAATGATTGTCGATGGCACAGTGTTAACAATGGACGCACAAAATCAGGTTATCGAACAAGGAACGGTTGTTGTAAAAGAAAATAAAATTATCGCCGTTGGGGGGCCTGAGTTAACACAAGAATACCAAGCCAACAAAGTGTTAGATGTGGATGGTGATATCGTGATGCCAGGATTAATTAATACCCACACACATGCATCAATGACGGTTTTTCGCTCTTTAGCCGATGACGTGCCAGACCGATTACATCGTTATATTTTCCCTTTAGAAAATAAAATGGTGTCTCGCGATATGGTTCGCGTGGGAGCAAACCTCGCCAATGTTGAAATGGTAAAAGGGGGAGTAACTACCTATGTTGATATGTATTATTTTGAAGATGAAGTTGCTAAAACGGTTGATAAGATGGGAAATAGAGCCATCTTAGGTGAATCAGTGATTAATTTTCCGGTGGCTGATGCACAAACCCCTGAAGAAGGCATTCAATATGCTGTCAATTTTATTAATGAATATAAAGATCACCCGCGTATTACTCCTGCCTTTGCACCTCATGCACCTTATACCAATACCACAGAGAACCTGCAAAAAATTGCTAAACTATCGGTAGAGCTTGATGCTCCTGTGATGATCCATTTAGCAGAAACCGATAGAGAGAAAGAAGAAATTGCAAAACGAACCGATGGTAAAAGCCCAGTTCAATATATGGCAGATATTGGCGCTTTAAATAATAAAGTCATTGCCGCTCATGCGATTATGGTTGATGAGCAAGATATTGATTTATTAAAGAAATATGATGTAGGTGTGGCTCATAATATTAGTGCTAATACCAAATCAGCCAAAGGTGTTTCGCCCGTTGTTGCCATGCTAGAAAAAGGTGTTCGTGTTGGTTTAGGGACTGACGGTCCTATGTCGAGCAATACACTCACAACGATGAATGAGTTAAATTTAGTAGGCAAAATTCATAAATTAGAGAATAAAGATCGCGCCGCAATGCCACCATTAACCGTCGTTGAAATGGCAACAATAGGCTCAGCCAAGGCATTACATATGGAAGATAAATTAGGCTCTTTAGAATCGGGAAAACTTGCTGATATTATTGTTGTTGATACTAAAGCACCTAATATGGTGCCTATGTATAGCCCATATGCAGCATTAGTTTATGGTGCGAATGGAAGTAATGTTCGTCATACCATTGTAGATGGTAAAATTTTGATGGAAGATCGTCAGCTGTTAACCGTAGATGAACAAGCGATTATCAGTGAAGCTCAAAATTTTGCGAATAAAGTACGTCAAACCGTTGTTGATAGTGGTGAAGTCGTTAAATAGATTATACTAATATAGCGTTAATAAGTTTATAAAAGGTGATTTGATATCAAATCACCTTTTTTATTATTTTAAACTATCAGATATCGGAGGTTTGTTGGTTAATACTTTTTCTTATTGTATTTCTTAGCCATATAATTTTTGTATTATGGCTATTACGCTTATGCCATAACAAAACAAAAGGTAGATGAAGCTGTTCTAAAAACACAGGGGGGAGAGGGATAGGTAATGTTACAATATCGGGAAAATGTGTTTTTACATAATAACGACAATATCCTGGTGCACAAGTAATTAATTGATGGTCAGGTTGAGATATCATAAAAAGAGATTGCTCAAAAGAAGTATAAGTAATTGCTATCTGACGACTTTTGTTCATTTCTTTTAAGATATTATCCAAAGCCCAATGACTTTGTTTGTCATATTCTGTACTCACCTGAGAAAACGATAAAAAATTATTAAGATCCCACTTCATTTTCATTAACGGATGATTTTTGTGTAGATAAACGAGTGGGATATCATCAAATAATATTTCATAATCAATCACATCAGGAAGTAGCTCTAATAACTCTTTTGAGCGTGAATAGTATTCACGTCCAACAAGCCCAATATCAACTTCTCCATCAATAATATTAGAAAGGGAATTATATTCCCAATTTTTTATCTGAAGTGTGGATTTTGGGTAATGAGATAATATTTGTTGTGGTAAAGAAGGTAACATGACCTGATGTAACGGTGTTTCTAAAACTAAATTAAATTTAAGTCCAACAGGAACTTCTGTATTACGTTTATTGGCTATATGGTGGCTAATATTAATAAAATCAGATAAAGAATCTTCAATACTTAACGATAATGGTGTTGGGATCAACCCTTGTGGACTACGGATAAAAAGAGGATCATCAAACCATATCCTTAATTTGGCTAATGCTTTACTCACAGCAGAAGGAGAAATGGATAACCACTTAGCGGCCAAGGTGACACTGCGCTCCTGTAAAAGAATTTGAAATATGACTAACAAATTCAAATCAATTCTATGTAATGGTTTGCTAGACATTATATTTAACCTTTTTTTGTTCTGTGAACCGAGGAAAGCATAGAAAAAGAGTACCTACAATACAACTGATAAATAAAATAACCACCAACATATTTATTGAGGATACTTCAATCCACCCCATTACCCAAATATAAAGTGAAGAAAAACTTAATTGTGAAATACCCAGCACAGAGCTCGCAACGCCGGCTCGTTGGCTAAAGGGAGAAAGTGCTTGGCTCATAATAATCCCAAATAATAACGCAAATCCTGAGCCGCATAATGCAAAGGTAATAAAAAACCAACGCATGTCACTCTTTTTCCCTATAAAAAGGAAAATAATACCTATTCCAAAACATATAAACCCTACTGATAAAATATGCTTATAGCGGTATTTCATTAATATTTTTGGCATTAAAAAAGAAATGGTCATACTTATCATTGCTAATGATGTCATTAATATTGAATACTCTCCTGTTGAATAATTCATTTGTTGCATCACTACAATAGGGGAAATATTGACATAAGTAAGAATAACGGCCATTCCTAAGCAGGAAATAAGTAAACGACTTAAAAAATAGCGAGTGAAAAAAGAGTCTGTTGTTGGTTTTATTACAGATAGATTTACTTTTTTATTTTTAATTTCTTTTTTATGGTAGGTCTCTTTTATCCCCAAAAAACAAAAGATAAAAACCAATAGGGAATAAGCCCCCATAAGATAGAACATCATTGACCATTCGCAATATAATAAAATAATAAAGCCTAGAACAGGAGCTAATACCGGAATAATGCAAGTAATACCATTTATCATAGAAAGTACTTTAGCACGTTGTTGTTCTGTTAATGTGTCTCTTAATATCGCAAAAGTAACAACGTAACAAAAACCTGAGCCACTACCTTGAAAAAATCGTGAAATCAAGAACTGTTTTTCCGTTATCGAAAGTCCAGCACTTAATGACGCGAAGAAAAAAATCAGAGTACCAAATAAAATAACAGGCTTACGACCTAAATTATCACTGCACCATCCAGCAATTAACATGGATGACACCATTCCCATCAAATAAATTGAAAATGCATGGTGCAATGTCACTTCAGAAGCATTTAAATCGCTAGCAATTGCTGTTAATCCAGTTAAGTATAGATCAACACCAAGAGGATAAATCAATACTAAAAAAAAACTAAAAATAACATATTTAGTCATAAACCACCTCGTTTTAGAAAGTGGCATTCTAGTAACTAAAAAAAATAAAACCTAATGATAAAAGAGCAATCGCTTATTTCCATAATGGAAATAAGCATGCTTTTAGTTTTTATATCCTTTATTTTCTACTTATCTTTAGGGATATACACTAAAATTCGATTATATTTTTCTAAATCAAATGCTAATGAGGTGTATTCATAACGCTCGTTTTTACCAGCAAAATTTAATGTTCTTACTCCATCACAGGGAGGGTAGATCTCATGTTTTTCCCACATATGCTTAAATTCTGGTGATGAACAGTTTAATTTAGCAATTAGCTTACGAATATTTGGATCATTTTTAGCTCTTGCATGGTCACGCCGGAAACTAGCAAGTAATCTATCCGCTGTATGCTCCCAATCATTGATGCGTGTTTTGTATCTAGGATCCATAAATAACAAATAGAGATAATTACGATTTTCAGTACAGTAGTCCGAAAAATGGAAGTATAGATCTGCTTTTTGATTATAAGCTAAAACATCCCAGTGTAGATTTAAAACATAGCAAATATATTCTGGAGGAAAGTCAGCTAAAATTTTTAAAATCGTATCAGGAACTTGGTATTCCACTATGCCGGTTTCTGTCGGCTCTCTCATATGTGATAATAAGTAAAGATGCTGCCTTTCTGCGCTATTTAAGTGTAAAGCTGTCGCTAAATTATCTAGAAATTGACTTGATACTCCAATATCCCGCCCTTGTTCAAGCCATGTATACCAAGTTAATCCGACACCAGAGAGTGCAGCTACTTCCTCTCGGCGTAAACCAGGAGTGCGTCGACGCCCTGTACCAGGTAAACCAACTGACTCAGGTGAAATACTTTGTCTTTTAGTACGTAAAAAATCAGCAAGATCGGGGCGTGTTCTTTTTCTTTCTGTCATAGGCTATTGCTTTTAGTAATAGTATAAATGGTTAAATTGTATCAGGATAAACAACTTATTATAGTCTTATTTTTTCATCATTGAGATAAGAAATGAGCAAACAACAACGTATCGCTTTATTTGTTTTATTATTAGCTGGATTCGTTACTATCTTTGATCTATTTGTCGTTAATGTCGCTATAGTTAATATTGAACAAACACTTAACGCCACACTCACCGAACTCACATTGATTATTGTCGGATACGAATTAGCATTTGGCTTGCTATTAATCACAGGTGGACGATTAGGTGATATTTATGGACGTCGAACACTCTATCGCTTTGGAATGTTTGGCTTTACGTTATCATCTGTATTATGTGCAATTTCTCCAAGTGCTGTTTTACTTGTTATTGCCCGTTGTTTTCAAGGACTAACTGCAGCCTTGTTATTCCCTCAAGTATATTCAAGTATTCGCCTTAATTTTGATAGCTCACAAGCCAAAAAAGTATTCGGCTTACTTGGTATGACGTTAGGTGCTGCCGCTATAGCAGGGCAAGCCTTAGGTGGATTATTAATATCATTAAATATATTTGGGTTAGCGTGGCGTACTATTTTTTTGATAAATCTTTTTATTGGTGTGATCGCATTATTTTTTTCGCGCTATCTTACCCAAAATGAATTATCCGATCATACCAAATTGGATATAGGAGGAGTCATTTTATCTACACTTAGTATATCATTTACGTTATTACCATTGTTGATGCTTCCTATCTGGCACTGGCAATGGTTTAGTTCATTATTTTTTCTTGTTGGAATAAGTCTATTAATACTATTTTTTTGTTATGAAAAAAAATTAAAATACCAAGGGAAGCAACCTCTATTTGATCTGATACTCTTTACTAATCATCAATATGTTATTGGGCTCATTATTGTTGTTTTTGTTTATTCAACATCATCTGCTTTTCCTATGATAATGTCGATATTATTACAAAGTGGGTTTAATCGTACGGTTTTTGATTCTGGCTTAATGTTTGTTCCTGCAAGTATCGGTTTTATACTTTCCTCTTTATTCACACCGAAGTGGATCAAAAATATTGGCGAACATGTTATCTATTGGGGCGCAGTCTGTTATGCCTTCAGCTATATTTTGCTTATTTTAGGCGTCTATTATTTGATTACCCCTAAGAACACTACATTAATTATTCCTTTCTTATTGTTAGTTGGCTTTACACAAGGCATGATTATGACTCCTATGCTGAATTTAGTGTTAGAAAAAGTGAAGCCTGAACTTGTAGGGATTGCTTCCGGATTAACGGCAACATTACAACAAATTGGGGCTGCTATAGGGGTAACATCTGTTTCCATCATTTTGCAATTTAGCCTCACACAGGTTATATCAAGGAATATAATTGAACATTATAAGATAGCGTTTAGTTTTAGTATGTTGTTTAATTTTATAATGGCTATATGTGCGGCTTTTTTCTTGAAAAAAATAACAAACCATAAGAATACGTTATAAAGTTAGTCATCTTGTTATACGTTTTAACAGAACTATTTGGTTATTTTACTGTTTGTGTAAAAGAAGTGAATAGTCGTAGAACTAAGAATATTAATTGTCAGTTAACTCTTTTGATTTAGAGAAAATAGTGCTTTTTTAACAAAAATAATTAACCCCCAATATCTATTGGGGGCTTTATTTTAGTACAGAAAATCTAGGGAGTTAATGGTTAGCAAACCATTGTTCAACTTCTTCATAGCTACCCGTATAGATAATTTTATCTTGTTTTTTACTTAACTGGTAACGATACATAGGATCGTAATATTCTTTTAGTAAAGGCGATAACCATGAAAAATGCACTTCTGTATTCGCACTTATTTTTTGTGCGGCTAAAGCATTATCAAGTAATTGAGTTAACTCCGCGGCTCTTTGAGCACCTAATCGACGTCGAATAGCATACAATCCATGATGCAAATAATCACTGTATTCTTGCCAACCTTTTTCTTCACCATACGCTTCAATAAAGTCATGAGTCATACGATCAAAATATTCTTCTTTGAGTCTTGCCATACGCCGCTCAAATGGATCATCCACCACAACCAAATGGGCTGTTGCCATTTGTATACGCAAACTTTCCGGTAAACCATTAGCACCTATAGCACGGCCTTCGTCTTCGAGTACCCAGCGCGAATGATAAGGGGATTTTTTTAACATATCGACAGCAAGGTAGTTTTCGAAAGTCGCTTGAGCAAACTGAGCCTCAATAGTGCGACCAAATGAGGAGCCTCGATGATGAGCGAATCCTTCTAAATCAATTCCCTCTGGTAAAGAGCGTACTAAGGTTGTTTTACCATTACCTGTACAACCACCAATTAAGATAATAGGGCGTTGTACTAGCTCATTGGTCATTTCGATCGTCGCTTGTCTTAACGCTTTATATCCACCTTCAATTAAAGGATAATCGATGCCTATTTCAGCTAACCATTTTTGAACAATGTGTGAACGCATACCGCCACGAGCACAGCAAATAAATCCGGAAGGAAAACGCTCGCAAGCCTCGCGCCAAGCAGCAACACGATGTGCTTTTATCTCGCCTTTAACTAATTGATGCCCCAACTCTACCGCTTTTTGAGAGCCATGTTGTTTGTAGCAAGTCCCTACAGCCGCACGCTCTTCATTATTCATTAAAGGTAGATTTATTGCGTTGGGCATCGCTCCTTGATTGAATTCTATTGGCGCACGAACATCAATAATCGGTGTTTCATTGGCAAGGAGTTGGCGTATATTTTGAGCAGAAAGCGTTGATTCCATAATAAAAACTATAATATCTAAACAGGCAGAAAGATTGTCTACTATACTCTTAAAATTACCTAATAGCACACACAGAGCATGTTTTTGTGAGTAATAAAATCAAACTCTATTTAACCAGCACTGCGGCATTATTTTGAAAAGTGTATTTAAAATAAAGAAAATTGAATTGATCATAAATAATTCAACTACAATAACCTTATGCTATTTTTAGCAAAATAATATAAGTCACTTTATTACAACTAAAAATATTATAGTATTGATAGCTATGAATGGATTTAATCATAAAATGATAGGTGCATTACCTTGAACTTAATAAAAAAACATCATCGAATTATCAGCTTAACTGTGATGACTGTATTGTTGACGGGCTGTTCACAAGGGCATTCTCCTTTTATTCCTATGCTAGGTGCTTATTTTCCCTATTGGATGTTATGTACATTTATTGGCCTATTAGGTGCTTTTTGTCTACGGGTTTTACTTATCTACTGGGGAATTGATGATAAATTGCCAGTACCTTTGTTATTTTATTTTGCGATTATGTTATCAATTTCTTTAACTATCTCCTTACTTTATTTTACTTATTAAACTATGGATAAAAAAATTAAAAAAAGCCTAGCACGCGTGATCACCATTATTGTTTTTTTGATAACGCTCATTTTATTATGGCAAAGTATTCATATATCGGCATTAAATCCTCTTAGTGAAGATGCCATCATTGATGCAAATAAAATTAATATCTCAGCCTCGGTGCCTGGACGCATTGCTGCTGTTTATGTCAAAGAAAATAGTAAAGTCAAAAAAGGCGATTTACTGTTTACACTTGATCCCACAATGTACGCACTCAGGGTAGAGCAAGCAAAAGAGCAACTACAGATTGCACAAGCGACATTAAGCAATAAGCAACGTATTATTATTGCGGAAACATCCAATTCAGAAGTGGCACAAGAGCAAATAAAACGTGCGCAGGTCAATTTATCATTAGCCACACAATCATTAAATCGATTAGAACCTTTATTAGCAAAAGGCTTTGTCACAGCACAACAAGTCGATGATGCTCGGACGTTAAAACATGATGCTGAAGTGACATTAAAACAAGCACAGAAACAGAATGAGGCATCTGAAGCACTTATTAATAATACCGATTCAGAAGAAGCATTAGTCAAGTCATTAAAAACATCGCTTGCCATGGCAGAGTGGGAGTTAAGTAATACTGAGGTAAGGGCGCCAAGTAATGGATATATCGCTGAGGTCGTTTTATCTCCCGGTGAATTTATTTTGTCAGGGCAATCTGTTTTTACTTTAATTGACTCTGATACTTGGTTTGCTTCGGCTTATTTTAAAGAGACAGATTTAAATAATATAAAAATTGGTAGCTGTGTGGTGATTTACTCCATGATTGATAATCAACACCCCATTAAAGGTAAAGTTGAAGGAATTAGTCGGGGAGTCATGTCGACCGATCTGATTAATATTCCAAGAGACTTACCTTATGTACCTAAATCATTAAATTGGGTTCGGGTTGAGCAGCGTTTTCCTGTCAAAGTCATTATTACTGAACCACCAGAAGCACTCATGCGCATCGGTGCCACTGCTACTGTAAATATTGTACCTAACGATGATGACTGTTAAATCTTCGCTGATAGCAAAACAAGTCAAACAAGATTTATTACCTTTTGACTATCGATTCGCCACTACGTGGCGCATAGCGTTACTGTGTGCCTTAATGGCCGTGATCGCTATGGTTTATGAAATTCCTGAATCAGCAATCAGCTGTTATTTAATTATCTATTTGATTAAAGCGGATGCGGTACAAAATATATTACTCTCCCTTGGGGTCATTATTTTATGCTCCATTGTGGTTGGTGTGGCGTTAGTACTGTTTAATCTCACTATTCAAAATATTATTTTACGCTTCTTTTTTATGGCTTTTTTCTCAGCCATTTTTATGTATTTAGCTTCAGCAAGTAGTCTTGGTGATATAGGCAATTTAGTTGCTTTGGTGATCGCCTTTTTAATGACGCTAATTGAAGATATCCCATTTGGTGATGCTGCAACCAGAGGATTGCTTTATGCGTTATTAATGGCCGTTTCGCCGATGCTATTGGTGATTGTATTCAATTATTTTTTTGGTATTAGCCCACGGAAATTACTGCTTAATAAAATTTCAACGCGCTTTATGGCAGCCCATGATTTTTTCTTAGGGAAAAAAACTAACCAGATAACGCTGAGTGAAATACTAGGAACACAAGCAGAATGCCAACGTTATTTGATGGTTATGAAAATCCTTTATCTATTAGGTAAAGAAGATATCCAATGGTTAGAAAACATGGTTGATAACTCCTATGCAATATTAGTTATGTCAATAACAATGGATGACAATACCTCAACATCGTTACGTTTTATGTTAGCGAAAAGATGTAAATATATTGCGGACTGTTTTGCCAATCACTCGTTAGATAACATTAAAGATAGTGTGCAACGTTTTCAGCCAATAAAGAGAATCGCTTTATTGGATAAATTTAATACTATTTTGCTAACAAAACGAACCACTAAACCCATTAAAAAAGCCACACCCTTTTTTGTAAGCGATGCATTTAGTAATCCTAATCATAAATACTTTGCTATTAAAACAACTCTTGCCGCTATTTTATGTTATTTGTTTTATGATTATTTTAAATGGCAAGGTATCCATACAGCGATGATCACTTGCTATGTGGTTGCACTTACTTCAGTGGGCGAAACGGTTCATAAACTTACACTAAGAATAATAGGGTGTCTGATTGGCGCATTAATTGGCATGATCTCACTGCTTTATATTATTCCTAATATTTCTGATATTTTTCAGTTGATGGTATTGATCTTCTTCTGTCTTTTACCTGCAGCCTGGGTTGCCGCCGGTAATGAACGTATCTCTTATGCTGGCGTACAAGTAGGGTTAGCCTTTTTGCTAACGACACTACATGGCTTTAAACCGAGTTTTGATATGGATGTGGTTTCCGACCGTATTTTGGGTATTTTATTAGGCAATATTGTTATGTATGTCATTTTTACTCGAGTCTGGCCCGCGAGTATCGTCAATACAATATACAAACAGCTCGCCACGATTTTAGATGACTATACAAAGTTAAGATGCTCTGCCAATAAAAGTGAGTGTTTAGATTTAGTCGCCTCTATTAATGAGACTATTGCACAATCTAAAGATAATATTGATTTACTGCTGTTTGAGAGAAAAGATAAAGAAAGAAACAAAGTATTCACCTTGTTTTTTAAACAGTCATTAAGCAAGATTTCTTACATCAGTCGCCATAGTTATGCTGATAGGTTTATTTTTGATGATAATGGTGAGTATTCCGATACACTGCCTTTATCTCCAGATGATTTTAAGAAAAATGTCTTAACTGAAGAAATAAAGATGTTGCCCATCAATGAAAGAGAACAAGTATTTAAACAGTTAATAAGAGAAAATAAATGATGATAAAATCGGCCATTAATCATAAAAAATATATTCTATCATCGTGGTTAAGTTTATTACTTGTTGGATGTATTGATACTAGCGATTATGGGAAATACTCAGCACAACAACCGATGCCTTATAATAATACAAACTATATGGCAGCCTCTGAGCAATACCTCGCCACACCTCAGCAAGAGCAAACCACTAAAACGAGCTATGGATTGGCCGAACTTATCGATCTTGGTCAGCAAAATAATCCTGAAACACGGATTGCTTGGTTATTAGCGAAAAAATCAGCCACCGATATTGGTATGGTAGAAAGTACTTATTTGCCGATTATTACCGCAACAGCATTGGCAGGCTATCAAAGAGGAAAAGTAGATTTACCCGCCAATCCAATTGTTGATGATATTAAAACATCAAACAGTGCTTTTATTCCAGCGTTAACCTTTAGATGGCTTATTTTTGACTTCGGTAAACGAGGAGCTTTAGCCGATGCCGCTAAACATGCTTCTTTGGCAACAAACCTTAATTTTAATCTGATGCATCAAAAAATAATTCATGATGTTTCTGTTGCCTATTTTAGTTATGGTGCGGCCCTTAAAAAAGTCACTCTTACCCAAGAGGCACTGCAAAGAAGCAACGATATTTTATATGCCATAGAGCAAAAACGTGCGCGGGGATTAGCAACCGTATTAGATGTTGCTTTAGCCAAACAACAAGTTGCCCAAGTAGAATTACAACATGTGTTAGCTAAAGGTCATGAAAAAGATCAATATCAGTTATTACTGTCTGCAATAGGTGTCTCTCCCTTTGAAAAGATAAAAGTGAATTATGATAATGACGCGCGCTTACCTGATGATATTTCCCCATTGACTCACGATGTGATAAAAAAAGCGTTATCACAACGCCCTGATATTTTAGCTCACTATGAATTAGAGCAAGCGGCATTAAAAACGGCACGCTCTGTTGAATCTGACTATTTTCCTAAAGTGTATCTCGCCGGTGCTCTTGCTGGTGGTTCGGGGCATTTTGATGTTCAGGGGTTACCTGAAATTAGCCAACGAACTTCATCGTCGAATATTTTAATTGGCGTGAGTATTCCCTTATATGAAGGGGGCATGCGTCAGTCGCGAATGAGCAATGCTCAATCAGATATCCAATTAGCACAAGAAAATCTGCGCAAAAGCCAAGATACGGCAATCAAAGAGATCTCTCTCAGTGAGAATGCGTTAAGATCGGCCCTTGAAGCAAACAAAGCGGCTAAAAATCTCGTTGATACCGCACAATTAAGTTATACCGCCAGTGTCGATTTTTTTAACAATGGACTAGGTACAGTAACGGAGATTAATACCGCAGAAATTGCACTATTAAATGCGCAACTCTCACATATAGATGCTTATACAGGTTCATTAATTGCCGCAGTAGATTTAGCCTTTGCTTTAGGGGATATTGATCAGGGCTTACCTAATATACACCTTGATAAATAGAGATAATCACCTTATAAAAAGGGCTGCCTATCAAATAATAAAGTAATAGAGACGTTTGTGATCTTTGAAATCGCCAGAACAATAATACATTATGGTTTACATTTTTTAGCGCCAATAGCTCTCGCTTATCTATTTTGGGGTAAAAACTGGCGGCTTGCTGCGCTTCTTATGATGAGTACGATGGCAATAGACATTGACCATTTGTTTGCAACGCCAATCTTTGATCCCAATCGTTGCAGTGTTGGTTTTCATCCATTGCATACTCTATGGGCTGCCATTGTCTATATCGTTTTATGGCTTATTCCTTCTTGGAAATGGAAAGCCATTGCCGTTGGGTGCTTATTTCATCTATTAACCGATTCTGTTGATTGTTATTTAGGTGGTTTAAAACCTGATATGGCTATAACAATAAGCTGTAATAAACTTTATTCGCCAGAAACGCCATTCGAATATTAAAAGACAAAACACCACAATCTGGTAGTAATTACAATAAGCTTGTTGTAGAGTGCTCAGTCTTTTTTTTAACGAAGTCTAGCTGGGAGGCGATATGTTTATTGGCTTTGACTATGGAACATCAAATTGTTCTGTGGCAATGATGAAAGAGGGGAAACCAACGCTATTACCTTTAGAAGGTGAGAATGTTTATATTCCATCTACTCTTTGTGCGCCAACCCGTGAATCTGTTTCCGAACATTTATTTCGCCACTTAAATATTAAACCTACCAACTCTATTGGCGAACAACTATTAAGAAAATCAATCGCGTTTAATCGTGATGAAGATATTGAATTAGTGCCTGAGGATATTGTTTTCGGTCAGGCGGCATTAAGTTTGTATCTAAAAGATCCCCGTGATGTTTATTACGTCAAATCGCCTAAATCTTTTCTTGGTGCCTCAGGCTTACATGAGATACAAATCAGCTTTTTTGAAGATTTAGTGTGCGCCATGATGGCCAATATAAAACAACAAGCGGAAAAAAGCACCCAAGCAACCATTACTGATGCCATGATTGGTAAACCTATTAACTTTAATGGGTTAGGGGGAGAGGCTGCCAATAAGCAAGCCGAGCATATTTTAATTAATGCAGCTAAACGAGCCGGCTTTAAACAGGTTTTATTTGAATTTGAACCGGTAGCCGCAGGTTTAGAATATGAATCCACATTAACCAAAGACCAAACAGTCTTGGTAGTTGATATTGGTGGCGGTACAACGGACTGCTCATTGATTCAAATGGGCCCTAGCTATCGGGGTAAAACCGATCGTGCCAGTACACTATTAGCGCATAGTGGACAACGTGTGGGTGGTAATGATCTTGATATCTACCTAGCTTTTAAACAGCTAATGCCTTTATTTGGCATGACAGGGCTAACTTCATCGGGCATAAAATTACCGTTAAAACAATTTTGGGATCCTATTGCCATCAATAATGTTGAAGCACAAAAAGATTTTTATTCTCAACAAAACTTAGCGGCATTAAATCAACTACGTCGTGATGCCCAAGAGCCAGAAAAGATAAAACGCTTAATTGAAGTCTATAATGAAACACTAGGATATGGCATTGTCCGCAAAGCGGAAGAGGCGAAAATGGCATTATCAGATTGCCATACCTATTTAGCCAGCATCGCGTTATTAAGTGAAACATTAGAAACCAATATCACTCGCCAGCAAATGGTTGAAGCCATTGGATCCCCTAAAGATAAAATGATTGATTTGGTCAATGATGCCGTACAACAAGGGGGCGTGGTACCTGATGTGGTGTTTATGACGGGAGGCTCTGCGCGTTCACCGATTTTATGTCAAGCTATCGAGCAACAGTTACCTAATGTGCCTATTGTAAAAGGTAATGATTTCGGCTCAGTAACCGCAGGGTTAGCCCGTTGGGGTGAAGTTTGTTTTAAATAGGCGGTTTTAAATCGCTCTATTTTTAAATATATTAGACTCAGCATGTGGTGTTTATTTGATAATTTGTCAATTAAAGGCCATATGCTTTTCTTTTATCTATAATAGACAGACCAAACACAACATAAATAGGAGTACACGTGTACCGCTTCCAAAATGATTATAATGAAATTGCACATCCTGCGGTCATGAAGGCAATTACAGATACAGTAGGTCAACGTTATGATGGTTATGGTATGGATACCCTTTGTCATCAAGCTAAAGAATTAATCAAACAGCGAATTAAACAACCCGAAGCGCAGATCCATTTTTTTAATGGTGGCACCATCACTAATTTAACCGCTATTTCTCACTTTTTACGCCCACATCAAGCAGTAATTTCTGTCAGCACCGGGCATATTGCGACTCATGAGACGGGAGCGATTGAGGCAACAGGCCATAAAGTGATCACCACTTTTTCTGCTGATGGTAAATTGACCCCAGATTTATTGAAGCCGATCCTCGCTGAACATAACGATGAACATTGGGTGCAACCTAAACTTGTTTATATAACCAATGCCACTGAAATTGGTACGGTATATCGTAAAGCCGAATTACAAGCGTTACGCGAATTTTGTGATGCACATAATTTATGGTTATATCTTGATGGCGCACGTTTAGCAACAGGGTTGATGTCTGATAACAGCGATCTAACGATTGAAGATATCGCACACTTAACTGATGCTTTCTATATTGGCGGCACGAAAATTGGTGCTATGTCAGCAGAAGCATTAGTGATTTGTCATCCTGCATTAAATTCTGATTTTCGCTTTAGCTTAAAACAAAAGGGCGGATTACAGGCAAAAGGTTGGTTATTAGGGGCACAATTTGCGGCGTTATTTAGCGACGATCTCTACTTTAAATTAGGTAAACATCTCAATGAGATGGCCTCACAATTAGCCGCATTCTTTATTGAGCATGGTTTTGATTTTTTAGCACCACCAGAATCTAACCAAGTGTTTGTCATTTTACCTAATGATATTGCAGAAAAGCTAACGCAGCAGTTTGTTTTTCATCGCATATTACTTGACGATCCACAGCTAAGCTGTTTGCGCCTTTGTACTTCTTGGGCAACAACACAACAAGATATTGATGATTTTAAAGTTAAATTTCTTAAACTTATTTAATCGGTCTATCTGTTAGTTTAATCCTTCACTCACTTTATGATATTACGCGTGTAATAAGCGCGTAATATCTATCTCGATCGCGTTTTACTATCAAAAAAGGCAATTGATTGATTGTGAGTCGTTGAAATGATGTTATATTAAAGACTCCTTTCTCAATACAGGGTGTGATTGTATGAAAAAGCTGACTCTTCAAGAGATGACAGATGCCCAACAGATGCGCGTTAGAACCAGAATCGGTCAAGAGAGAAAGAAATTGGGGCGTGAATTAACTAACGCCGAAATGAATAAAGTGAAAGATGCTATTATTACCGAAATCTCCCTCGAAGTAGAAAAAGCCAGCAAAAAAGCCCTTTCCCAGAAGAAAAAACAGAAATTAGTCTCTAGTGATGAAACCTATAGCTGGTCTGCCCAAAACCATCGTCGCGGGTATCGTTAGCAATAGCTATTATATTAGCCCTAATATATCAATATATTTATTAGGGCTAATAGTTATATTTTCTTGAAAGGTATCAGAATAATATATTTGTAGGGCAGGTTATATCTTCTAGTAATAAGTCACCTTCAATTACCTTATTATATAATATCGTTATTTTAACTTATCATACCGTAGAAAATTCCATATAATAGAATAAAAGCTGAAACTTATCCATATAGATAGACAAATTCCTAAAATAATGAATTTCTCTAGCGTTAAGTATTACCATTCCTATAAAATTAAGCACTAGTTGGTAAATAAAAAAAGAAAAGGCAATTTAATATCTCCTTATTCATTATTTATTGATTAGAATTTTATATATGACTTTCGACATTTTTTTATCATTAGCCATATTTTCATTTGTTACTTCAATTACACCAGGCCCGAATAATATTATGCTTCTAGCATCAGGTATTAACTTTGGCTTAAAGCGTACAATGCCTCATGCTATCGGTGTGTCTCTCGGTTTTTTTGTGATGTTATTGGCTGTGGGGATAGGCATAGGAACACTTATTAAATCATCGCCCATTATTTACAATATATTAAAATATCTCGGAGCACTGTATTTATTGTGGTTAGCTTGGAAAACGGCAATTAGTCATTCTGTTGAGCAAAATAGTAATAGACAAGGCTCACCGTTAACCTTGTTAGAGGCTGCATTATTTCAATGGATTAATCCTAAATCATGGATGATGGCGATTTCAGGGATAACATTATATACCTCACCACAATATCCTTATATTTCAATGTTGTTAGTTGCTATTATTTTCACATTAATTAATTTTCCTTGTGTTGCTATATGGGCCACTTTTGGTCATAGCTTACGAGAGCGATTAAAAAATCCCAAAATATTAAAACTATTTAATTTTATTATGGGTGGTTTATTAGCATTAAGTGCTATTTCTGTATTATTCCAATAAATAGAAAAGGGCAAGTATCATCTCGCCCTTTGTATAATCCTGATGTTAACGCAATATTGTTTTATATTTTCATTGTTTCAATAAGTGTGTAGAGCTTTTTAAAGGCATTATATTTATCTTGATATGCCTTATGTTTTTCTAAATTAGGAACATGACGTGTTTCAAGTTTTGGCTGAGAAAGAATAATTTGTGATAAATGAGCCGGATTTATCGTTAATTGCGCCAGTCTAGCAGCTCCCAGCGCAGGACCAACATCACCACCTTGACGATAATCCAAGGTTTTTCCTGTAATATCAGCTAGTAATTGTCGCCAATATTCACTTCTTGCCCCTCCACCAATTAACGTTATGTTGTCTGCGTGTTGTCCAGCCTTATCCGCCACTTCAATTCCTTGCCTCAACGCAAAACTGACACCTTCTAACACCGCTCGACATAAATCCGCACGCTGATGTTGGTGAGTTAACCCCCAAAATACACCTTTGGCATCCGCATTATTATAAGGTGTCCGTTCACCAGAAAGATAAGGCAAAAAGAGTAGGGAACTATCAGAATGTGCATGCTGTTCTATTTCTTTAAACATTGCACCAACATCACTGATCCCCGTTAATTGGCATACCCAATCTAGACAAGAAGCCGCACTTAATATTACCGACATTAAGTGCCAAGTTTGTGGCAATGCATGGCAAAAACTATGTACTGCATTGTCACTGTTTTGGAGAAACTTTTCACTGACAACAAAATAGACACCGGATGTGCCCAAAGAGAGCATTCCTTGACCCGGTTGATATACTCCTACACCAATTGCACCCGCTGCATTATCACCACCACCCGCTATAATCGGCACTTGTTTCATTTGCCATTTTTTAGCAATTTCTGGCAGTAAGTAACCCGTTATCTGGTTACCCTCAAATAAGGTCGGCATTTGACATCGAGAAAGCCCCGTTGCCGCTAATAATTCATCACTCCAATCGCGTTTTTGCATATCCAACCACAGTGTACCCGCCGCATCCGACATATCACTGGCAAAATTACCACTCATTTTCCAACGTAGAAAATCTTTTGGTAATAGCACATGAGCAATCTGACAAAAGATCTCCGCTTCGTTTTCTGCGACCCATTGCAATTTAGGCGCTGTAAACCCAGGCATAACTAAATTGCCCGTGATTTCTTTAAATTGAGGGTATTGCTTTGCCAGTCGTAAACATTGTTTCACACTGCGGCCGTCGTTCCATAAAATAGCAGGGCGTAATATATTTTGCTGCGCATCAAGTAATACCGCGCCATGCATTTGACCACTGAGACCAATGGCTTGGATCTGTTCCATAGGTTGAGTACGACTCAGTTGTTTTATCGCTTCATCAGTTGCCTGCCACCATGCTTGTGGATCTTGCTCTGACCATTGAGGATGAGGGCGTGAGAGGGTTAAAGGTATAGAATGACTGGCAACGACATCACCTTGCTCATTCATGATGATCGCTTTAACACTTGATGTGCCTAAGTCTAGCCCTAAATACATGACGTTTTACCCCATGATCTTATGTTAATTAAATCAATAAACACAGCGCTACTCTGCTGTGTTTATCTTTTTATACCCTTAACCAAAAATATAACGATTCACTAAACTCTCTAGCATCTCTTGACGCCCGCTTTGTAAGCGGGGCGCTAAGGTATTGCTTTGTGCATATTTTGCCACTTCTTCAAGACTTAATTTGCCTTGTAGGATATTTTGGCCAAGTTCAGCACTCCATCCCGCATAACGTTGAGCAATAAATTTATCAAGTCCACCGTCTTGGATCATTCTTGCTGCAATACGTAATGCCATTGCCATGGTGTCCATTCCGGATATATGCCCATAGAAAAGATCGTATTTATCATTACTTTGACGACGTACTTTGGCATCAAAGTTTAATCCACCAGTCGTAAAACCACCGGATTTGAGAATTTCATACATAACTAATGCATTTTCTTCTACACTATTGGGGAATTGGTCTGTGTCCCAACCTAATTGTGGATCACCTCGGTTAGCATCGACTGAGCCTAAAATACCTAATGCAATAGCTGTGGCGATTTCATGATGGAAACTATGACCCGCTAAAGTTGCATGGTTAGCTTCTATGTTCACTTTAACTTCTTTTTCTAAACCAAATTGTTTTAAGAAACCATAAACTGTCGCAGTATCATAATCATATTGATGCTTAGTTGGCTCTTGTGGCTTCGGCTCGATGAGCAGTGTACCTTGGAATCCAATTTTATGTTTATGCTCAACAACCATCTGCATAAAACGACCAATTTGTTCCCGCTCTTGGCGTAAATCTGTATTTAATAATGTTTCGTAACCTTCGCGGCCTCCCCATAACACATAGTTTTCGCCTCCCAGCGTTTTTGTTGCTTTCATCGCTTCACAAACTTGAGTTGCCGCCCAAGCAAATACTTCTGGATCAGGATTTGTTGCAGCACCAGCTCCGTAACGAGGATGAGTAAAACAATTTGCAGTTCCCCACAATAATTTAACGCCCGTTTCTTGCTGTTTTTGCGCTAATACCTCAGTTATTGCTGCCATATTGGTGATATATTCATTAATGCTATTTCCTTCAGAGATAACATCAACATCATGAAAACAGTAAAAAGGTACATTGAGTTTATGGAAAAATTCAAAAGCAACATCCGCTTTACGCTTTGCTTGTTCTAGTGCTTCTCCCGGTGTCTGCCAAGGTCTATCAAACGTACCAATACCAAACATATCCGAACCATTCCAGCAGAAGTTATGCCAATAGCAGGCAGCAAATCGCAGATGATCTTCCATTCTTTTCCCTAAAATAATTTCATCTGGATTATAGTAGCGAAAAGCGAGAGGGTTATCGCTGGTGGTACCTTCATATTGAATTTGTTCAATTTTATCAAAGTAAGACATGGAACCGTCCTTATTTAGTATCAAGTTGTAATTCTGAATGTGATCCAAGCTCAGCAGTCATTTCTTCCTGCTCTTCTGGTGTTAATTTAGCAATGCCAAAACCGGTGAAACCCCATAACATGGCAAAGAAGATGCCACTCCAGCACAATACAGCCCAAGGTAAATAACTTAGGGTTGCAACACCTAATGTGCCCGCCATATAAGCGCCGGCAGCAGTCCAAGGTAAGATAGGCTCAAAAATAGTGGCGGAATCTTCAACAGTACGAGCAAGGTTTTTAGGGTGTAAACCGCGTTCAATATACGCACCACGTAACATTTCGATAGGAATAAGAATAGAGATTTGTCCATTGCAAGTAACACCAATCATGGTCAGTCCACAGACAATAGTCGCTAAGATCATCGATCCCGTTGAATGCACCATTTTTAGCAGTGCATGAACGATCACTTCTAATGCACCGCTTAAAGATAGAGTTCCCGCAAAGGAGAGTGCGCAGAAACAGATAAGTAGGGTGCTCATCATGGAGTTCATACCACCACGATTTAATAAATTACCTAATAATTCAGGTACTTCTTTACCTTGGATCATGGAGACATTAAAGCCATCAACGGCACTTTTTACGATATCATGTAAGCCAAATCCTTGAATAAGATAAGCATTCAACATCGCAATAGCGGCAGAGGCCAGCATAACTGGAATAGTCGGTTTTTTCGTGACCGAACCATATAAAATGACTAATACAGGAATAAGCAGGATCAAGTTGAAGTGATAAATATTCTCCAATCCATTGGTAATTAAGGTGACTTTTTCAGGCACTCCTTGTCCTGCTAAATCGCCATTCATACCATAAACAGTCATGATAATCGCTGTGAGGATCAAGGAAGGTAATGTGGTATAAAGCAGGTGACAGATATGTTGATAAAGATCTATTCTGGCCGCCATTGCAGCGAGGTTAGTATCCCCTGATAGCGGTGAGAGTTTGTCACCAAAATAAGCACCAGCAACAACGGCACCCGCAGTTGCTGCCAGATTAGCCTCCATACCGACAGCAACGCCCATAAAAGCGACGCCAATAGTGCCCGCCGAGCCCCATGAAGTACCAGTACAAACTGATACTAATGATGTCACTAGCAGTGCTGTAACATATAGCATTTCAGGACTGATCATCTTTAATCCATAGTAGATCATCAGTGGAATGGTTCCTCCCACCATCCATGTCCCGATTAATAAACCAACGCTAATTAAGATCAGCAAAGCCGGCATCGTTTTGGCGATTTTTTGTGAGATAGCCGTTAATATTTCGTCGTAACGATAGCCTAATCGTTTAACTAATAATGCCGCGACGACGGTTGATAACACCATTAGTGGTTCAGGAGGTAAGTCAAAAGCGGCGTAACCTCCGCCTAATAGCACCACCATTGTAAATATAGGAAACAGTGACTCGAGAAGTGTAGGGGTTCTCGGATTATTTATCGTTTGCGTTTTCATTGTAATTTATTCCAAACTGGCGTGAGGTGAGGTACGAATAAGCCGAGTAAAAACGGTTTCTAATATTGAACGAGGTGTAGCAATATTAATGCGGAAAAAACCATCCCCAGCCGCACCAAAACCGCTTCCCCAACTCATTTCTACTTCGGCTAATGAAACAAACCAATGCTTTAATTGTTGTTCGGTTAACTGCATTTTTTGATAATTGATCCATAGCATGTAGGTGCCATGGCTTTGAGTGATAACCCAATCAGGAAAATAACGTGCACATTGCTCTTTTACCCACTGCCTGTTTTCAGCAAGGTAATGTTTAAGCTCCTTGATCCATTGTTGACCTTGTAAGGTATAAGCTTGTAAGAAAGCAGGGACAGAGAAGTAACCAGGATTATGAATACCTGCGGCAATTAAGCATTGTTTAAATTTCTCACGATATTCTGGATTAGCAATCACAATATTGGCTATTTCAAGCCCCGCTAAATTGAAGGTTTTAGCCGGTGATGTGCAAATAAAAGAGTGTTGTTCTACATAGCTACTTAAAGTTGATATAGGACGATAAATGGCATTATCAAAAACAAAATCAGCATGAACGTCATCAGAAATAATAAAAACTTTATATTTTTCAGCAAGTTTAGCAATTTTTAATAAATCAGCTTGTTGCCATACTGTTCCGGTTGGATTATGGGGAGAGAGCAATATAAAACAGACAGATTGTTTAAATTTATCTTCTAAATCGTCAAAATCTATTTCATAGCACCCATTATGATAAATTAATGGACTTTCTAGTAGCTGGCGATGATTTACACAAACTGTATTGCTAATAGGATGATAAGCAGGTGACAAGGTTGTCACTTTATCGCCAATTTGAGTAAAATTTTGAATATAGAGAGAGACGGCTTGGATAATGCGAGGGCAAAACACCACAGATTCAGGTGTAACATGCCAAGCATATTGAGATTTAAACCAATTTACCGCAACATTATTCCAATCAGAACTAAGATTGGTATAGCCATAAATACCGGTTAAATTAAACTGACTGAGTTTGTTAATAATAAAATCTGGTGCAGAAATATCCATATCGGCAACCGATAATGGAATAATATTGGCGTTACTGTTGCACCATTTAGCACTGTAGGTATTTTGCCTAGAAATTAATTTATTAAAGTTATTCTGATTCATGAAAATCCCCTCGGCAATGTGGTTTAACAACAAAATACTCGTTGTACTTACTCTTGGTTATTCCTATTTTTTACTTTGCTATTACGAAATCTGACTTGTGTGATAGTAATCACATAGCCACGAAGGAGAATGCTGGCAAATACAAAGCTGTGGTTTAATGGCCAACATGGAAGAGTGGGTGATCTAATATGAAAAAAGATAAATACTTTCGTATCGTGCTGTTATTCAACGCTAATAAAGTCTATGACCGACAAGTTGTTGAAGGGGTAGGTGAATACTTGCAGGCGTCACAGTGCCATTGGGATGTATTTATTGAAGAAGATTTCCGCACCCGTCTTGATAATATTAATCATTGGGTTTGTGACGGCATTATTGCAGACTTTGACGATCCCATTATTACTCAACATTTAAGCCAATCACCCTTATCTGTTATTGGTGTCGGTGGCTCTTATCATCAAGCAAAAGATTATCCTTCTGTGCCGTATATTGCTACTGATAATTACCAATTGATTCATCAAGCTTTTTTACATTTAAAGCAAAAAGGGCTTAAACATTTTGCTTTTTATGGATTACCGGCAAAAAACTACCCGCATTGGTCTAATGAGAGAGAATATGCATTCCGGCAATTAGTTACTCGCGAAAAATACCCTGGCATCATTTATAACGGTATGGATATCACACAAGAGAATTGGCAACATGCACAGAATCGTTTATCTGACTGGATACAAACGTTGCCACCACAAACTGGCATTATTGCCGTCACCGATGCCAGAGCGCGTCATTTACTGCAAGTCTGTGATAACTTAAATATTAATGTGCCTGAAGAAATCAGTATTATAGGCATTGATGATGAAGATATGACACGTTATTTATCACGTATAGCGTTATCTTCTGTAGTACAAGGTTCACGACAAATGGGATATTTAGCCGCGAAGCTTCTGCATCAAATATTAGAAGGGCATCTAACTGAACAACTACCAAGAATATTAGTTCCTCCAGTAAAAATCATTGAACGTCGTTCAACAGACTTTCATTCATTTAGTGATCCTACCGTTGTACAAGCAATGCACTATATTTATTACAATGCTTGTAAAGGAATAAAAACTGAGCAAGTGTTAGACGCTGTAAATATGTCGCGTTCTAATTTAGAACAGCGTTTTAAGAAAGAAGTAGGGAAGACTATCCATGCCGTGATTTATGAAGAGAAGCTGAAAAGGGCGAAAAACTTATTAGCCACAACAACATTATCAATACAAGAGATTTCTTTGATGTGTGGCTATCCGTCGTTACAATATTTTTACTCTATTTTTAAAAAAGAGTTTGGCATGACACCAAAGGATTTTAGAGATGAGAATTGATAAAAATAACAATTATTTTTTATAGCGACTATTTGCCCAAGGATCACTTTCAGAATAATTGATTGTATCATCAAGGTTTTCTTCAACAAGATTTAGATATAGTGCTTCTACCTCAGAGCGCGCCCAAGGAGTTCTGCGCAAAAATTTCAAACTCGACTTTACACTTGGCTCGTTTCTAAAACAGTTAATTTTGATTAGTTGGCTTAATTTAACCCAACCATATTTAGCCACTAACGCATTAACTTGCATTTCAAGCGTGATACCGTGTAGTGGATCTTTAGAACGAGCTTCTGTCATGGTTTACTCAAATAGGTTGATAATAAAGCGTAGCAGAGTACAAGAAAGTAACACAAGAGACAACCAAAGTATAAAGCCATCTATATTGTTATTATGGTTAAAAATCATAAATTACAATCCATATTATAGGGAGAGAAATCCGGATTTTTATTTTTTATCCAATCGATAATAAGTGGTAACGAACCTTCAGTGTAAGCTTTACGGCCAGCCCACAGAAATTGTAATTGACGGTATATTGACCAATCACTTTCTAATTGGTAATTAAATTCAGGCACACGGAGTAATCCATGACTAGCATGAGGGAAAACAACAATATCAGCTTGATGATGAGTATTTAATATTGCACGATAGCGACAAGCATTAAGCTGAGCATTAACGTTTAAGTCATTATTTCCCCATACCGCTAATATACGACCATTCATTTTTCTTAAATAACTTGATGAATCACTTAAGTAATTTTTAACAACAAAATTAAATCGATCTTCACTCATATCATTGCGACGAGAGCGATCTTTTGTACCATGTAGTCCAAAAATATCATCATTTTCTTTTTGTTCTTTTGCCAGCAATTGTATAATTTCATCCGGTGTTTTTCCTTGCTGTTCATAACGCAATTTTTGATAATATTGTCCTTGTTCTCGCCAATTGACAGCACCACCAATAATCACAGAAAAAGCTGGTTGTGATTGACTAGCGGCGATAGGAATAACCCATCCTGCTTGAGAAAACCCTAAAAAACCGACTTGAACTTCGGGATAACGAAGTTGCATTAATTTTAATGCTGCTACCGCTTCTTCAGCTCGAGCTTCCATTGATTGATGTAACCAGTTTCCTTGACTATCACCAATGCCTGCTTTATCCCACGAGAATATCGCGATATTTGCATCCAAAAATGTATTGAACAGAGGGTTGTAGCCACCATTTGAATAACGATCTTGAGGCCCATCACCATGAATAACAACGATAACCGCTGACGGAGTCTTATGTTGAGGAGTAAGAAGAGTTCCTGATAGCCGGTTTCCTTGAGATACAAAACTTAATTCTTCTTGATCTTTGTTTTCATAGTCAAAGTCTTGAATATGGCTTGTAAAAAATAATAGGGTGGTGATAACAAGCAGTAATAGAATAAATATAGCAATTATATATTTACCTACAGCATAATGAACTTTCATTATTTTTCTCTTACGTTATTTTTTTGTACATAAGAATATGATAATACTACATTTTTTGTTATAAATATAACAAGTAACAAGTAACAAGTAACAAGTGCTTTTAAAGATATCATTGCTTAATAAAGATACTAACATCATTTCTACTCTACATTCAGTACGGAGTAACATTTCAATAGGTATCGAAACGTTTATTATTTTCCTTGTTATCCTGCTTATTTTTAACAAGGAGAATAAAATGATCGCTGTTATTTTCGAAGTTCAAATAGCCACAAGTAAGCAGGGGCAATATTTATCTTTAGCATCGCAACTAAGACCATTACTAAACAACATTGATGGATTTATATCTATCGAGCGCTTTCAAAGCCTAGCGACGGAAGGAAAGCTATTATCGCTTTCTTGGTGGAAAAATGAAGATGCTATACTGCAATGGAAAAATAATATTTTGCACAGCAAAGCACAGCAGGAAGGTAAAAAGAGCATTTTTGATTTTTATAAAATAAGTATAGTTAAACTAGAACGTTGTTATGAGTTTACAAGTAGTCACACGTAATTGCACCGTACTGGACAATAGAGCCGTTATAAGATGAATAATTACAAAACAAAAACGGAATATGAGCATACTTTGGAGTCAGCAATAGCCGCGGTTGGAGCCGCTATTGCGGATATTTCCAGAGTAAAAATACTCTGTGCTTTGATGGATGGAAGGGCGTGGACAGCCACCGAGTTGAGCATTGTTGCGGATATCTCCGCATCTACCACAAGCAGCCATTTATCAAAATTACTCAGTAGCGGCCTTATTTCTGTGATCTCTCGTGGTAAATATCGCTATTTTCGATTAGCTAGTGATGATATAGCAAAAGTTATTGAAAATTTGATGAGCTTCTCAACAGTTCATGTATCACAAGCAAAAATTACCACCCCAGAACATTTAAGAAAAGCACGTACATGCTATAACCATTTAGCCGGTGAAATTGCCGTTAAAATTTATCAGGTACTTTGCCAAGAAGAATGGATAACAAAAGATGGAACAGAAATAACTGAATTCGGAGATAAACGCTTTAAATTGATGGGACTTAATTTCCAAGCAAAACATTCGCGTAATATTTGTTGTCCTTGTTTAGATTGGAGTGAAAGGCGTTTTCATCTAGGTGGACAAATTGGCAGTGCATTACTTAATCATGCACAGATACAAGGTTGGATAAAACGCCACCAAGGATATAGAGAAGTGACGATTAATGAAAAGGGCAATAAAGCTTTTGCCCAATATTTTAATATAACAATATGATCTAGATGTAGGGGATATCGTGCACAGATTAGTTATTAATAAAACCTGTATAGATATCGATAGAGTAATCGAATAAAAATCTCACACAAACATGCAATTAATGGGATTAAGAATGAACCGTATATGATATAGATAGTCACTGTTATGTAGCCAAATTCACCAAGTAATGTCCCACTTCCTAAGTTAGAATTTTTGGGTAAATCGAAGTAGATATGTGTATACCATGCAAATAGAGATAAAAAATAAGGAAAAACAAAATAAAACAAACACTTATATAGTGAATTCATTTTTCCATTTAAAAAAACAAACACAGGTGTTATAACAATCAGATAGACAAGGTAGTAGTGACTTATAATATTAATATGATCTAATAATGCTATGGCATTCGTCGCATGCGAAAATATATTAAAAAAAGCTGATGAGCCATTTCAGCATAATAAAAAAGCACACTGATAAATATTGATATATATGGTATTAGGGAGTTCTTATTAATACGCACCTGAAATAATTCCTCGTTCTACTTCAGAATATTTTCTCCAAAGTTTGCTGATAATTAAAGTCAGTCTATATTTCTTATCTATACGTAAATTTTGTATCGAGTATCCCATTAAAATTCTCAGATTGGCTAGAAGTGGAGTTATTAAATTCTTAACACGTATCTGAGTCAATAGGGCTTTGAAGCGCTAAATCATTAAAAGGAAGCATCCAGCGACCATTCATCGTTCGGCATGATGAGTTAATGCTTACGCCAAACGATAGCCTATATCCACATGTCTGAACCTGATTGGGCTGGAGGGCAACCTTACACAGAGGATTTTCGTCAAAAAGTTCGTGAGCGTTTCAGTGGAGTGATTATTGGCGCGGGAGCTTACACCACAGAAAAAGCAGCATCATTGATAGGAAAAGGCTTAATTGATGCAGTTGCATTTGGCCGCGATTTTATTGCGAATCCAGATTTAGTTGCTAGGCTTCAGCAGAACGCTGAGCTTAATCCACAACGCCCTGCAAGTTTCTACGGTGGAGGCGCAGAAGGTTATACTGACTATCCATTTCTTTTATAACAATTCGTTATTGATAAAATAATATATTAAATAAAAAATCCGATATTAATTCAATATCGGATTTTTTATTATTCAAACTACATTACACAGAAGTACAAGCATCGTTAATTTGCCTTTAGTAATTAGTGCAAGCCATCATTGGCTATGCAAACCTAACCAATTGATTATAATGTTATTTTCATTTTTGGTATAAATCGTCCAGGGATTGACTCTGAAGGTGTATTGTACATCGTTATTGCGCCCATTTTTTTATAAAAATTTTCAGCATTAGGATCTGCATCAAGTACTAGCTCTTTTACATTCATCTTTCGTGCATGTTCCACAGCTCGTTCATACAAGGTTTTACCAATCCCTTGGCCAATAAAAGAGGGGGCGACAAATAGCTTTTCTAGCTCCCCTTGTCCTGCGTTATCATTAAACTTGAGTTGAACAAAACCACAATATTTTTCATTATTTTTTGCGACCAAAATTAAAGAGTTAACAAAATCGGCTTCTTTCAATGTGAGTTCATCACGGCACATCTCAATAAAGTCAGAACTGTATCCCCAGTATTGCTTAGATTCCAGAGCGATTGTTGTAAGTTCTTTTGCTTCAGAGGCATTAGCTATATCAATACTAATCGACATATCATTAAGTTCTTGTTGGGGATCCGCGCAGAATTGAATAATTTATTCTAAAGATTATCTCAATACCTGAAGTGCAACAACAAATATAATAAGAAATGATGTGCATGCGGTGAAGATTGAAATCACATCACAAGATATTTGATAGAGGTTTGGTTGAGAATAAGTTGTTCGGTCAGTATCTGTTTTTATCTATACGTAAATGCGGTATCACTAAAACTATCAGGTTTGACTAGAAGTGAAGTTATTAGATTCTTAACACGTATCTGCTGAGTCAATAGGGCTTTGAAGCGCTAAATAATTGAAAGGATCCATCTTATGAAGTTATTGGTTATTACGTCCCATTTAACATAATATACATTATGCGAACCATAATAGCTAAATACGAATAGACCTCAAATCTTAAGGTTTTACTGTTCATAATGGCTCGCATAAGACACTCTATGTTAAAGACGAACCTTGAGCCTTTCAGCGTTATAGACGATATTTATAGTTTCGACCAGCTATACTTGTTTTTATGTGAAAACCCCCATACATCTTCAAATGAACTTAATGGAATGTCACATAGGATAGCACCTTCAATCTTTGGTATATATTTTCTGTACTCCTTACTATTATTGGCTATCGCTGAAACTTCCTCCCCAGATAGAAAACAGTCTTTTAATTTATCGAGGTTTATAGATATCCATATGATATCTTCATATTCAACACCTGAAACTAGTACCCAATTCCAATGGCTATAATGATCATTCAGATATTTTTCATCTACAATTCGAAAGTCAAAAATACTTATTCCCTTTAGTGTTCTTACCAATGGATATTTTTCTTTATTACCACAGCCTGTTCTATCTTGGTCAGGAATATTAGGATTTATTTTAATAAAACCATTTTTTTTAATTAACTTAAATCGGGTAGCTGTGGTTGCATGCCAAACATTTCCTAGGAGATGTTTGGGAAATTTATTAAAACTCATAGTCTGTCTCATAATTTTCGATTGTGTATGCATAACATTATTAATATATTCATATTTTTCAAGTGAATTAATTATCCGTGATGTTTTTATTATCATTTGTCTCCGACCGTCAAACTGACTCACTGTTATCCGTTATGAGGTCTTAGGCTTATCAGGGAGCTGGCGCAGTTTCTTGCTTCTCGATAAGTCCCCCCGTTTTATCGCCAAATCAACAGACGGTTATCCCTGAAACTATCGCGTGTTGGCTTCCATGCCTAACGGCATAAAAACTAGGGTGAGTTAACAATCGGTTTTGTATCGGCTGAACCTTTTTAACTTGAAGCGCGATTAAAATGTCCGTTTTACTTTTCTCGTCTGACTTCGATTTGAACATATCCGGTATCGCTCAGAACCCTTTTGTAACATAGCGTCATAGATTATGCGAACCATGGTAGGTAAATACGGATAGTCGCTGAAATCTCTGTTTTTGGCTGATTGATTATTCAATTGGGCTTGGTCACTACTTTAGTATTTCCAACCAACCGACTTTCTTTAATTTAAATGCTGATGCTACATTGCTAGCCGAGGTTTATTATAGGAAATGACGACATGTTCATAATATATAACACATCTCATATATGAGAGTGATTTTTGTATATTTTCTTGTTCGTCTTATTTCTATATTTAATACATCAGAATAGATAAAATTAAAGCTCCATTATAGTTAAAGTAAATTATTCCTATAGAGATACTCGCATAAAGATAATCATATTGGAATATAAATATTTTTATGAATATTCCTTTTTTATATGCTAGGCTAGTTTAATAAAAACCTTGTCTCTTAATAAGAAATAATTTCTAGTAAACTCCTAGGAACATTTATGAAAATGAAATACTTACCATTTTTTATATTACTCATGACAACAGGTACAACATTAAGCTATGCTACTGATGGTGAAATTAAAATAATGGCAGGGAAAACTGGCTATGTAGGCGAAGTTATTCCAGTGACAAAATTAGCTGAAACCTTTCCTAAAAGTTTCACTGCCCCTTCGAGCGCTAATTATTATGCTAGGCTTGGTTTTCTGAGCCTTACCAACCAGACGGGTTATTGTGGTAGTACCGATGGGCTACAAAAAATACCTGAAATTAATGAATGGGGATTTAAACTAATAAATAAAAACTATCCTACCTCTGGCTATTTACTATTGGCGATAAATGGAAACATTGGAGGACAATATAAAACTAATAATTCAGGTATCCAAAATATAAAAGGAGTATTAACTCGATCTAAGTTGACTCGTTCAAGTTTATATAATGTAAGCAAAAATGGTTCTTTTTGCTGGGGACCTTCGGCTTATGATCAAAAAAATTTTTATGATCCTTCTTTTCGATCTTATGTCTCTATCAGTATAAATAGTTATTCAGTTTATGCATATGGCGATATAAAACCTGGTATTTTTTCATTAGAAACTAGTTTTAAGTTGTCAAGAAATACAGCTAATAGCGTTGATGATAGTACTGCTTATTTTATCCGCCCTGGAGAAATTAAAGTTACGGCCTTAAGAAGCTGTAACGTGACAAGTAGTACTGAGACTAATATTAAATTTAAAGATCAATTTACATCAACATTTACTTCACCAACATTATTAGATACTTCACCAGTAAATTCCGTTAATGTTACATGTACTCAAGGTGGAAAAAACTATATTACAATAAAAGCTTATAATAGTCTTGTTAGTGGAAATATGTCTGGAATGCTTTTAAATGGAACAAAATCAAACAATCAATCAGAAGTTTATGTTGTTGCATCATTAAAAAATTTAACAAACCAAACATGTCAAGCGAATGATACAAGTGCCATTAGATTCTTTGATGGTCACTATATACCCAATATGGATAATATAAAATCCTTTAATCAAACTTTTCTATTTGGTCTATGTGCTAATGGCAAAGTTATAGCAGATAAATATTCAGGAGCTGTCGATGTTTCATTTATCGTTGAGTAATTATTCTGATTAAGCAGAAATCAGATATTAAAACCAATTTTAACTAAGTTTTTTATTAATATTTCTCTAAAGGTATAAATAGTAATTTTACACCTATTTATACTATTTACACCATTTGTTACACCACTTGTGAATTATACAACTTTCCCATTTAATTCTAATATATTTACATTCCAATTTTGACTACCTAATTCACACACCATACCACCGTCATATATAAATTCTTTCTTCTCATTATTCTCAATAAAACGGGTGAGATTTTTCATCGGAATATATCCAGAGGAGAGATAATAAGCATGAGAAACAGCAAATAAAATAGAAAAATTAACAGAATGCTCTTTCAGTATAGCATGAGCCATTTTTATTAATGATGCAGCAACGCCCTTTCCTCGGTATTTGTGAGCTACCACTACACAACTCAATATACCAATGGTTTCAGGAAATGAATCTAGGTAAACATCTCGTAAATAAACAGCTACATGTCCGATAATCTGATTATCATCAATTGCCAGTACCAACTTGTAAGGTATATCAACCTGATAAAAATTACCCTTCATATCCTCAAAAGCTGAATTCTGTAAGGCTATTGCTTGCTGCAGAATTTGTTCACTAACATCTGACCAGCTATAATATTCAATTCTCATTTGATTTCTCGCGCTTATAAAACCCTTTATTTATTAATGGAATAATGTTAAATAATATTAATTATTTATTCTATTGGTGACCTATTGTTTTTCATTTATACTCCCCACCATTATAAACATATTTTTATAAAACACCTGTACAAATAGAGGACCAATGGAATATTTAAATACAAAAATTATTATCGGTAGTTCAATCATCGCTTTAGCAACACTGTATTTTGCTATTTATTTAATACTATATCTTATTAAATGCGTTAGGACTCAAACGCCTTTTACTTTAAGAAAAATATGGAAACAATGGTTATTGAGTAGTGTTATTGGTCTAATTGGTGCTTATATTGTACAACTTGGTGATAATCAAAGAAGAAGCGAATTTACCAAAGAAGAGGTTAGCTTTATGAGTGAAAATAAAGCATATAGCCAATTTACCTCAGCAGACAAAGATCTCGCGTCAAAAATAACCCATAAATGTACTTACAATTCAGATGCTGTATTTGAACAATGTTTACCAAAAATACTGACTTGGGAAGCAAAAATTTATCAATCATATAATGCACATCGTAAAATTTCTGATAGTGAAGCAATAAAATATACAGAAGAAGAATTACGCGATAAGCATAATTACTGGATCAACAAAAAACGCTAACTACCCGTCTGATCCATTAGATTTAATAGGCTTAGAGTCTGTAAGTGATATTAAGCCTATTCTTAATATCTCTCATTTTGTAATACAATTTGTAATACAATGCTCATTTTATTAACTAACTTAATCAGATAGTTAGTTATTATTGCCTTTTTAGTGCTTTTTAATACGCATTTTAGGAGTATTGCACCCTATTCTTCCCGAATATTCTGATGCCAGTACGATTATGATAGCAGTAACTTTATAATGTTCTTTATACTGGAGCTTATAAAAATGAATATCACGTTTAAGAAAATTGGAACAATGTGTGTCGCTTCTGTTCTGCTTTTTTCACTTGCGGGTTGTTCAAGCATGACAAAACGCGATCGTAATACAGCAATTGGCGCCGGTGCTGGTGCCATAGGTGGTGCAATTTTAACAGATGGTAGTCCATTAGGAACTATTGGCGGCGGTGTATTAGGTGGTGTTATTGGCCATCAAGTTGGCAAAAAATAACTATTACCGTTATTTACTATGCTAAACTGAGCTTATAAATTTTTATAAGCTCAGATTCGAGCAATAACCTATATAGTAGTCATAGTTACGGGTAAATGATGGTAAGAACGGCTCTATTGAAAATTAAAAATTTGATTATTTGGCTTTATCATCAGTTTAGCGATCTGCTCCATATCGCGGTGACTTTTGTACTCTGTTATTTTTGCTTTCTTTTATCTCCCACACTTACCATCGCCGTTATAGGCGTCGTGATTATTATTGTAACCATGTTTTTATTAAGCCTATTTGTTTTACCTTAGCTTTTTTATGACACTTCTGTATTAAACCTTCTCTACTGTGACACGAAATAAAACCCCCCTTTCAACCCACTTTGATCAGTAGTGAAAAACGTATAACTCAGTGATGATTAAAGTTAAAAATCTTTTACATTGGCAAAGAACCTTATCTTTCCCCTGATTTATCTCAAAGCTGCATTTTTCAACTTGACTCTTGTTAACGTTCGCTTTTTACTTTCAAAGATTAAAACAATGAGGATAAGTAAATGATTATATTTATCACCGGTGCTTCTGCAGGTTTTGGAGAAGCTATTGCTCGTCACTTTATTAACCATGGACACAAAGTTATTGGTACTGCGAGACGTCTTGATAAACTACAAGCTCTTCATCAAGAACTGGGCGATCTATTCTATCCTTTACAATTAGATGTCACCGATAAAAAAGCAGTCAGTGAAATTTATCACCAATTACCAGAACAATGGCGCTCAATTGATGTATTAGTCAATAATGCAGGACTCGCTTTAGGATTAAGTACCGCTGATAAAGCCAATCTTGATGATTGGGATACTATGATCGAAACTAATAATAAAGGTTTAGTGCATGTCACTCGAGCATTACTACCCTCAATGGTTGAACGCAATGTCGGGCATATTATTAATATCAGCTCAACAGCGGCTTCTTGGCCTTATATGGGGGGAAATGTATATGGTGCAACCAAAGCCTTTGTTAAGCAATTTAGCCTAGGCTTACGTGCCGATCTTCAAGGTAAAAAAATACGTGTTACTGATATTGAACCCGGTCTTGTGGGGGGAACTGAGTTCTCATTAGTACGCTTTAAAGGTGATACCGATAAAGTAGAACAAACTTATGCAGGAGCAGATGCGCTTACCCCTGAAGATGTTGCACAGGCGGTTTTTTGGACGGCAACATTGCCTGCACATGTTAATATTAATACGCTTGAGATGATGCCTGTCAGTCAATCTTTTGCCGGATTAAGTGTGCACCGACAAAATTAAACGCACTGAAAACTCATTTTTTGTTAAGGGATCATATATACTTGTTGATATAAAATAGTCATTGTTCAGTGCTACATAATTTTAGAGGATAGCCATTATGATAAATACGTTAACTAAGAAACAAGCAACAAGGACTCTGCTATTTTCACTATTTCTTGGTTTATCCGTGTCTTCTTTTTCTTCTGTTGCAGCTTCAACAAATGTAACCATTAATGGCAATGGCTATGATAATGTTTTAGATAAAGAGCAAGCTCGACAAATGAAAGAAGATTGGGATCAAAAACGCGATCTCCGTAATAAAATCAACCAACGCGAAAAAACTGAGTTTAATAAAATAGATAAAGCTATTGATGAGCGTGATGCTTGTTTAAAAAGCGCCAATATCTATGCTTACTGGGAGCCAGAAACACGTCGCTGTTTAGACAGTAATACTGGTCGCCCAATTAACCCTTAATATAAATAAAACAATGATGTTTTAGAAATCAAGCAAGGAGAGAAATGTTATGAAAAAATATCTATTTGCAGTACTGGCTACATTGTTCGCATTTGCACCTTTAGCCGCAAATGCTGGATGTGATGAAGTCGTTCAAGATATTCAACAAAAAATTGAAAATAATGGTGTTCCTGCAGCTAACTTTACCCTAACAGTGGTTGAAAATGATCAAGTTGCACAGACCGAAGGTAAAGTTGTAGGTACTTGTGAAAATGATTCCAAAAAAATCATTTATACTCGCCATTAATCATTGATTAAATAGAATTAATAGCTAAAAGGGTACTTTGTGTACCCTTTTCTTTTTAACTAAAATAGTTTACCTGATTAGGCTATTAATATTTAGTATTCATTGTTAAATAAAAAACACCCAATGAGTTAACCCATTAGGCGTTGATAAGTAATAAGTAAAACTAAATATTAATAGGAAATAAGTTATTGAATAGAAATAACTTATTGTTATTCTCTTTGATTGACCTTAACTAAGCGGGTTGAGCGATTTCTAACTGGCTTAAGTCAAGATAACAAGAGAGATCACGTTCTTCAGGGCGCAATAAATACGGGATTTCACCAATCAATGGGGCTGGAATATGCTGAGATAACCTTTCTACAATTTTTGCATAGTGCGGTAACCCAGGATTAATTCTATTAGCCACCCAACCAACTAGTTCTAAACCATCATTAATAATAGATTGCGCGGTTAGAATTGAGTGATTGACACAACCAGGTTGGATCCCAACCACTAGAACAACAGGAATTTTTTCTTTAGCCACCCAATCTGAATAAAAAGTATTATCATCAAGTAAATAGCGCCAACCACCATTTCCCTCAATAACAACGCATTCAGCTTTTTGGCCCAAATTATTTAGTTCACTTGAAATTTGATGGAAGTCTATTGCATTTTCACTTACATAACAATTTTCTAGCAAAATAGGGTTAATTTCGTCGTAGCGAGCGTCAATAGGTGAGGAATTATGAATAATCTGAGCATCACGATTACGATTACCCTCAACCGTTTCATGTAATTCGGTTGCGATAGGCTTAAAGCCCACTGCTGTTGTCCCGCCACGATTTATTGACTGAAGAAGTGCTCGGGTGACAACAGTTTTACCTATGTTGGTATCTGTCCCCGTAACAAACAAGCGTGTTAACATATAATTTACTTCCGTTATGACAGATAAATCAGGTTTACGAAAAATGACAGAGATTAGAGTTTAGGGTAACACTGTTTATGGTGGCTTGAGTTAGCTCAATTTTTTAGTTAATTGAGTAAAAATAGGGTAATGTAAGTGATCAATTGGCCTACATCTCTATACAGAATACTTTAATTATACTTTATTGTATTATTATTAGCCTTGCATTAACTCAAGTAATAATGAGCCATTATATAAGGCTTCTTTTACTAGTGATGCCGCTGGCAATGTGCCTTTATTGCGCAATTCTGTTTCTTCAATAACCAAATTATGGGCATATCTAGGTAATACATGGTGTTGGATACTACTAAGGATCAGGGGGAAAAGTGCAGATTTTGCTCTACATAGAGGTGAACCTATTAATATTTTTTGAGGATTAAAAATGTTGACCATCACGGCTAAAATAAAACCAAGTCGTTGCGCCACTAAATTAATTATGTCTAATGCTTGTTTATCACCAATTAATACAGCATCACATAGCGTTTCTACCGTAATCGGATATTGATTAAGTATTGAGGTGGGATTTTCTTGCGCCAAGTGCTGTGCTTTTTTAATTAACTGAGGGATCGATATTTCCGTTTCTAAACACCCTTTTGCACCACAATAACATTGTGTCTGTGAATCAATAACTTTTGTATGCCCTATTTCGACGGCACTATGGCTGTTTGAATGTAATGTCTTTCCATTAGTCACAACCCCTGCACCAACAATATCATCAATAACAATTTGCAGAATATCGCTGTTATTTTTGGCTGCACCATAGAGTGATTCAGCCATCGTCCAAGCCGTTACACTGTGTTGTAAAAAAACAGCAACACCTGTTTTTTCCTGAATTTTATCAGCCAGCGGGATATCTTGGATAGCATAGTAAGGAGAGCTATAAATAACGCCACTAATCGGATCAACAATTGCATTCATGGTAATACTAATTGCAGTAAGGCGCTCTACTCTTGATTGATAACGTTGAAAGAATGTATCTATTGCAGCAAGAAAATGATGCAAAAAAGCATCACTATTTTGTTTAGGAAAGTCGAAGGTATCTTCAACTACTAATTGGTTATCTAGCTCTCTTAAACTAAAAAGTAGGCTACCATTATTTACTCGAATACATAAAAATTGCCACCCTTTGCTCTCTAACTTTAAACCAACAGCCGGCCGTCCTCGAAATCCCAAACCAGGAAATTCTGTTTCATGAATAAGGTGTGCTTCGACTAATTCTCGCGTAATTTTAGTAATACTGGCAGGCGCAAGTGTTGCTTTTTTAGATAATGAGATACGAGAAATAGGACCATGTTCATCAATTAATCGAAAAACAGTGCCAAGATTAAATTGTTTTACATGATCAATATGGCTAGGCGGGATCCCCATTTCATCTTATCCTTAATAAAAAAGCCGTAATTAATTCGAAGCTCTAAATAATTATTTTTCGATTATGTCGTCAGTTTGTGATAATTGTACAATAATTACATAAAAATCGTGATGGAAAGCACATATAAATCAAGATTTTTGATCTTCTAAGATATTTTTTAGCAATAATTGAGTCAACCTATTGGCCGCAGCGGGGATCGTTCGTTTGTTATGAGAAACTAACCATACTTCAGAGAAAGCATTCGAATTAGCAAAATGCAGATAATGCACACCATCAACTTTCATACGGGTAAATGATTTTGTCACAATAGAAATCCCTAATCCGGCAGCAACAAGCCCCAAGATGGTCATCGCCTCTCCGGCTTCCTGTGCTATCGTTGGTGTAATTCCCGCAAGGCTAAGCAATTGAATAATTTCATCATAAAGCGCCGTTCCTACATCTCGCTCAAAAAATACAAAAGGATATTGCCCAATATCTTGAATATTTACGCCTGTTTCTTTGTATTCAAGTAAAGGATGCCCTTCATAAACTGCCAAAATAAAAGGTTCACGAAATAGGAGCTGGTGGTGCAAATTATCAGGTAACACCGTATTACGCATAATTCCCAAATCGATGTGGCCAGTTAATAATGGTGATATCTGCTGTTTGGTATTCATTTGATGCATATGAATACCGACTTCAGGATAATTTTCCCTAAATTGACGCAAACTTAACGTAACCAAATGCATAAAAGGTGATGTTGAGGTAAAACCAATTGAAATTTCACCTAATTCTCCTTTTTCCATTCTTGATGCTCGTGTCGCTACCGCCTTAACTTGTGCCATAATTTGATAGGATCCTTTTAAAAACATTTGTCCTGCCGGGGTTAACGAAACAGAACGATTGGTTCTTTCAAGTAAACGAGCCCCTATCTCACTTTCTAAGGCTTGTATTTGCTGACTTAAAGGAGGTTGGGAAATATTTAATCTCTCAGCTGCCTTACCAAAATGTAATTCTTCAGCAACAGCAATAAAATAACGTAAATGGCGAAGTTCTATATTCATAATTTGTATTATTCGTTGATGTAAATGCCTATTGATACTTTAAAAGTCTTATTGCTAATGATTAATATATTAGACAAAAAAATCAAATGTTTCTAACATTGATATAAATCAAATTTAAGTATTGGATAGCCACTTTTTATGGACACTCATGAAATAAGCAGCAAAAACATGGCCCTAAAAGAAGATGTTTCTATCAACACCACTTCTAAACCAAACAGTCCGAAACACTATATCCAGCGTGATGACGCGCTTTATATAAAAGTGACAGTGTCATTTTTTATGGTTGGTTTAGCCACTTTTGCATTACTCTACTTTGTGCAACCTATCTTACCTATCCTATCAAAAGAATTTTCAGTCACCCCAGCAACCAGTAGTCTTGCTTTATCGCTTTCTACAGGTCTTATGGCTTGTGGTCTATTGATTACAGGGCCTCTTTCTGATGCGTTTGGTCGAAAAAATGTGATGGTTATTGCGCTATTTTGTGCGGCTTTTTTCACACTATTAAGTGCCATGATGAATAGCTGGACGGGAATTTTAATTACACGAGCACTCGTAGGGCTATCACTTAGTGGTGTTGCAGCCGTTGCGATGACCTACCTTAGCGAAGAGATCCATCCTGCTTATCTAGCCTTATCGATGGGGCTTTATATTAGCGGTAACTCTATTGGTGGTATGAGTGGCCGTGTTATTACTGGTGTTTTGAGTGATTATTACTCTTGGCGTGTGTCTGTGATTATTTTAGGTATTTTTGCCCTTATTGCTGCTATCATTTTTTGGCGAATATTGCCGACATCACAACATTTTAGGCCAGCAACCTTAAAACCACGTAATCTTCTTATCACAACTAAATTGCATTTTAGAGATAAAGGACTCCCTCTTCTTTTTATTGAAGGTGGCTTGTTAATGGGAGGATTTGTAACCTTATTTAATTATATTGGTTATCGCCTATTAGATGCACCTTATTCATTAACTCAAACAACCGTTGGTTTAATTTCAATTGTTTATTTGAGTGGAACTTATAGCGCATCGAAAGCAGGCTTATTAACCAATAAATATGGATTAGGTAAAGTGTTTATTGCCGGTGTTTCTATGATGCTAGCGGGTATATTAATTACACTATTTGACTCTCTAGCAATTATTTTTATAGGTATGCTTATTCTAACTACCGGTTTTTTTGCTGCCCATGCGGTAGCAAGTAGTTGGGTTGGACGTCGAGCTAAACGAGGACGTGCGCAGGCCTCTTCTCTTTATCTATTTACCTATTATGCAGGCTCGAGTATTGCGGGAACACTAGGTGGGATCTTCTGGGTCAATTTTGGTTGGCTTGGTGTTGGTTTGTTTATTGCTTTTTTAATGTTAACAGCACTATTAATCGCACTGCGCCTTAATCGAATAGCACAATAAAAAGTCATAATTTTCTGTCTGTTAATTTATAAAAACCTATTGATAATAAAGAAAATTGTGACTTTACTTTGCTTTTTTTAATATGGATTCTCTATTTTGAAAAGGACAACAACCATGACTTTAATAAAATTACCAATAATACTAGCAACACTATTATTTACATCTATATCTGTTGCCACAGTAGACAACTGTCCACCGACTAAGCCAGATTGTGTAGACGAATATACAGCTTTTCATTACCCTCCTGAAGAAGATTAAAAATAAAACCAAGCTAGCTTAAAAAAACCGCATATAACGATATTTAAGAAAAATATCATCAACAAAGTGCCCTTTTATCGCTATACTGTATAAATAAACAGTATAGCGTGATTTTTTAATTTTCACCCTACTAGACGATATACATTCCACTGAAGTTTATGTATTGTTTTTAATAACGGCTAATTGTATGTTGTAACTAAATAAGGTTATAGAGATGAGCAAATATGATGCAATACAGCGATTTAATCTCTGTTTTCAACAACTTGAAACAGAAATCAATGCTCTTACCGATTTTCTTCGTCAGTTAAAGCAACTTCCTTCTGCGGTTTTTGAATTACCTGAGGTAAGTAAAGAAGATGAACATGATGAGATAACAAATGTTACAGTGTCACCTAGTTATGATCTTGATGCTTTAGAACTCTCTTTAAAATTAATGACCAATCTCTTTATCTATGATAATGCCCCACATGTCAGTAGCAAGCGTGCGATACGTTTACCGGGGGTACTCTGTTTTAGTGTCAGCAATCCTGTATTTAAGAATGTAAAAACACAAGTAGAGAGCATTAATTCATTAAAAAAACAACTTTCAGATATTGTGACGAAAGAGTCTGGTATTTCGAAAGAAGAACGTTTTGATTTTGTCCATAATCAGCTAAAAGGCTTAATTACACTTAATGCTTATCGCACCCTCACCCTACTTTCTGATCCTGATACAGTACGTTTTGGCTGGGCCAATAAAAACATTATAAAAAACTTAACTCGTAATGATGTGTTAGCTCAGCTAGAAAAAAGTCGAGAGGCCAATCGCGCCGTACCTCCTTATACTAGTGAACAATGGGCTGAACGTATCGATAAAGAGATAATGACCCTTTCACAACTCCCGGAAAATGCCAAATTAAAAATTAAGCGTCCAGTGAAAGTCCAACCTATTGCCAGAGTTTGGTATTCGGAGCAACAAAAACAGGTACAATATGCTTGTCCCCTACCATTATTAGCTTTCTACATTGATAAAGAGTCAGACTTTAAGCCCATAATAGGTGAATTAGCTGATTATGATGTGAATAATATTCAAATTCGCCATCGTCCTAAAGCCAAAAAGTTACAATTACTTATTCCACGCTTACATTTATATCTTGAAAAATAAGCAATAGAAAAAAATCCCGCTATCTGGGATAGCGGGATCCAATATTGTACTAGATAAAATAAGCGTATAATTGCTTATTTTTTCATACTACCAACCATATCTTCTGGACGTACCCAGCTATCAAATTCTTCTGCTGTCAGGTAGTTCAGTTTCAGTGCAGATTCTTTCAGCGTTAAGCCCTCTTTATGAGCTTTCTTCGCGATCTCTGCAGCTTTGTCATAACCGATATGGGTATTTAATGCCGTAACCAGCATTAAAGACTCATGCAATAATTTATTAATACGCTCACGGTTTGGTTCAATACCAATAGCACAATGCTCGTTAAAGCTACGCATACCATCAGCCAATAAACGCACTGATTGTAGGAAGTTATCAATAATCATTGGGCGATATACGTTCAGTTCAAAGTTACCTGAAGCACCACCGATATTGATAGCAACATCATTACCCATAACTTGAGCGCACAGCATGGTCAACGCTTCACACTGAGTTGGGTTCACTTTACCTGGCATAATGGAGCTACCTGGCTCATTTTCTGGAATAGAAATTTCGCCAATACCGCAACGAGGGCCAGATGCTAACCAACGTACATCATTAGCTATTTTCATTAATGAGGCAGCTAAACCTTTTAACGCACCATGAGAATGAACCAGTGCATCACAGGTTGCTAATGCTTCAAATTTGTTAGGAGCCGTGACAAATGGCTGACCTGATAATTCAGCGATACGTTTAGCAACGCGAACTGCGTACTCAGGATGTGTGTTTAATCCTGTACCAACCGCCGTTCCTCCCAACGCAAGCTCACACACATGAGGAACTGAATCTTCGATATGTTTGATATTATGCTCAAGCATCGCCGCCCAACCGGAGATTTCTTGACCTAATGTAAGTGGTGTCGCATCTTGCAGGTGAGTACGACCAATCTTGACGATATCATGGAAAGCTTCTGCTTTCTCTTTAAATACTTTCAGTAATGATTTTAATTCCGGCAGTAAATCCTGACGTAATGCGATAACAGCAGCGACATGCATGGCCGTTGGGAACACATCATTTGAACTTTGACTTTTGTTAACATCATCATTCGGATGAATTTTGCGTTCCATGCCACGGATACCACCGAGTATCTCACTACCACGGTTAGCTAACACTTCATTCATATTCATATTTGATTGAGTGCCAGAACCGGTCTGCCAGATTGCTAATGGGAATTCAGTTGGGTGTTTACCTGCCAGCACTTCATCAGCAGCAGCAATAATTGCATCTGCACGTTCTTTAGGTAATAACCCGAGATCCATATTGACACCGGCGGCGGCTTTTTTGGTTAAAGCAAGCGCGTGGATCAGTGCAACAGGCATTTTTTCTACTGAAATACGGAAGTGTTCTAGAGAACGCTGCGTTTGAGCTCCCCATAACTGGTCAGCTGGTACTTCGATTTGTCCCATTGAGTCTTTTTCAATGCGAGTGGCTGCCATTTCAATCTCCTTAAGTACACAGAATAATTGATTAGTTCCGAATTACTTTCTAGTAAATAACTCGGATACAGCTATCATGCCATAAATAGAATAATAAATATGAGAGCTAAAGCGAGCTTATGAAATTTATAACAGAATGAAATTGGTTGATTTTTCTGATTAAATGAGGTTGGCTCACGATAATATTGGTGTTTTTGCTCTCTATTTATAACCATATTAATTACAAGCTTTTATTCTGTATCATAAATACAAATATGGCTTAAATAAATATACTTTTAATCCAAAAAAGACCAAAAAACGACATTTTTATCTTTAATTGCCTTATTTAAGTTATCTATAATTATTTCTCTTTAAACTCATTGTGTTAGCTTATAACTAAGTAAGTTCTGATTGCGTTCTTATTTCACTAAATCTATATTTACAGAGAATATAGATAGCAATTAATATACGCTAATTATCTATATTCATATTCAGAGTATTGATAACCAAAACCAATTTGTTGGATTGTTTAAGGGTAGCAAAACAATCTTAAGAACGTATGCTACGAAGCATACACAGAGGATGGACTAGAATTATGAAGAAATCGCTTGTCGCTGTTGGTGTTATTGTTGCACTAGGTGTTGTTTGGACCGGTGCATCATGGTACATGGGCAGTAAAATTGAAAGCCGCTTACAGGAAGAAACCAAACGCACTAACGTTCAATTAGCGCAACTTGCTAAAGAAAGCCAATTAGGTGCGGATATTAAACTTGAAATTCGTGACTATAAGAAAGGCGTCTTTACTTCTACTGCTGATCTTGCGGTTGTGATTTCAGAGCATGCCAAATCAGATGAAGATAAAAAAGTAGAAGAAGTGCTCTTTAAGACGGATATTGACCATGGGCCATTCCCTCTTTCTGATATTGCTCAATTTAATCTAGCTCCTAAGTTAGCAGCAATGAATAATACTTTAGTGAATAATGAGACCACTAAAGATCTATTTAAGTTGACCAAAGAGCCATCATTTATTGATATGCACTCTTCTTTATCGTTTGATGGCAGTGTATCGGGTAAAGTTAACATAAATCCTATTAATTACAGCAAAGAAGGTAGCCAGTTAACAACATCTGCGTTTCAGATTGATTTTTCTTCCGATAAAAATGCAACAAACATCTCAACAGCAGTAAAAGGTGATGAAGTCATTGTTAAGAAAGGTAATGATGAAACCTTTACGCTGAAAAATATTGCAGGCTCTGTCGAAGGAACTAAAGTTAAAGACGATCAATATCTATTTGATACACAAACACTGAACTTTGGCGATATTACCTTTACGAGCCAAGATAAGTCATCTAATTTCACTTTAAAAGATACTTCTCTTGCTACTAAGAGCCAAATTAAAGATAAATTATTCTTTATCACTCAAGATTATAGTTTTAAATCTCTTAATGTTGGTGGTTTTGATTTTGGTGCGGGTAAATTTGCTTACTCAATTGATAAAGCAGATCCAGATGCGATGTTGCTATTAACAAAAGTTTATAACAGCACCTTCTTACCTTGGAATCAAAATAAATACGATAATTCAGCGATGATTGAGCAAGCTGTACGTGATGTTTTGGAAAAAGGTTTAGTATTCCGTATCGATGAAGCATCGCTTACCAATAGCAGTGGCGCAAGCAAACTAAACTTTAAGTTAGATTTAAATGCGTTCAATGCTGATGCACTGAAAAAAGAAGACAAGGCGCCTTCAGTTCTGTTTAATGAATTGTTTAATAATATCGATTTTAATATCGATCTTTCTGTACCAATGCTAACGGAGTTCCGTAGTACCACACAATACCTTGATGTTATGCGTTATTCTGAAAAAGGCTTAACAGACGAAGATAAAGCTGAAATTCAGAAAACAACCGCTAACGACATGGCACAGTTAAAAACTGAATTACAGCAAAATATCAATCAAATTTCTCAAGACGAGAAAGATGCTCTGCCATTGATGCTGTTATCACAAGACGGTAATAAACTGTCTTTAAACCTGAACTATGCTGCTGATAAATTTACTATGAACGGTAAAACTTACAGCTTTGATGAGTTTATGGAAGTAACACAAGCCCCTCAAATGTTAGGTTTAGCGGCGATGTTATTCGGTGCGGGTGCTTCTTCTTATGATTATGATGACTCTGATTATCCTGAATATTCAGAAGAGCCAGATCAAAATGATGCAATAGAAGAGCCACAAGTTGAGATCCCAGCAGCACCTGCTGAAAACAATTAATTTTAGTCACTGATACCATACAGTCACAGTCACTAATCAATAAAGCCCCCTATCACCATTCTTATGATAAGGGGCTTTTTATTGTTATTAACAATCACAATTGGGCTTAAACACTTCGCGTGTGCCCCAATCATCTTTACAACATGAATCAATCGCTTTATGCATTATTTCTGCAAGGGTATTAACTGTTGATATAATAGTAGAGAGCTCTTCACAAACATGACGACACGTTGAATTATCTTTATTCAGATCAGGAAGTTTAGGTAATGTTAAACTGTCACATAGAATTTCTTGCAGAACTAAAGAAAAATTAGCGATACCTGTTGTGTATATATAAGAGCGTCCTCCCGTCATCTGCGCTAAGCGTACATACTCTTTCGTGATGTTATCTCTATCAGCAATAGTAGGAAAGCGATCCACATTAGAGGGATCATCATTAGGCGTTCCCTGATAAGTATATACTTTTACTTTTTCGCTTCTAGCAACCACTATTGCCTCATTGTTTTTAAGCACAGCGGCTTGTGTTAATACACCTCCGCCACCTTCCATACCTTCATCACCTAAGACAAAAATTGCTCGACGAGCGCCATCTCGCCAATCGAAATATTTACACACATCAATGACGGCTCGGCATAAATCTTCTTTATTTCCAGCATGATCTCGTCCATCAGCCTCTTTAAATGGCGCTCTTGCTTGTAGTTTGTGAGCAGATACACCTTGTGTCATTAAATAGTCAGTCACTGAGCGATCGAACTTAGTATTATCCCACGTACCTTCTATTCCTAAAAAAGTGACTCTTAAACTTGATGGGCAACGTCCTAATACCTTTTGAACAGCATCATCTATTTGTTGACTTAAATCAGAAGATTCATCAGCCATTGAGCCACTTGTATCTATTACCACAACTAAATCTAAAGCAACATTGCCATCTCCTGTCTCCATTTGTGAACTTAAAGTAGGGTTAGCAGATGGTGGCGGAATTATTGGTTTAGCTATTTGTTTATTACTATCATTATTTATTAAACTATTATTTGATTTTCCATTCATATTCTCGCTCCAATATATGCAATATTAAAAATAAAGTGATTAGCCTTTTTCTAGCAAGAATATATTATGATTTTATTTTGTTTGTTCACTTCCTTATTAAATATAATAGATTTGTTATTTTTTAATATCCCAATATTATTAACAATAATTAATAAAACAATCACTTTATTTATAATTAGATAATCAGCCCTTCCGCTAATAGACATTCTTAATTCTTACTAACACCTATCAGTATATCTGATAGCTTATATCAAAAAGTATGATATATTTGTTTTTAAAGGAAAAATTACATTTTCAGCCAAGTTGATAAGAAGCATCAACTATACTGAAAAATAAAGATAATAAATGTACAGTATTAATTTGAAAATAATTTTTATCATCGAAAAATACAAAAAAAACGCCTCTTTATGTATTAAAAATAAGCAACTTTAGTTTAATTTATAGTGAATCAATTGAAAATCATTCATAATAATAGGCAATTTATTACTTTATTCCCCTTAAAAGAAAGTCACCATAACAAGTGGATTTTCATTATTATTATTAAAAAGGAAAATAACACGTGATTGACACACAGTTGCCTTTAACCGATTTGCACCGCCATTTAGATGGAAACATCCGTCCGGAAACAATTTTAGATTTAGCGCAACAACATAATATTGCCCTACCTGCCTATGAGCTAGAAACATTGCGCCCACATGTGCAGATAACTAAAAATGAGCCTAGCTTAGTGAGCTTTTTACAAAAGCTAGATTGGGGCGTTGCTGTACTCGCCGATTTAGACGCTTGTCGCCGTGTTGCTTATGAGAACGTCGTCGATGTTGCTAATGCAGGTATTGATTACGCAGAATTACGCTTTTCACCTTACTATATGGCCATGAAGCATCAATTACCGATTGAAGGTGTTGTTGAAGCAATTATTGATGGTGTACAAAGTGCCTTACACACTTATGATGTTGAGATCCGTTTAATCGGCATCTTAAGCCGTACTTTTGGTGAAAATGCCTGCCAGCAAGAATTAAATGGTCTATTAAAACATCAAGATAAAATCACCGCACTTGATTTAGCTGGCGATGAATTAGGTTTCCCTGGGCATTTATTCCAACCTCACTTTAATCGTGCTCGTGATACTGGTTGGAAGATCACCGTTCATGCAGGTGAAGCGGCTGGTGCTGAAAGTATTTGGCACGCGATTAAAGAATTAGGGGCAAGTCGTATTGGTCACGGTGTTAAAGCCATTGAAGATCCCCGTTTGATGGATTATCTCGCAGAGCACCAAATTGGTATTGAATCTTGCTTAACCTCAAATATTCAAACCAGTACTATTGCCTCTTTAGCACAACATCCTCTTAAGAAGTTCTTAGAGCACGGTATTATCGCCTCACTCAATACTGACGATCCGGCCGTGGAAGGTATTGAGTTAAAACATGAGTATACTGTTGCTGCTCCTGCGGCGGGTTTAACCGCAGCACAAATTCGCCAAGCACAAATTAATGGTCTTACTATGGCTTTTATTAGCCAAGCTGAACGTGATGCATTAATTAAAAAAGTGAGTTTAGGTTAATATTAACGAAAAAATACCGCCTTATTGCTAAGGCGGTATTTTTATCTTTTGCTCTATTTTTACAGTGACTACTGATGGTGTTTTTTAGCTTGATTAGCATAACGCTGAGCTAATATGGCACAAACCATTAATTGAATTTGATGAAATAGCATCAGCGGTAATAGCATGATCCCCACCGTTGCTGCGGGAAATAGTACATTTGCCATGGGAACTCCATTCGCCAAGCTCTTTTTCGAGCCACAAAATACAATCGTGATTTCATCAGCTTTATTAAAGCCAAGCCATCTTGCACTATAAATATTAATAACAAGTACAATAGCCAGTAATACACAACTGACAATGGTGATAGTTAATAATGACCAACCGTCAATTTTATGCCAAATACCTTCAACGACGGCTTCACTAAATGCAACATAAACCACCAGCAAAATAGAAGAGCGATCGGTTCTATTCACTAACATCTTATGATTATCAACCCAACGGCCAATTAATGGACGAGATAAATGACCGATAATAAAAGGCACCATTAGTTGTAATAAAATAGATTGTATCGCCCCCGCAGTATCAAAATGCTCAGCAGAGCCTTGTGTTTCCATTAAAAAACCCACCAGCACAGGGGATAAAAATACCCCTAAAATGCTTGATGCTGATGCACTACAGATTGCCGCTGCTACATTACCACCAGCAACAGAAGTAAAGGCAATAGCGGATTGTACTGTCGCAGGTAAAGCACAAAGATATAAAAATCCCATATAAACGGTAGGTGACATCCAGTCAGGCACCATAAACTGTAGTCCCAACCCTAGTAATGGGAATAAAACAAAAGTACTGGCAAAAACCACTAAATGTAAGCGCCAATGACCAAGTCCTGACAATATCGCTTCTCTAGAAAGCTTTGCCCCATGCAAAAAAAACAATAAGGCAATCGCAGCCGTAGTGAGATGTTGAAAGATGACTTTTATCTCACCTTGCGCAGGTAATAATGTTGCGAGTATGACCACCAAGATCATAATCATTAAAAAAGAGTCAATTTTTAGCTTTTGCCACCAAGACATGGTTTTCGTCACTCCCTAATGTTTACAGCTTAATTGTGGTTTTTGATTGATTTGAAAGGCTACCGGCTTCAATTAAACGCATAACATTAATGGCTTGTGACACAGTAACAGGACTCTCTTCACCAAATGCAATCGCACGATAAATTTGCTGATAATAAGCGGGATAATTACCTGATAGAGTCGGTAACTTTGTTGTTACTAATTCACCACTCTCTGTCGATAATGTTAATTCACCCTCTTGAGGATCAGCCCCCCAGTTATACATTTCAGTCGGAAGATAACCCGCTTTTAATGCATCTTCTTGGGTATCTAAACCATATTTTACATAACTGCCTTTGGTCCCATGAATAGCAAAAATAGGCGTAGGTGAGGCAACCAACATAGAGGCATGTAAAATAACTTTCAGATGACCATAGTCTAATAGTGTATGAAAGTAGTCAGCATTTTTAGCATTAGGGCGCAACTGAGCAATATCAGCAGTGATTGCATAAGGTTGACCAAAAAGACATACCGCTTGGTCTAGTAAATGAGGGGCCAGATCGTACCAAAGTCCTCCACCAAGTCCGGCATCTTCACGCCAACGTTGGCGCACAGCGGGTCTAAAACGATCGAAATGCGCTTCATAGGCACTGACTTCACCTAATGTTTTATCGGCGAGTAATTTTTGAACGGTAAGAAAACCGGCATCCCAACGACGATTATGAAAAACTGAGAGTAATCTCTTAGCTTCTTTCGCTTGTTGTGCCAATTTTTCTGCTTCATCGAGTGTCAAAGTAAAAGGTTTATCGACAACAACATGTTTACCGTTTTTTAAGGCTTGTGAGGCGTAGGTATAGTGAGTGTTATTAGGTGTTGGAATAACAATTAAATCGATGTCTGGATCATCAATCAGTCGTTGTGGGTTGGCATACACCGTAATATTAGGAAAATCAGCGATAACTTTACTTTTATCAGAGCTTGAAATGGCTGATAGTGTTAACCCCTCAGTGGTACAGATCAGGGGAGCATGAAAGGTTTTACTTGCATAACCATAGCCTATAATCCCCACGTTTAAATTTTTTGTCATAACCCTATCCCGCTTTTATCTTTTTATTCTATAAATGAAAAATGACTTTCACTTCTACAGCTAAATAAATAATAACAAAGTTTGTGATAATATCTCGTTTAGAACTTAGTATAATAGTAGGATCTTTGATTAATGAAATTAAAACCTCAGACAAACGTTTTGCCCCAGCAATCCCCTAAAGCCCCTATTACGGGTTGGTTACTTGCCCCTTTGGCTTATTTGCTGTTGTCGATAGTGGGCTTAGGTTTAATGTCTGTTTTATATTTAATACGATATTTTTCAGATTTTTCGATTATCCACCAGCTACCTTTTCATGTGGTATCAAGCTGGTATCTTTCCGTGTTAACAACATGGGCGATGTTTGCATTTACCGCTTATTTATTAAGACAGTTCTTTTACCGCGCTAAAAATTTTCCTCGTTTATTTATTATTTGGTTATTAATTAACTTATTGTTGGCGATAAAAAGTTTCGGTTTCGCCCCTGTTGATGATCAAACCGCGGTTAAGTCACTATTATGGGCCGTTATGGCAACTGTCTGCTTTGTGCCTTATATCAAATATGCTAAGCGTGTCCGTGAAACTTTCACACAAGATCGATAACTTCATACATTTCAGCTTGATATTATACTCGCCCGTTTAGCCTCTTTATTTTATGAGGCTTTTTCTCCATTTTTTAACAATTTTGGCATAGCAATGACTGATTACTTGCTTTTATTCGTTGGTACCGTCTTGGTGAATAACTTTGTACTCGTCAAATTCCTCGGTTTATGCCCATTTATGGGTGTATCAAAAAAATTAGAAACCGCGATAGGAATGGGGTTTGCGACAACGTTTGTCATGACGATTGCCTCTATTAGCTCTTGGCTAATGGATACCTTTATTTTAGTTCCCTTAGACTTACTCTATTTACGTACACTCAGCTTTATTTTAGTGATTGCTGTTGTGGTGCAATTTACAGAAATGGTCGTAAGAAAGACGAGTCCAACGTTATATCGTCTATTGGGGATTTTCTTACCTTTAATTACCACCAACTGTGCCGTATTAGGGGTCGCATTACTGAATATCAATCAATCACATACCTTTATGCAATCAGCAGTATATGGTTTTGGTGCTGCGGTAGGATTCTCCTTAGTTATGGTGTTATTTGCAGCCATTAGAGAAAGACTGGCTGTCGCCAATATTCCTGCTCCTTTCAAAGGCTCTTCTATTGGCTTAATTACTGCGGGTTTAATGTCTCTTGCCTTTATGGGTTTTAGTGGTTTGGTGAAACTGTAATGAATTCTTTATGGATAGCAATTGGTGTACTGGGTGTGCTAGGGCTTCTATTCGGCCTGATTTTAGGTTATTCCGCTCGTCGCTTTAAAGTAGAAGAAGATCCTATTGTGGAAAAAATTGATGCCATATTACCACAGAGTCAGTGTGGTCAGTGTGGTCATCCTGGTTGTCGCCCTTATGCAGAAGCGGTAGCTAATAATGGAGAAATGATTAACCGTTGTGCACCGGGCGGTGAACAGGTTATGTTAAAAATTGCCGAACTGATGGGGGTTGATCCACAACCACTTGACGGTGATGAAGAAGCATTAAATCCGGTGAGAAAAGTGGCTTTAATTGATGAAGACAACTGCATCGGGTGCACAAAATGTATTCAAGCATGCCCAGTGGATGCCATCGTCGGCGCTACTCGTGCAATGCACACCATAATAGAAGATCTCTGCACAGGGTGTGATTTATGTGTTCCACCTTGCCCAACAGACTGTATTACTTTAGTTCCTGTGAAAATGACGACCTCTAATTGGAAATGGGATTTAAATACTATCCCTGTAAGAAATATTCCTGCAGAGCCAGAAGAAACACCCGAAGATGAACCGTCATTAAAGACGGAGGATAACGCTCATGTTTAATCTCTTTTCGTTATTTAAAAAAGATAAAATTTGGGATTTTAAAGGCGGTATTCATCCTCCCGAAATGAAATTACAATCAAGTCGCACGCCTATGCGTATTGCCCAGTTACCGGATGAGGTTACCATCCCTATTCATCAACACTTAGGTACTCCTGGGCAACTTTGCGTTAAAGTGGGTGATCATGTTTTAAAAGGCCAAGCCTTAACTCGTGGCGTAGGAAGAACATTACCTGTTCATGCTTCTATATCAGGTACGGTTACGGCAATAGAGCCATTTCCAAGCACTCACCCTTCTGGTCTGCCTGAAATTGCAGTGAAAATTGTCTCTGATGGTAAAGACGAATGGCGAGAAAAATCACCGCTAGTTGACTATCAATCACAAAGTAAAGAAGTATTGCTTACCCGTATTCATGAAGCAGGCATTGCTGGATTAGGGGGAGCGGGTTTTCCAACAGCCACAAAATTAAAAGGTGGTGGTGATTTAGTTAAAACGCTCATCATAAATGCCGCTGAATGTGAGCCTTATATCACAGCTGATGACAGACTTATGCAAGAGCACGCAGATGAAGTTATTGCGGGTTGTCAGATATTAATGCATATACTGTCACCGGATGAAGTGCTGATTGGTATTGAAGATAACAAACCTGAAGCTATTGCCGCCTTAAAACAAGCATTAGCAGCACTCACAAATGAAAAACGTATTTTTATTCGGGTGATCCCTACCAAATATCCATCTGGAGGCGCTAAACAGTTAACCAAAATATTAACGGGCAAAGAAGTTCCTTCTGGCGGTCGCTCCTCTGATATTGGCGTATTAATGCAAAATGTGGGGACGGTAGTGGCAATTAAACGTGCCATTATCGATGATGAACCTTTAATTGAACGTGTCGTCACCGTAACTGGACAAGGGGCTAAAACCCCAGGTAACTTTTGGGCACGTTTAGGTACTCCTATTTATGCACTTATAAAACAAGCAGGCTTTGTTGCTGGCTCTGAGCAGATGGTCATTATGGGGGGGCCTTTAATGGGCTTCACCTTACCTGACTTAAATGCCCCCGTTATAAAAATTACTAACTGCTTATTAATTCCCTCTCCAGAAGAGATGGATACAGATAATATTGAAGAAGCCTGTATCCGTTGTGGTCAATGTGTTGACGCCTGCCCTAGTGGTTTACTACCACAACAACTTTACTGGTTTAGTAAAGGGAAAGAGCATGAGAAAGCGCAACAACATAATTTATTTGACTGCATTGAGTGCGGGGCTTGTGCTTTTGTCTGCCCTAGTAATATTCCATTAGTGCAATATTACCGCCAAGAAAAAGCAGAAATACGAGAAATTGATGCGGAAGCTAAGCGAGCGGCTGAAGCTAAGGCACGCTTTGAAGCGAAAAAAATCCGTATGGAACGAGAAAAGCTTGAACGTGAGGCAAGACATCAACGTGCTGCAGTTAAGCTTGATGATCACCAACAAAATGAAGTGCAATCTGCACTTTCTCGTGTAAAAGAAAAACATAGCATTGGCAAAATTATTGCTGTTAAAGCAGGAGAACAACCTGACAACGCAGCGGCTATTGCTGCACGCAAAAAACGTAAAGAAGAAGCCCGAGCAAAACAAGCTGCTAAATTGGCACAACAGGTACCACAAAATACCCATACCACCGCCGATGCAGAAAGTGATCCGCGCAAAGCCGCTGTAGCGGCAGCATTAGCTCGCGTAAAAGCTAAAAAAGCCCAACAAGCGCAAGCAAACGCAGAAATAGACACACCTGCTGAAACTCCGGCTGATGCTGAGGTAGAAACCGATCCGCGCAAAGCTGCTGTGGCCGCTGCTATTGCTCGGGTAAAAGCTAAAAAAGCCCAACAAGCGCAAGCAAACGCAGAAATAGACACTCCTGCTGAGGCTCAGGCTGAAGTGGAAACCGATCCGCGCAAAGCCGCTGTGGCTGCTGCTATTGCTCGCGTAAAAGCTAAGAAAGCTCAACAAGCGCAGGCAACTGCAAAAGTAGACACACCGGCTGAAACTCCGGCAGAGGTGGAAACTGATCCTCGCAAAGCCGCTGTGGCTGCTGCTATTGCTCGGGTAAAAGCTAAAAAAGCCCAACAAGCGCAAGCAAACGCAGAAATAGACACTCCTGCTGAGGCTCAGGCTGAAGTGGAAACCGATCCGCGCAAAGCCGCTGTGGCTGCTGCTATTGCTCGGGTAAAAGCTAAAAAAGCCCAACAAGCGCAAGCAACTGCAGAAATAGACACTCCTGCTGAAACTCCGGCTGAGATGGAAACCGATCCACGTAAAGCTGCTGTGGCTGCTGCTATTGCTCGGGTAAAAGCTA
>NZ_KV791981.1:443-4759 GCF_001808035.1 Proteus sp. HMSC14B05 | reverse complement strand
CCTCCCCGCGAGGGCTTTTTTGTGCCCTCTCCCCACCAAAGAAGTGATCTGCATTCCAATCTGAGATTTATTTGAAAATAAATTACTTTTAAATTCAAGAGAATAGAACCAATAGTTCGTGATTTAATAAATCATTCGTACTTTTGGTCTTGATTAATCCGTACTTATAGTTCAATATATAACACATCAAAGGCAAGCAACATGAAATACAGCCTAATGTTCTTTAACAATTTGGAAAGTCGAAACAGCATACCTACCCTGTTTAGACCCTTACGCAAAAATGCGACGTATCACTAGGCACGATCTGGCTAGTGAGAATGTTACTACTGCACGAGAGTGATTACAGATGGGAATAGGCAACACTGGCAGATGTTAGGTATGTAAGCGCAAGAATACTAATTATAGGTCATTCAATGAGTGACCTATGGTAAGTAAAAGAATAACGGAGGTTATGTGGAAATTTACTATCAACCACCAAAGAAATTTAAAGGCAATCCAACACCAGTTAGAGTTAAGAAAGTTAACAGTAACTCATTCAAGGCTAGGCAATATGCTAGATATGCATCTTTCAGAGCTAACAAACTGAAAGAAAAAGAGATTGCTAAAGCTAACTCAGTGAAAGAGAAGAAAGAACGCCCTGTTCTCTCTCTAAAACCAACAAAGCATTATCCAAGTGGAGATAACTGCTGCTTACCTAATGTAGCAGTATTTTCAGGAGTTAAAGCAAAACAGCCGAGCAGTGAGTTCGGGGTGACGGCGAGATAAATAGGAGAAGTAAGATGAAATTTGAAGATTTAACAGAAGCGTCTCAAGAATCGGCTCGTTCGGTTCTATCAACCTTGCTAGTTGATAGTTATCGACGCAATTTTAAATTAACTCGTGATGATATTTTGGAATTAGGTCATAGAGTTAGAAAGGCATTTGTGACCTTGGAGAGCGAAAAACCAAAACCTGAAATGTGTGGTAGTGGTTCTATTGGTTGTGACTTTAGTAGTAAACAAGCCCCGTCCATCTAATTCTTTCAGCTTCAGTTACAAGAACTTTAGCATTAGCTCTAACTGATTGGGCTACTTGGAAGGCTGTGCTACTTACGGCTTCAATATCATAATCTCCATTGCAGTAATATTCAGCATCAGGGAGATCGTATACTACACCATTATCACCAGTTATTTGCTTTGAAAATCCGTAGCTTTCCATTAAATCATATAGAGCCTGATAGTCTGAATAATTAGCATCAGGTAATTCCACTCTCACTATAAACATAGCCATTTAAATCATTCCTTATATTGACTGTGGAATAACCAATATATCAATTTTCCTTGACTGTGGAAAGTGAGGAACCACCTCGCCTGACGTGGTTAAAAGCAGGCGCAGTTAACTAATTACAGTCCATTCTGTGGGCTGTGGTGAGTTGATTAATAGATAGGAGATAGAGATGGAAATTACGATTTTGTGCTCGTCAGCTGATTGTAGTTCTGGGGTTGGAGTAATGGAGGTAAAGGTCACCGATGTGGCTGATATTTCAATTCCAGAGTGGTATCAAACTGAAATACTCAGAACAGCTATTAGTGAAGAAAATATAATCAAGTACCTTAAAAGCCAAGGTTATTTGGTTACCCGTTAATAACGGAGGGAGTATGACAATAGATGATTTCCACAATGGAAAGTTACCCATGCCGAAATTATTTAGAGCTGTTCGAGTCGAGTTTGATTCACTGGTTCCAAATGGCCCTAATGATGAATATTGGGTCACAACAATCAGGTATGTAAGACGAGTTAGACATGCTGATGGTTGGCGCTGGCAATTGGTAAGGACGCATCATAAAGGTTTGGATAGATGGGATTCATACTTAGAGTTGGATAGGGAAGGACTTAACGACATTAATCATGTGTACGGACTAATTAAATAGTTAGGAGGGAGTATGACATGGGAAAAATGACATTCGTAGTTGAGTATGAAGATGGTAGAGAGCCGTCTGTAAACGCAGGAACGGAGATATTAGGCGGTAAGTTGTTATCAGTTGGATTTAATGACTACCGAGATGAACAACTAACTCAGGATGAAGTTAGCGCCTTAAATCACGCAATTAACTTTAACGACTTGAAAGAAACCTGCGAAGACTTTGAAGTTAATTATGACGAAGTTGTAGCAAAACTCTAAAACCCTCAGTCAGCAGTAACCCACCACTTAATCATTCATATCGCTATTAATAGTGAGGAATACGCACATAAGGAACATAGGAAATGGCAAATGAATTAGTCGTAATTGAACAAGCTACGGCGCTAGATTTGTTTACGGCACCAGAAAAAGTAAATCAGATGCTAGAGCGCATTAAATCTCTTGCAGAAGAAGAACGAAAAGAACTCGATAGCGATTTATCAGTAGTTAAAAACCGAAAAGCATTCGCTTCTCTGGCGTACAAAGTTGCTCAAACAAAAACGTATATCGACAAGGAAGGTAAAGCAGTTGTCGATAAGTTAAAAGAGCTACCCAAAAAAGTTGATGCTAGTCGTAAGTTATTTCGTGACGAATTAGATGCATTGAGCACAGAAATTCGCAAGCCACTAACAGAGTGGGAAGAGCAAGAAAAAGCTCGCGAAGAAGCCGAAGCACTTAAGAAGCAAATCGAAGTTGATCACGAAGAAGCTCTGCAAATGAACGAATTGTTTGATTTACGCAAAGCCGAAGAAGAACGCAAGCGCATTGCTCGTGAAGAAGAAATGAAACAACAAGCTGCGGAACAGGCAAGACTCGAAGCTGAACGTAAAGCACAGCAAGAAATTGAAGCAGCAGCTAAACGTGAACGTGAAGTAAAAGAAGCTGCCGAACGCGCTGAGCGTGAAAAGCAAGAAGCTATTCAGCGTGCAGAGCAAGCGGCGAAAGAAGCCAAGGAAAAGGCAGAGCGTGATGCTAGAGAAGCACTGGAACGAGCAGAACGCGAGAAGCAATTAGCTATCGAAGCTGAGCGCAAGAAAGCACAGGAAGCAGAACAAGCGCGATTAGCAGAAGAAGAACGTAAGCGTCAGGAAGAAGCTAAACGTCAGGCAGATAAGGAGCATCGTCGCAAGTATAACCAAGAAACCTTACAAGCCTTAGTAAGTAACGGATTTGATGAAAAATTAGCGACTGAATTTATTAAGTTAGTTGCTAGTAATAAAATCCCCCACATGACAATGAACTACTAATACCCACCGCACCAACACCAGATAACCATCCTATCGCTCACCTAGCGAGGTAACAATGAAAACTAACTATTACAGCGCTATGCGTGATTGCATGGCGGTGCGTATCACTACGCCTTTTTTACAACTCGCACGTCAAGCGGCAAGGATTGCCGTTTCAACTAATAACAAGGATGTCTGGCGGTTGGCGAGTCAACTACAGAAGATGGCTTACGGGAGGAAAGTATGTCACTGACTATACGTTACACCTATGCAGATATGACCAGTAGAAACCGAAATAATGGCACGGAAATAGCCTTTCAGAATCTTAACGATGTCCGCATTGAAACAGAATCATTCAGGGAACTTACTCAGTATTACCAACCTGAGCCGTCAGAAGTCGTTGATTACATCATTAATCAGTATGACGCAAAGTCACTCGCAGCAGCTATTCATCTCTCAGGACGAGGGGAAGTAGTCGCAAAGATACTCAATGAGTTGTATTTCAGGAGGGTTGCGTGAATCCTTACCATGAACTTGACGCAAGGGAAGAACGCAAACAAGAAGAAGCATCATGGATTGATGCAAAGGACGCTGAGTTAAGTAATGTCGCATTTAATGTGGTTGATGGATTACCAAAGGATATTACCAGTCAATGGAGTGACAGCGTTTTCGATATGACAATTGATGGTCTTTACAAGGAGTTAAAGAACTATCAGGAACGTAGGAGGATGTCGTGAAACCCGGTATCTATTACGACATTTCAAATGAGGACTATCACCATGGATTAGGAATCAGCAAATCTCAGCTGGATTTAATAAGTGAGGTTCCCGCTAATTTCGTCTGGCAAAGGGATGCGCCAGTTGATGAAGAAAAAATAAAGTCACTAGATTTCGGGACCGCTATCCACTGTCTTTTGTTAGAACCTGATGAATACAGTAAGCGATACAAGATAGGTCCTGATGTAAATAGACGGACCAACAAAGGGAAAGAAGAAGAAAAGGAATTTCTCGAAATGTGTGAAAAGGAAGGTATCACACCAATCACTCATGACGATAACAGGAAGTTACTACTCATGAGGGACAGTGTAATGGCATACCCTCCTGCTAAATGGTGTTTGGAAGCTAACGGAGTAGCTGAAAGTAGCATTTATT
>NZ_KV791981.1:0-423 GCF_001808035.1 Proteus sp. HMSC14B05 | reverse complement strand
GCCAGATAAACTCATTCAAGAGCACCATTGGATTGTTGATGTAAAAAGCTCTGCTGACATTCAACGATTTGACCGTTCCATGTACGAATATAGATATCACGTACAGGACTCTTTTTATTCTGATGGATATAAATCATTAACAGGCGAATCCCCTGTTTTTGTCTTTCTCGTTGTTAGCACGACTATCGACTGCGGTAGATACCCCGTTAGAGTCTTCAATTTAGACCAACAAGCAAAAGATATTGGTCGAACAACCTACAAACAAAATTTAAGAACGTATGCAGAATGCCTAAAAACGGATGAATGGGCAGGCATACGTACATTATCACTGCCCTATTGGGCTAAGGAATTAAGGAATGAGTAACCCACCATTAGCTCAAGCTGACTTACAAAAAACACAAGGTACAAAGGTAAAAGAAAAAA
>NZ_KV791980.1:0-46814 GCF_001808035.1 Proteus sp. HMSC14B05 | reverse complement strand
CAAGCATTAAATAAGACGAGAAAGCCAACCCAATAGGTTGGCTTTTTTGCGTTTGAAAACTAATCCTGTAAATTTAAGCATGCTCTAGATGAGGGCAATTTTACTATCTATTTTTCGTTGATATTAACAGATGTTGTGGCGAGAAAAAGCGGCTAATACGGTTCGCTCGGATATTTCTAAATAACTTTCCATTTCGATTGCCGCTTCTTGCGCTTTCCCATTCATCAATAGCGTTAAAATATGCTCATTCTTCTCAATATAAGGAGCATGTAATAACTGGGGATCATTGAGTAAACCAAAGGCTAATCGTAATTCTGCTAAAATAAGTTGATATTGTTTAAATAACCTAGGGCTATCAGAAAGCTCGACGATAGCGGTATGGAAATGCATATTACAGGTTCCAACGCTATTCCAATCTTTTTGTTGTTGAAATATTTTTGCTTGATTAACGTTATCTTGCATGCGGGAAATGGCTGGGTGCATTGGATAGGCATGTCGTAAAGCATCACATTCAATCAGCCTTCTTACGCGATAAATATCCATAATTGATGCCATATCTGGTACAGAAACAAACACACCACGATTAGGTTTATAGGTTAATAGGCCTTCTTGGGTTAATATACGAAATACTTCTCTTAATGTATTACGAGATATTTCAAGCTGTTCGCTTAAAGTAGCTTCTGAAAGCCTCTCTCCTGGAGGTAATTCACCGATAGTAATTTTTTGGCGAATAATATCAGCGATTTTTTGGCAAAGGATCTGTGGTGATGTTTTTTTCTGCATTATCTTCTGCTATAAACGTAATAGAAGCCTCTATTCTAACAGTCAGCTATATAATATATAACCTCTAATATACAACTGTGCTAGTTTCCTCACTCTCTTTATCCTTGTTTTTATTAAAAATAGTTAACAAAATCATTAATAAATTTTTATATTATCAACTGTATTTGATGCCAAAATGTATGCACCAATTTTGCGCATAACTCTTTTTTATGCGCTATTTTGGGGCATATCTATTTTTTACTCCCCCACGCAAATGTCAATAAAATGTTAAAAATGAGATCTTGTTGGCACTTTTATCATCGCATATTTAAATCTATTTGCTTATTTATTCATCTATTATTATTAATTGTTCAACAATCTAATATCTATTGATTAACAATTATTACTCCGTACTCAACAATGGCATGCTAATTGCCTTACTACTTACCTAAGCAATAATAATTAAAATAATTATGATAAAAGGGGGCCAGTTATGGCTACACAAGATCCTGTGAATACAACATCACCATCATTTATAAAAAATAGGCGTTCATCATTAATTGCAGCGATTTTTTTAATGGCTACATCTGCAATTGGTCCAGGTTTTATTACGCAAACAGCTACCTTTACAGCGACGATGGGAGCAGCCTTTGCATTTGGGATATTAGCTTCTATCGTCATTGACTTTGTTGTGCAACAAAGTATTTGGCGAGTCATTACCGTGACTAACATGCGCGCTTCTGATATTGCGAATAAGGCAATTCCCGGTAGTGGATACTTATTAGCTGTATTGGTTATTTTTGGTGGTTTGGTATTCAATGTCGGTAATATTGCTGGGGCTGGTTTAGGGCTTAATGCCATGGTAGGACTGGATCCTAAATGGGGTGGGGTTTTAAGTGCTTTACTGGCGATTTATATCTTCTCTTCACGCAAAGCGAGTCATTTTATTGATCGCATGATCATTGTTCTTGGCATCGTGATGATTTTATTAACACTTTTTGTAATGTTTGCGTCCAATCCTCCTATAGGTGAAGCATTAAAACAAACAGTACTGCCTAATACGATTAATTTTGCCACTATAACAACCATCGTCGGAGGTACGGTTGGTGGTTATATTTGTTATGCAGGAGCACATCGTCTGCTCGATAAAGGTACAACAGGTATTGAAAATATCGATGCGGTATCTAGCGCGGCAACTAAAGGGATATTAGTGGTTGGATTAATGCGTTATATCCTATTTTTAGCAATTTTAGGTGTTGTCGCAAGTGGAGTGACACTAGATATTTCCAGCCATGCGGCTAATCCTGCTTCTCAAGCATTCCAACATGCAGCGGGCTTAACTGGACTACGAATTTTTGGTCTTATTTTATGGGCAGCTGCGTTGACTAGTGTGATTGGTGCTGCTTATACGTCTATGTCGTTTATAACCGTGTTTAAAAAGGGTATTACAGAGCGTCAACGCAATATTGCTACCATTATTTTTATCGCTATTTCATTGGCAATTTATATGGTTATGGGAACAGCTCCTGCTGCCTTATTAGTCTTTGCTGGTGGCTTCAACGGATTGATTTTACCTATTGGTATGACGTTATTTATTTTTGTTGCATGGCGTCGTCAAGATCTTATGAATGGCTATAAATATCCAATGTGGTTGCAATGGTCGGCAATTTTAGTCTGCGCTTTGACTTGGTATATGGGGATCATGTCTGTTGGCGCTATTTTCAATTACCTCAATATTGCTTAAGAGAATAATAACGATGATAAAAGCGGTAGATTTAAATAGTGATTTAGGTGAAAGCTTTGGTCAATGGCGTATGGGCAATGATGCTGCAGTGCTTGAAATTGTCAGCAGTGCCAATATTGCTTGTGGTTTTCATGCCGGTTCACCAGAAGGCATTTTAAAAACATTAAAAGCAGCGAAACAGCATCAAGTCGCGATAGGTGCTCATGTTGCTTATCCTGACTTAGTGGGTTTTGGGCGACGCAATATGGATATTGCCAGTGATGAATTAACCGCTGATGTCATTTATCAAATTGGCGCTTTGCAAGGTTTAGCAAAAGCTGTCGGTATGAAGGTGACTTATGTTAAACCTCATGGTGCGCTTTATAACACCATTGCTCATGATAAACGCCAAGCATTAGCGGTTATTGAAGCTATTTTAGCTATTGATCCACAACTTATATTAGTGGCTTTAGCGGGATCGCCACTGATCACACTTGCGAAAGAGAAAGGATTACATGTTGTTGCCGAAGCTTTTGCTGATAGAGCTTATCATGCTGATGGCACACTTGTTTCGCGCAAACAAGAGGGGGCTGTATTACACGATCCTCAATTGGTGGCTCAGCGTATGTTAAAGCTAGTACAAAAAGGGGGTGTTGAATCGATAGAGGGTACTTTTACTGCTATACAGGCGGATTCTATTTGTGTTCATGGTGATAGTCCTGATGCGGTTAATCTCGCAAAAAGCGTCAAAGAGATCTTAATAACACACGGTATTGCGATAAAACCTTTCACATCTGCAATAGGAATAAAGGAGGCGTAATGACTTATTTTATGCAAGCAACGCCTGATGCTATTACAGCAGCCGCCCGATCCGTTATTGGCAATAAAAGGGAGGCGTATTTTGCGCTTTTTACCTGTTAATTTATCTCACATATTAGTTGAGTTGACTTCATTAAAAGAGACATTGGCGTTTTATGAAGCAATTAAGCAAGCCAATATTGCTGAGATAGAAGATATTGTTCCAGCGGCAAAAACACTATTGATCCAATATGTACCTTGGTTAATTACGGCGAAAGAGTTAGTGGCAATATTGCGCAATATCGAGATAAAAGCGATCGCGATGCGTCAAAGTCACTTATTAACAATCCCCGTTCATTATCAAGGAGAAGATTTGCATGAGGTGGCTGAATTATTGGGGATCACTGCGACAGAGGTGATCCGCAGACACACAGAACAAACTTATCAAGTTGCTTTTACGGGGTTTGCACCGGGATTTGCTTATTTAATTGCTGATAAAACTGAGCTTTATGTTCCTCGACGTAAAACACCACGTACACGTATCCCCGCAGGCTCTGTAGGATTAGCGGGAGAATTTAGCGGTGTTTACCCACAGCAAAGCCCTGGTGGCTGGCAATTAATTGGTACTACAGAGATAAAAATGTGGGATCTCTCACGTGAACAGCCGGCATTTTTATTACCTGGTGATACTGTACAGTTTGTTGATGTACAAAAAGCGCCAGTGACGGTTTCATTACCTGAGAAAAAACAATCTATTAATGCTTTATCCTTTAACAAGGATAAAGGGCTATATGTTATTTCCGCAGGTCTACAAACCTTATTTCAAGATGAAGGGCGTTTAGGTGCTGCATCAATGGGGGTTAGTGCATCAGGAGCACTTGATAAATGTGCGTTACATGCAGCGAATCGCTTAGTGGGAAACCCGCCTTCATTAGCAGCATTAGAAATAACACAAGGTGGATTAATACTAAAAGCGCAACAAGACTGTGTCATAGCGCTGTCAGGTGCAGATTGTACGATTAGCTTAAAACAAACGACCGGAGATATAGCCTTTTTTTCTACCTATCAAACTATTGATATACGTAGTGGAGATGAAATCACAGTAGGAATACCTACAGCGGGGGTTCGTAGTTATCTGGCAGTGAGAGGGGGTTTTGAATTAAGCCCAGTGTTAGGTAGTTATGCGTTTGATACTTTAGCTCAGATTGGCCCTCGAGCCTTACAAAATGGCGATATTCTTCATCTAAACGATGATAACGCATCAACGGGCATTATTAGCCAAGAGCAACCGAGTTTCAGTTTACCAAAGCAAGAGGATATCGTTACCCTTGATATTGTGTTAGGGCCTCGTACGGATTGGTTTACAGAAGATGCGATAAAAACATTAACCTCACAATTATGGCAAGTGACACCACAATCTAACCGTATCGGATTACGTCTATTGGGGGATAAATCGCTTGAACGTCAGCAACAACAAGAGTTATCGAGTGAAGGAACTTGCATTGGCGCCATACAAGTACCGATTAATGGTCAACCGGTATTATTTCTTCATGATCATCCTCTCACTGGAGGATACCCCGTAATTGGGGCAGTTGCCGAATACCATCTGTCATTGGCGGGGCAAATCCCTATTAACGCTAAAATTCGTTTTAACCCAATTACTTTATTTCAAGAATATTGATAGGAGTATGCCACTCATGATAACAACTAACCAAAAGCAACGAGTGAAGCATCGAGTGTTGATTGCTAACAGAGGTGAAATCGCAGTTCGTATTATTCGTGCTTGTCAGGATTATGGTGCAACGTCCATTGCTATTTATGCAGATGATGATATAGATGCATTACATGTGCGTCTTGCAGATGAAGCCTATGGTTTAAAGGGTAACTCACCGAAAGAAAGTTATTTAGCGATAGATAAAATCATTGAAATTGCCCATAAAAGCAAAGCCACCATGATCCACCCTGGTTATGGCTTCCTTTCTGAGCGAGCTGATTTCGCTAAAGCGGTACAGCAAGCGGGACTCCTTTGGATTGGCCCAGATCCACAGACTATCGAAGTATTAGGGGATAAAGTTCAAGCGCGTAAAATTGCACAATCCGTAGGTGCACCATTGGTGAATGGTACTGCTGATCCGGTTAGTGATGCTAAAGAGGTTCTGGATTTTGCGAAACAGTATGGCTTGCCTATCGCCATTAAAGCGGCATTTGGTGGTGGTGGACGAGGCCTAAAAATTGCCCATCATATGGCAGAAATTGAAGAGCTTTACCATTCAGCGGTAAGAGAAGCAGTAACCGCATTTGGTCGTGGTGAATGCTATGTTGAGCAATTTCTTGATAAGCCTCGCCATATTGAGGCACAAATTATTGCTGATAAATTAGGCCATGTCGTGGTAGTTGGTACACGAGATTGTTCATTACAGCGCCGTAATCAAAAACTTATTGAAGAGGCCCCTGCCCCTTATTTAACTGATGAACAACGGCAACGTATTCATCAATCAGCAAAAGACATTTGTGCTAAAGCAGGTTATATCGGTGCGGGGACGGTAGAATTCTTATTGAGTGCGAACGGGACAATCTCTTTCCTTGAAGTGAATACACGTCTACAAGTAGAGCATCCGGTGACTGAAGAAACAGCCGGTATTGATTTAGTGATTGAACAATTGCGTATTGCTGAGGGATTACCGTTAAGTATTAATGAAACCCCTGAGCCTCGTGGTCATAGTTTTGAGTTTAGGATCAATGCAGAAGATCCGGCAAAAGGTTTTTTACCCACCCCCGGTTTAATTAGCCAATTTAGTCAACCGGCTGGGCCGGGCGTTCGTGTTGATAGTGGTGTGGCGGAAAATGACCAAGTATCACGTCAATTTGATTCAATGATGGCAAAACTTATTGTAACAGGGGCAAGTCGTGAACAAGCCATTGCGAGAGCGCGACGAGCTTTAGCTGAATTTAACATCGCAGGCGTAGCCAGTGTATTACCTTTTCATCGCGAAATGATGGAACATCCTGATTTTATTGATAACTTCAGTGTTCATACTCGTTGGATTGAAAGCGATTTTCAAGCAAAAAACAGTCATTTTCCTCGTAGTATACCAGCAGAAAATGGACCATTAGTACGTACCTTTATTGAAATAGATGGTCGTCGTCATCAATTAGCGCTACCCGCACAATTACTTTCACTCTCGGCCGTTATACCCACGGCTATTAGCGAGCACAAAGAGTGTCAGGTGCGGGAAAATGCGGTCACTGCACCGATTTCAGGGATATTACATAGTTGGTTATTATCCGATGGTGATAAAGTCAATCAAGGGGATGTTATCGCCATTATGGAGGCGATGAAAATGGAAGTACAGGTGGTTGCTACCTGTCATGGTGTATTGCAGCAAAAGGCGAAAGCCGGTGACTATTTTTCAGCAGACAGTCTATTAGCTGAGATTAACTAGCTGAGTTATCAAACAATTATCGAGTAAGCCTCTTAGCAATAAGAGGCTTTTTTATAATAACTGTCTTTATATTCTTATTTGTTATATCTAATTCCTTTTGGTTATAAGTTATTTTGCTTATAATCGAAACTGAATATGTTTTCTACAAAAGGAAATTAGATGCTGCTGGTCACTCAACTCCTTATTGGTTCTGCTATAGGTTTAGTTATCACCACAACGGGAGTTGGGGGTGGTGTTATCTTATTACCTGTGCTTATCTATTTATTTGGAATGAATGCATTAGCAGCAGTGGCGACCGCTAATTTATTATCGATGTTAATGAAAATTTCCTCTTCTTATATTCATTTTCGTTTAGGAAATATTCCATTAAAACCAGCATTATTGATTTTAGGGATCATGTTTCCGGCCACATTTTTAGCCAGCTATGGGGTAACCTGGTTGGGATCACAACCTCAATATTATCAGCAGGTTGAATTAGGCATTAATATCCTGATGATTGTGGCGATTATCTTTTCAATGTTCCTTTTTTTACAACGAATATTCAAAAAATCTACATCATCACATCCGTTATCATCATTGGCACCTAGCTCATCAATTCCTCTGAGTTCTCTTTTTGTTCCCGGTATGAGTGCCGGATTTGTCTTAGGGGCGACGGGGGTTGGTGGGGGATTGGTTGTCTTACCTGTGCTTATGCGTTTTGCACAAATGAATATTAAGGAAGCGATCGGTAGTTCTATATTTATTACTACAATCTTGTCAGGTGGCTCTGCTATTGCTTATAGTGCTGGTGGCTATACCGATGTGCATACGGCCATCATTCTTTGTTTAGGATCACTTATTTCGATTCCTTTAGCGCGCTATTTACTGGTGTATTTATCTGAGCGCTTTTTTCAATATTTAACTCTGTTATTTATTCTGATCAGCATCATTATGATGAGTTGGAAACTAATAAATTAATTTAATGTAATATCGAATAAGTCAATTTTTAATGGATAATGATTAGTTAGACTAATTTTCATCATTGAATTTAGCAGGATAATGAAAAATAAGGGTATATATGAACATTAAAGTCGGCGATGAGTTTTTGGTTTATATGGCATTGGGTGAAGAGAGCTATATGAAGGAATATTATCGTGTGTTGGAGTTAGATAGCGCATTATCACAAGTGACCGGTAAATTGCTAAGAAGGACGACGGCAGATGATAAAAATATTGGGTTAGGGCGTTGTGAATTAGAAGGTGGGATTGAACAATTTGCGTTAGAAGATATTTATCCAATAGAGAAGTGATCGAAATAACGATCACTTCTACATCACTTTATTAAGCAACAGGTACATCTTCGGGTAATGCTGATTTTGGTAAGCCAAAAATTTTGTCAAATACCCAGTTATAGACAAATGTATAGCAAGGGATGATGATAATAAGTGCAAAATCCATCACCAGTGCTTGCCATAATGAAACCCCTAGCCACCAAGCTATCAGCGGAATAAGGTAAACCACCAACGTAAGCTGAAAACCTACCGCATGAGCAAGACGGCGTCTAAAGGTGCGAATTCTCGACTTTTGTCGACTCTCCCAAAATTCAAATAAACAGTTATAAATAAAATTCCAACTTACCGCGATAGTGGTAATAATGAGTGCGAGTGGCCCCGTAACAGCGGTTGAACTATCGGCTAAAAGCGCCAGTCCTACCGATGAGATAACCCAACCAAATACTTCATAAGCGGTAACATAGACAATTTTTCGCTTAATACCTTGCATGATACTCTCTTTTTTTGTGGATCAGTGTGGTTAAGCATCGTAAGATAAATCAGTAATAGTGACAGAAAAAGTTAGCTAATATCAATTTAACTGAAACATCAGGAGTGAACATGCAGTTCTCAAGTGAACATATCGCGATATTTTTAGCCGTTATGGATAAAGGCTCTTTTTCTGCGGCTGCGCGTTCATTAAAACGTGTTCCTTCTGCGGTCAGTATGGCGATTGCTAATATGGAGGCTGAATTAGGTTATGCGCTGTTTGAGCGTTCATCAAGAGAGCCACGGCCAACAGAAAAAGCTAAAGCACTTGAACCTCACGCCAGAATGATTGCTGAGCAATTAAAGCTATTACAGGTTCATGCACAAGAGCTTTCAATGGATCTGGAAAGTATATTAAATATTGGCGTCGCGGCAGATATTAATCCCGATTATTTATTACCGGCATTATCTGAGTTAACACAGCGTTACCCCTTACTAAAAGTGAATGTAGTAACCGCGGCACAAGATGACATTATTGAGATGCTGCACGCACGTAAAATCCAATTATGTCTCGTGTATGGTGGGTTATACGTCAATGGCGATGAACAATTTCAATATTTGGGCTCTGAGTCATTAGTTGCCACAATTTCGGCAAGTCATATTGCACTTGCTCACCCTGCAGGGGTATTTATTGAAGATTTAGTGAATGTAAGACAGATAATGATAGCCAGCCATACTCAAGAGATAAGAGATGTACGCTCTTTAGTGGCGACTAATTACTGGCAAACAGATAACTTTCAAATGGCATTAGGTATGGTTGAAGCGGGGATGGGCTGGGGGAATTTACCTTATTCGCTGATTTATACGCAGTTACAAAAGGGAAAATTAAAACAACTGCAATTTAAAAATACTAAAAATGAATTGCGCTTACCGGTACATGCAATGTGGTTAAAAGGCGAGTCACTACAAAAAGGGGCAAAGGAATTGGTGGAGTTAATGAATATTCACCAACCCATTGTGCCCAATTTTGATTAATCCACACGTTGTTGATGAACCCAAACCGCGACTTCAACACGAGATTTTAATTTCATCTTTTTGAGTAGATGTTTGACATGTACTTTAACCGTACTTTCAGTAATATCGAGTTTACGTGCGATCATCTTATTGGATAGCCCTTGTGCTATCAGCTTTAAAATATCACGCTCTCGTGGGGTGAGTTGGTCGATATCCCGCTCACCTTCAGAACGATCTTCTCGCAGTGACTGCGCTAAAATGGGGGTTAATGTTGGGCTAACCACCATTTTCCCTGCGGCTGCTTGCTTTAAAGCGGCTAATAGCTCTTCTGGCTCCATGTCTTTTAAGAGATAGCCATCCGCTCCTCGTTTTAAGGCGGTGATCAGATCATCACTGTAGTTTGATACACTAAACACAACGATCCGCCCAGAGAGCGATCGTAATCGCAATTGATCGAGTGTTTCAAAACCATTCATACCCGGCATATTGAGATCGAGTAGGATTAAATCAGGATCTAACTCTTCAGCTAATTTTACCCCTTGAATACCATCGCCAGCTTCACCAACGACAGTTAATGTTGTATCAAGACTTAAAAGTTGTTTCACACCATTGCGTAACATCGGGTGATCATCAATTAATAAAATAGTCGCTTTGTCTGCGACTGCTCCCATATTATTCATTATGATTTGCTCCCTTTTCGATAGGATCTTTATGGGTAGTGATTAACGGAAATGTGACAAATACTTGCGTTCCACCTTCTTTGCGAACCCTTATACTATAAGAGCCATTCAGACTATTCGCGCGTTCACGCATAATAATCAGTCCGTAGTGATTTATCTTTTCGGGATTAGGCGTAATACCTTCACCATTATCATTAATTTGTAGTTCAACGATGCCATTATTAAGTGTTAATGCGACTTCGGCCCAGTTTGCATTCGCATGTTGCAGAATATTATTTAATGCTTCACGGACAATTTGCACCACATGAATACTTTGATGTGAATTAACACATTTTGCAGGTAACTGATAATCAAAATGGATAGCAAACCCTAAACGTTGATTAAATTCATTTAGTGTATTTTCTAATGCGGCTAATAAGCCAGGCTCTGTCAATTTCAAGCGAAATGTGGTCAGTAATTCTCTTAACTGACGATAAGCCACATTTAGCTCTTCTCGCATCTCTTTTAGTAGTTTTTGACAGTTATCTGGCAAGGTTTCCGATTGCATTTGTAGATAACTGACCTGCATTTTTAAACATGATAGCGATTGAGCAATCGAATCATGTAATTCACGTGCAATCGCTGAACGCTCATCCATTAATAATAGCTGTTGTTGCTGTTCATTTTGTTGCTCCATGGCAAGCATTGCGGAAATTTGCTTAGTCAATAAGAGCATTAAATTATTCTGTTCGTCAGTAAGTACACTATTTTCCGGTAACTGCATTACGAATAAACCATAGCGGTGGATCTGATCGGTCAATTCCCAATGTAATAAGCGATTATTTAACGGTGTAGTGATGCTGGCATCTTCATTGCAACGCTCACAGTCTGGCGTTGGACAATATTCAGGGCGTGAGGAAGGGGCTAAGCTTATCTCATTAAATAATGTATGTTGATTATCTTCATATAGACGGATCTGCAAATAGCTATCAGGAATAATATGCTGTAGCTCTGCAAGGATCTGCCTTAAGCGAGCGCAAAGTGGCGCTTGGGAATGCAGTTGTTGACTTGAGTGATAAAGATAAGAGAGAACCTTATTTTTCTGTTGTAAATCATGGGTCTTTTCAATGACTCGTTGTTCTAATTCACTGTAGAGCGTCGATAGCTCTTCTGACATGGTGTTAAGTGCAATTCCTAGTGTGGCAATTTCATCATGGTGAGGACGAGGCCGAAAACGAGTTGAAAAATCACCATGTCCAATAGAATTAGCCATGGACATCAATTGTTGCCAAGGCAGTAATAAGCGACGACGAAAATGCCAAACAGAACCAAACAGCAGTAATAAGGTAAGAGCGGTAAAGATAAGTTGAGTATAAGCGACTAGGCGGATTTTTTGTTCAGTAAGTTGGTCAATACTTGATACTAATGTATCGAGTTGAGAAACAAAAAAGATAACTTCTTGTTTCGCATCATTAGGCTGTTTGGCTGCTGACAAAGTCGGTTTTAATGTCTCTTTCCAGTAATGAGTCAGTTGTACATATTGTGATTGCAGTGATGAGGTGCTTAATACTTGACGTAACTCTTTACTATCTAAATCATTTTCTAATTCTTGTAGATAATCACGGTGCTTATCATCAAGGGGTAAGGCTGAGAGTAAACGATAGCTTTGCATGCGCAGTGAGCCGGATTTATTAATGGCGTGGGCATTGCCTTGTACGCTTAAAATAATGTGGTTAGAAATAGCCATACCTACCACACCAAATAGTGTGAAAAGCAACATTAAAATAGCGATTTGATTAATAATTGAAAAGCGATAATGCCATTGAATGTTGTGCATTTTCATGATGTATTCCCAGTTTGATCTGGTCTATCTTGCCTTAAAAAACCGCTAAATAACATATACTCCAAAGGGAGTACCTCTAAATATCTAAGTATTGTAATGTGTTTAATAAAGAGTAAGTGATTTTACCTAATTTATTGATTTACATTTAAAATAGTCACGTAACCCTATTAATACTTAGGTATAAAACATAGATTTAGATGAAAAATCAAACAAAATCTTGCTTGATGCAGATCATGACTCGTAAACCCATCTCACCGTAAAAAGAAGCCAATTTAACCGTTAACCGAGGTTGTTATGGCACTTTCTCAACACCCAGAAAAAATGAAAAAAGGGGTGATCGAAAATTGGCATCCTGAAGATAAAGCTTTTTGGGAAAAAACTGGTCAAAAAATCGCATCGCGTAATTTATGGATTTCTGTTCCTTGTCTACTGCTATCCTTCTGCGTCTGGATGCTATTTAGTGCAGTCGCTGTCAATTTAAATAAGGTTGGCTTTAATTTTACCACTGATCAGCTCTTTATGCTGACTGCTCTACCTTCTGTTTCAGGTGCGCTACTACGTGTCCCTTACTCTTTTGTTATTCCTATTTTTGGTGGTCGTCGTTGGACGGCTATTAGTACGGTATTTCTGATTATTCCTTGTCTCTGGCTAGGGTTTGCCGTGCAAGATCTCACGACATCTTATTCCACTTTTATCGTTATCTCTCTGCTGTGTGGTTTTGCTGGTGCAAACTTCGCATCGAGTATGGCAAATATCAGCTTCTTTTTTCCTAAAGCACACCAAGGCGGTGCATTAGGATTAAATGGCGGATTGGGTAACTTAGGTGTCAGCGTGATGCAATTAATCGCGCCTTTGGTTGTCAGTGTGGGCGTTTTTGCTATGTTTAGTGGCCCCGGTGTCGTTCAACCTGATGGCTCACGTTTATGGCTAGAGAATGCGGCGTGGATTTGGGTACCTTTCTTGCTTATCTTTACCTTTGCGGCTTGGTTTGGCATGAATGATCTGGCTGCTAATAAAGCTTCTTTAAGTCAACAGCTACCTGTTTTAAAACGTGGTCATCTTTGGTTACTCAGTATCCTCTATCTGTGCTCTTTTGGTTCTTTTATCGGCTTTTCTGCCGGGTTTGCAATGTTATCGAAAACCCAGTTCCCCGATATTGTCATTTTACATTATGCCTTCTTTGGTCCTTTACTTGGAGCATTAGCTCGCCCTGTGGGAGGTGCGCTATCTGATAAATTTGGTGGCATTAAAGTGACGCTTATCAACTTTATCATTATGGCTATTTTCTCAGTGCTCCTGTTCTTAACTCTACCGGAAAATGGTGCTGGTGGATCGTTTATTGCTTTCTATGGCGTGTTTATGGTGCTGTTTTTAACTGCAGGGCTAGGCAGTGGTTCAACATTCCAAATGATTGCCGTGGTATTTAGAAAAATCACCATTGATCGCATGAAGGCACAAGGGGCTTCAGATGAAGCTGCGCAAAAAGAAGCCGTAACAGAAAGTGCAGCTGCATTGGGTTTTATCTCTGCAATCGGTGCGATTGGTGGCTTCTTTATTCCTAAAGCCTTTGGTACATCCCTTGCGATGACGGGTTCACCTGCTGGGGCAATGAAAATCTTCGTTCTGTTCTATATCGCCTGCGTTCTGATCACTTGGTTGGTCTATGGACGTAAACACAATAAATAATAATGACGAATTATACGCAATGTGAGCGCGCTAACGCGCATTGGGAGAGTATCTGATGAGTAAATTTCTCGATAGATTCCGCTATTTTAAACAGCTTGGTGATACGTTTTCACAAGATCACGGGCAAGAGTTAAATGTTAATCGCGACTGGGAAAATAGTTATCGTAGCCGTTGGCAGCATGACAAAGTCGTGCGTTCTACACATGGTGTTAACTGCACCGGATCATGTAGCTGGAAAATTTATGTCAAAAACGGCTTAGTAACATGGGAAACCCAGCAAACAGACTATCCACGAACTCGTCCTGATCTGCCTGATCATGAACCCCGTGGTTGTCCGCGTGGTGCGAGCTATTCATGGTATTTATATAGCGCTAACCGCGTTAAATACCCAATGGTGCGTAAACGTCTGATCAAATTATGGCGTGAAGCCAAAGCGCAACACGCTGATCCAGTTGATGCATGGGCATCGATTGTTAATGCTCCCGAAAAAACGAAAAGTTATAAACAAGCTCGTGGTCGTGGTGGTTTTGTTCGCTCTTCATGGTCTGAAGTGAATGAAATTATTGCTGCTTCTAACGTCTATACCGCTAAAACTTTTGGCCCAGATCGTATTATTGGTTTCTCACCTATTCCGGCAATGTCAATGGTGTCTTACGCCGCCGGTGCCCGCTATTTATCTCTTATTGGTGGTGCTTGCTTAAGTTTTTACGATTGGTATTGTGATTTACCACCTGCCTCACCAATGACTTGGGGGGAGCAAACAGATGTGCCAGAGTCAGCTGACTGGTATAACTCTTCTTATCTGATTGCATGGGGTTCAAACGTACCTCAAACCCGTACGCCAGATGCTCACTTTTTTACCGAAGTTCGTTATAAAGGCACCAAAACGGTAGCAGTAACACCTGATTATGCTGAAATTGCTAAACTGTGTGACCAGTGGTTAAACCCAAAACAAGGTACAGATAGCGCCATGGCAATGGCGATGGGACACGTTATTCTTAACGAATTCCACGTTAAACGCCAAACTGAATACTTTAGTAACTATGTGCGCACTTACACTGACATGCCAATGTTAGTGATGTTAGATAAGCATGACTCTGGCAAGTTAGTTGCGGGTCGCATGCTACGTGCCGCTGATTTAGTGAACAATCTCGATCAGGAGAAAAATCCAGAATGGAAAACCATTGCTATTGATGAGAAAACACAGCAATTGGTCGCTCCTCAAGGTTCAATGGGTTTTCGTTGGGAAGGCGCTGCCAAATGGAATCTAGAGCCTAAAGACGGTAAGAGTGGTGAAGAAGTCACTTTACAATTGGGTCTTTTAGAAAACCATGATGATGTGGTTGACGTTGCATTTCCTTACTTTGGTGGCATCAAGAGTGAATACTTTGAAGGTGTTGCCCTTGATGATGTTCTCGTTCATAAACTGCCAGCAAAACGCATTACTCTTGCCAATGGCGAAGAAAAATATGTCACTACCGTTTATGACTTATTACTGGCTAACTATGGTGTCGATCGTGGTTTAAATGATGAAAACTGTGCGACAAACTATGATGAGATCAAAGCCTATTCACCCGCATGGGCTGAACAAGTAACAGGGGTTAGCCGTCAAGATATTATCCGCATTGCACGTGAATTTGCTGATAATGCAGAAAAAACACATGGTCGTTCAATGGTGATTGTCGGTGCGGGCATTAACCATTGGTATCACATGGATATGACCTACCGTGGCATTATCAATATGCTTATCTTCTGTGGTTGTATTGGCCAAAGTGGTGGTGGGTGGGCTCACTATGTGGGACAAGAAAAACTGCGTCCACAAACAGGTTGGTTGCCATTAGCTTTTGGTCTGGATTGGCAGCGTCCACCTCGTCATATGAATAGCACGTCATTTTTCTATAATCATTCAAGTCAATGGCGCTATGAAACGGTATCACCGACAGAATTACTATCACCTTTAGCAGATAAATCACGCTTTAGCGGTAGCTTAATTGATATGAATGTGCGTTCGGAGCGTATGGGGTGGTTACCGTCAGCACCGCAATTAAACGTTAACCCATTATCTATTACCAAAAAAGCTCAACAAGCTGGCGTCAGTGCAACGGATTATACCGTTAATGCTCTGAAATCAGGTGAGATCCGTTTTGCATCAGAGCAACCGGATAATCCGCAAAACTTCCCTCGTAACTTATTTATTTGGCGTTCTAATTTATTGGGATCTGCAGGTAAAGGGCATGAATATTTACTGAAATATCTATTAGGGACGGAAAATGGATTACAAGGTAAAGATTTAGGTGAACAAGGCCAAGTTAAGCCACAAGAAGTGGAATGGCAAGATAAAGGCGGTGAGGGTAAGGTCGATTTAGTGGTGACTTTAGACTTTCGTATGTCAAGTACCTGTCTGTTCTCCGATATCGTGTTACCAACCGCCACATGGTATGAAAAAGATGATATGAATACCTCGGATATGCATCCATTTATTCATCCATTAACCGCCGCGGTAGATCCCGCTTGGGAGTCTAAAACCGATTGGGAAATTTATAAAGGTATTGCTAAAACCTTCTCTAAATTGTGTGTCGGTCATTTAGGGGTTGAAACCGATTTAGTGACACAGCCAATACAGCATGACTCCGCGGCTGAAATGGCACAACCATTTGATGTCAAAGATTGGAAAAAAGGTGAATGTGACCTTATCCCGGGGAAAACTGCACCGCATCTTATTCCTGTGGAGCGTGATTATCCAAATACCTATGCTCGTTTTACCTCACTTGGGCCGTTAATGGATAAATTAGGTAATGGCGGTAAAGGGATCGGTTGGAATACACAGACAGAAGTTGATTTCCTGAAAAAACTTAATCGCGTTCGTCATGACGGTGTGGCAAAAGGGCGCCCGGCGATTGAAACCGCAATTGATGCAGCCGAAGTTATCCTCTCTTTAGCACCTGAAACGAATGGTCAAGTGGCGGTAAAAGCGTGGGATGCTCTAAGTAAAGTGACAGGACGCGATCACACTCATTTAGCTAAAGTAAAAGAAGATGAGAAAATTCGTTTCCGCGATATCGTTGCTCAACCTCGTAAAATCATTTCAAGTCCTACATGGTCTGGTCTGGAAGATGAGCATGTCTCTTATAACGCTTGTTATACCAATGTTCACGAGATGATCCCTTGGCGTACTTTAAGTGGCCGTCAGCAGTTATATCAAGATCATGAGTGGATGCGTGCTTATGGCGAAAGTTTAGTGGTTTATCGTCCACCTATTGATACTAAGGCAATCGAAGCCGTGAAAGGTAAAAAACCGAACGGCTTCCCAGAAAAAGCGCTGAACTTCCTGACGCCTCACCAAAAATGGGGTATTCACTCAACGTATAGCGATAACTTACTGATGTTAACCCTCGGTCGTGGTGGCCCTGTGGTTTGGCTGAGTGAAGATGATGCTAAAGAGATGGGTATTAGTGATAACGATTGGGTTGAAGCATACAACAGTAATGGTGCGTTAACCGCAAGAGCGATTGTGAGCCAACGTATTCCTGATGGCATGATTTATATGTATCACGCACAAGAGCGCCAAATAAACCTACCAGGCTCTGAAATAACCGGAATGCGTGGCGGTATTCATAACTCCGTGACGCGTGTTTGCCCTAAACCGACCCATATGATTGGTGGATACGCTCAGTTGGCTTATAGCTTTAACTACTATGGAACTGTGGGCTCTAACCGCGATGAATTTGTTGTGGTACGTAAGATGAAACAGATTGATTGGCTTGATGGTGAAGGCGATGCTTATCAACAAACCCTGAATGGACAGGAGAAGGCATAATGAAAATTCGTTCACAAGTCGGTATGGTACTGAACCTCGACAAATGTATCGGTTGCCATACCTGTTCAGTAACCTGTAAAAATGTTTGGACCAGTCGTGAAGGTGTGGAATACGCTTGGTTTAATAATGTTGAAACTAAACCGGGTACAGGGTATCCCCAAAATTGGGAAGATCAAGAGAAGTGGAAAGGCGGCTGGATCAAAAATATTAAAGGTAAATTAGTACCAAGAATGGGTAACCGTGTTGGGCTATTATCAAAGATTTTTGCCAACCCAGATGTGCCAGCATTAGATGATTATTATGAGCCATTTGATTATGACTATGAGCATTTAAAAAATGCACCAGAAGGCTCATTACCCACCGCACGTCCTCGTTCGTTGATAACAGGTCAGCGTATGACCAAGATCGAAAAAGGCCCAAACTGGGAAGATGATTTAGGGGGCGAATTTAGCAAACGTGCTGCGGATAAAAACTTCGCCAATATGCAAAAAGAGATGTATGGGCAGTTTGAAAATACATTTATGATGTATTTACCTCGTTTATGTGAACACTGCTTAAATCCTGCTTGTGTCGCGACCTGTCCAAGTGGTGCGATTTATAAACGTGCTGAGGATGGTATTGTGCTTATCGATCAAGATAAGTGTCGTGGTTGGCGTATGTGTTTAACAGGGTGTCCATACAAAAAAATCTACTTTAACTGGAAAAGCGGTAAGTCAGAAAAATGTATTTTCTGTTATCCGCGCATCGAATCAGGTCAACCAACCCTATGCTCAGAAACCTGTGTTGGACGTATTCGTTATCTTGGTGTGATGCTGTATGACGCAGATAAAATTTCACAAGCCGCCAGTGCTGATAATGAAAAAGACTTATACCAAAGTCAATAGATATCTTTTTAGATCCCTTCGATCCTGAAGTTATTAAAGCTGCAGAAGAGCAAGGTATTCCATTAAGTGTGATTGATGCAGCCCAACGTTCGCCGGTTTATAAAATGGCGGTGGATTGGAAGCTGGCATTACCATTACACCCTGAATATCGTACTTTACCTATGGTGTGGTATGTGCCACCTCTGTCACCTATTCAATCTGCGGCTGATGCAGGAGTGTTGCCACATACGGGAGTATTACCGGATGTAGAAAGTTTACGTATTCCTGTCCAATATTTGGCTAATTTGCTGACCGCAGGCGATACAGCGCCAGTGTTATTAGCATTAAAAAGAATGTTGGCAATGCGCCATTATAAACGCGCAGAAACGGTAGAAGGTAAAACCGATTTGACAGCATTAGAGCAAGTGGGATTAACCGAAGCACAGGCACAAGAGATGTATCGCTATTTGGCGATTGCCAATTATGAAGATCGCTTTGTTATTCCTTCTAGCCATCGTGAGTTAGCAAGAGAAGCTTTTCCTGAGCGTAACGGCTGTGGTTTTAGTTTTGGTGATGGTTGTCATGGCAGCGAGAGTAAATTTAATCTGTTTAATAGCCATCGTATTGATGCCATCGATATCACTTCCAAAACTCCTCAAGATGAGCGCCGTTCTGAGGAGAAAATATGATGATCTCTTTGAAAGTTATTTCTCTGTTATTGGATTATCCCAGCGAAGATCTCTGGGAACATCGTAATGAGATCATTGATGCATTGCAGGAAGCTGACGAGCTTCCTGTCACGCAAGTCGCAAAATTAATGGCGTTTATTCGTGAACTCACGCAGCAAGATCTGCTGGATGCACAAGCGAATTACAGTGAGATTTTTGATCGAGGTAGAGCGAGATCGCTATTGTTATTTGAACATGTACATGGTGAATCGCGTGATCGTGGTCAGGCAATGGTTGATCTGCTTAATCAGTATCAACAAGCAGGGATCACCTTAAGTAGTCGTGAATTGCCTGATTACTTACCTTGAGTATTTAACGCTATTGCCTACCGATGAAAGTATTGAAGGGCTTAATAATATTGCCCCTATTTTGGCATTGCTGAGTGAGCGTTTAAAACAGCGAGGCAGTGATTATCACGCTCTTTTTGATGTATTGCTTTGTCTCTCACAAAGTGAGTTAGACGCTTCACAACTGGCGGCTCAAGTAGAAAAAGAGCCTGTAGATGATACGCCGGCTGCATTAGATGCCGTATGGGAAGAAGAGCAAGTGACGTTTCTAGGTGAAAGTGCGCAATGTGGTAGTAACAATATTAGCCAGCATCAGCGACGTTTTGCGCAAGAAACGCCTGTTCAATATCTCAATGTCGGTAATTCGCTAGATATGGGAGCACAAAAATGAATTACGTTAATATGTTGTTTTTTGATATCTACCCCTATATTGCTGGTGCTGTTTTTCTTATCGGTAGTTGGTTACGTTATGATTATGGTCAATATACATGGCGTGCAGGCTCCAGTCAGATGTTAGACAAGAAAAACATGCGACTTGCTTCGAACTTATTCCATATTGGTATTATCGGCATTTTTGCAGGTCATTTTCTGGGGATGTTAACGCCACACTGGATGTATCAATCTTTTCTACCAATTGAATATAAACAAATTATGGCGATGGTTGGTGGTGGTACTTGTGGTGTGTTAATGCTGATTGGCGGCATTATGCTGTTAAAACGTCGTTTGACGAATGCACGAGTAAGAGCAACATCGTCATTTGGTGACATCATGATCTTAACCTTGCTGGTTGTCCAAGTTGCACTCGGCTTATTGACTATCCCATTCTCTGCACAGCATATGGATGGTAGTGAGATGATGAAGCTGGTGGCATGGGCGCAAGCTATTGTGACATTCCATGGCGGTGCTTCGGCAAATCTTGAAGGTGTTGCACTTATTTTTAAATTGCACATATTCCTAGGTATGACGATTTTTTTATTGTTCCCATTCTGCCGTTTAGTTCATATTTGGAGCGTGCCAATTGAGTATCTAACGCGCCGTTACCAAATTGTTCGTAATCGACACTAAAGGTATTTTTCTCCTGAGTTGATTTGAGACTTTTAATTGCGCTTATCTCACCCCCGCCCGCGGGGGTTTTTTTTAACTTAAACAAATTTTTTGAATGCTTAAAGCAATAATCTTTAGATACATTATTTCCATAGTCAGCTTATACTCGCTTTTAACGACATCAAGATTATTTTTTAAAATGTCATTATGTTATTTAAATATCATGATATTTAAATAATTATATATATTTTCATTAATGACCTAATTTTTATTAAGTTACATTTGATTTATTTAATTATTATATATTAAAAAATCAGAACGATTATTTTAAGTTTCTATAAAAATAGAGTTTATATTTATTCTTATAATCTGAGCGTTGTTTCTTAAACTATAAATATAATCCATTAATTCCTACATAGGGGGAGATAATGAAACATACATTGTTAAAAACGACTGCAATTGCTATGGCATTAAGTGTGGGAGTTGTGCAAGCGACTGAATATAAAGCGAGTACCGCAGAACATCCAATCAAAATAGTTAATTTAGATGCTCTTGAAAATCAAGTAAAAGAAAATATGGATAAAGGCGCTTTCGGTTATATTCGTGGTGGTGCTGAAGACGAAAATAACTTGCGTTCTAATACAAATGCATTTAATAAAAAATATATTATGCCTCGTGCATTACAAGGGATTGAATTTTCCGATCTGAATTTAAAAACAGAATTTTTAGGTATTAAATTAGATACGCCTATTATTCAGGCACCGATGGCAGCCCAAGGGCTTGCTCATCAACAAGGCGAAGTTGCCACAGCAAAAGGTATGGCGAAAGCGGGCTCTATTTTCTCATTAAGTACTTATGGTAATAAAACCATTAAAGAAGTCGCGCAAGCACAACCGGGTTATCCGTTCTTTTTTCAGCTATATATGAGTAAAAACGACGCGTTTAATCAGTATATTTTATCGCAAGCAAAACAGTATGGCGCGAAAGGTATTATTTTAACGGTTGATTCTCCTGTGGGGGGATATCGTGAAGATGATATTAAAAATAGTTTTCAATTCCCATTAGGTTTTGCCAATTTGGAAGCATTCGCCAAAATCAGTGATGATAAATCAAAAACAGGTAAAGGTTCGGGTATTAGTGAGATCTATGCTCAAGCTAAACAAGCATTTACTCCTGCGGATATTCAATATGTGAAAAAGATGTCAGGTTTACCAGTCATTGTGAAAGGTATTGAATCACCTGAAGATGCCGATACTGCAATTAAAGCGGGTGCTGATGCGATTTGGGTGTCTAATCATGGTGGTCGTCAGTTAGATAGTGCACCAGCAACCATTGATGTATTACCAGCCATTGCCAAAGTCGTGAACAAACGTGTTCCTATCGTTTTCGATAGTGGAGTTCGTCGTGGCTCACATGTCTTTAAAGCGCTAGCGAGTGGTGCAGATGTTGTTGCTGTGGGACGTCCAATTCTTTATGGATTAAATTTAGGCGGTGCTGAAGGTGTGAATTCAGTTATCGAGCAATTAAATAAAGAGTTAAGAATTAATATGATGTTAGGTGGTGCAAGAAACGTCAAAGAAATTCAAGCAACACACCTGTATACAGATGCTGACTTTAAATAAGCCATTATTTTAATCTCAGCGAGTAAAAACCCCATGCTTAATCTTAAACATGGGGTTTTTATTGATTAGACACGACTTAATGTGTTTCGCTAGCTATGTCACCAAAACAGAGATTATTTTGATTATTAATCCCCCCATCGGGTGATGAGTAACCTAGACAGCCTAATATCGAGTCAAAAATATTATGATGATAGAAAGTCCGGTTATTATCTTGATTTCGTTTGAGATTATCAAATAACTGTTTATTTTCAGGCTCAGCTAAATAGCTATCTGACATCCACACTAAGAAAGGCACTTTAAATTGTTCTGGTGGTGCAATTTCTTTTGGTGTGCCGTGTAAGCCACCTTTTTCTGAAATTGACTCGCCGTGATCTGAGGTATAAAACACAATGGCTTTTTTATCACGCAAGGTATTAAGTACACCATCAATAAAGTAATCAGTATAAAGAATAGAGTTATCATAAGCATTGACGAGCTGCTCTTTGGTGCACTCATCGTCAACGTTTAAGCATTCAGGTTGGTATTTTTTAAATGCGTTTGGGTAACGTTGCGAGTACATAAAGTGTGAACCTTTAGTGTGTAAAATCACTAAGTGGTTACCTTTAGAATAGTGAGCAACGGAATCTGCGACTTCGTTAATAAGCAAAGTATCATCTAATTCTTTGCCAAAATTACTATTTTTGGCGGTCATCATCTCTTTCATGGCATAGTTATCTAAATCAAGCTTATTGTAAAACCAAAGCTCACTTTGCATTGAAAAGAGTTCTGATGTCATTCCTAGCTGATGTAATACTGAGAAAATATTGTTCTCTTTTAACGTTCGCTGATCGTTATTTTCTGTACCATTTTCACGCACAAACATACATTTTAGCGAAAGTTTTGTTGCTGTATCGCAAGAGATACCTTTCAGAGCAATCAGATTTTTTTCTTGGCTTAATAAGGGATTGGTTTGTCTTTCATAACCGAATAGCCCCATATGATCCCACCTTGCTGTCTCGCCAATAATAAAGACCACATAGACATCTTCATTGGCTTTTGACGGTATATAGGTAAAGTTATCCGCGGGATCAAAGATATTCTGGCTATTAAAGTGGTCGTCGTACTGTGTTATCGCATATTGAAATAAAGGAATAATCCAGTTGGTCGGTAAATAGGCGTAACTTAAACCACCGCTGTAGCTTGGCAAATCTAAGTTATTCTTGATTTCATAGGCTTTTTGTTTCGAATCTAAGGTTTTTAGATAGGCAAATACCGCAAGAGCAATTACGAGCATTTTGACCGTATTTTTGATCCAGATTTTTTTCTTTTGCTGCTGAGTTATATTTTTTTCTGGTTTCTTACATAACCAAGTTAGCGCTAGGGGTAAAATAGATAACCCAATAATCCAAATAATCACATTAGGGCTAATCAGCTCTTTTGATAAATCGATATCTGTGGTGAGCGTAGAAATAATAATGCCATAGCCAATAACTACATCAAAGAAAGAGATATAGTAACTAGCACAAACACTAATGAGCAGAATAAAAGAGGCGACTATTTTAAAAAATAGTGTGCCACAAAAAGAAATAAGTCGTAATAAGAAGAAAGTAAAGGCAATGTTTACTGCAACTTCACCCAGTATATATAAACTTTCAATGAGGGAGTTGTGAGAATTCTGTGTGCCATAACGGCCAATGTAAACGGAAAGATTAAGAAATAAACCAATATAGACAGCTAAAAAAAGAGAAACTTTTTCTTTTGAAAATCGTAAAAACTTTAATTTTTGCATGTTGAGCTATTATCAAATTTTTGGGGTGTAGAGGTCTTTAAGACCGCATTGTTGTTTTCAGGTTCAGTATTATGGGCTTTTTTTTTATTGTTTTTCACCTTTTTTCTTGCGAATAAATTGTTATTCAAAATATTAATTCTTAAAAATTTACCTAAATAAGAATATAGCAAGTCAAATTATCATATTGTCATCAAATAATGATGTGTTTAGTTGTTAAATAAAAATAACTAATTGTATTTATTGAAAAATAATAATTTTATTGATGAGAAGAATACATAGAGAAAATCGTGTTAATTAGACCGATTAATCTTTGCTATTACTGCTTGCTCATCGTCGACAGAAAAATCGTCATTAGTGTCGATAATTGTTTCCTTTTTGTCTCTTACTCATCTTATTACTGATAACTGTCTGTTATTTTTCTTTGTTTTTCATCTAATTATAAAATATTTAAAATAATGGCTTATTTGGCACAGTCTCTGCATAGATAAAGGAGAGAATCGGGTATTAACCTGAAAGTTGATGAACACAGGAGCAATGTTGATGAAAAAAGTCATCACGGTCTGTCCGTATTGCGCCTCAGGATGCAAAATCTACCTGAAGGTGGAAAACGGTAAAATCATTGGCGCTGAAGGAGCCAATGGTTTAACAAACCAAGGTGAGCTGTGTCTGAAAGGGTATTATGGATGGGATTTTATCCATGATACTAAGATACTGACTCCACGCCTTAAAACACCTATGATCCGCCGTGAAAGAGGTGGAAAATTAGAAGCGGTTTCTTGGGATGAAGCTATTGAGTTTGCGAGTAGCAAACTACTTGCTATCAAAGAGAAATATGGCGCTAAAGCTATTATGACAACCGGTTCATCACGAGGACCTGGTAATGAAGCTAACTTCGTTATGCAGAAATTTGCTCGTGCGGTTATCGGAAATAATAATATAGACTGCTGTGCTCGTGTCTGACACGGCCCTTCGGTTGCAGGTCTGCAGCGTTCGGTCGGTAATGGTGCTATGAGCAACTCAATCGTTGAGATTGAGGATACCAAATGTCTATTTGTCTTCGGTTATAATGCCGCAGACTCGCATCCTATTGTCGCTCGCCGTATTGTGAAGGCGAAAGAAAAGGGTGCCAAAATTATTGTTGTGATCCACGCTATATCGAAACAGCTCGCTTGGCTGATTTACACTTAGCATTGAAAAATGGTTCTAATATTGCACTGCTAAATGCTATTGCCAATGTGATCATAGAGGAAAAATTATACGATAAATCCTTTATTGAAAATCATACCGAGCAATTTGATGAGTATTGCCAATTAGTCGCAAGTTACACCCCTGAGTCGGTAGAAAAAACAACGGGGTTAAGTGCACAAATTATCCGTGAAGCAGCGCGTATGTATGCCAAAGCGGAAACGGCGACAATCTTGTGGGGAATGGGGGTAACACAGTTCTATCAAGGGGTTGAAACCGTTCGTTCACTCACTAGCTTAGCATTATTAACCGGTAATCTTGGTAAGAAATATGTTGGGGTAGGTCCTGTTCGTGGTCAAAATAACGTACAGGGTGCTTGCGATATGGGAGCACTACCTAATACGCTACCAGGCTATCAGTATGTTACTGATGCGAAAGCGCGTGAAAAATTTGCCAAAGCTTGGGGCATTGAATCGATGCCTGAAGAAGTAGGCTATGCGCTTAGTGAAGTTCCTCATAATATCGACCATGGTTTAATTAAAGCACACTATGTGATGGGGGAAGATCCACTACAAACTGAGCCAGATTTAGCCACTATTCGTAGAACCTTTGAAAAACTCGATTTACTGATAGTACAAGATATCTTTATGACCAAAACTGCATCGATTGCTGATGTTGTTTTCCCTGCCACATCATGGGGTGAACATGAAGGGGTGTACACATCAGCAGACCGTGGATTCCAGCGTTTCTATAAAGCGGTAGAGCCTGTTGGTGATGTTAAAACAGACTGGCAAATAATCAGCTTAATGGCAACAGCAATGGGTTATCCAATGCATTACAACAACACCAAAGAAATTTGGGATGAGTTGCGTGAGTTATGCCCGATTTATTATGGTGCAACTTACGAAAAAATGGCTGATTTGGCGTATATTCAATGGCCTTGCCCAACAGAAGATAGCCCAGGTACACAATATCTTTATGAAGGCGGTAAGTTCGATACTCCTAATGGTAAAGGTCAATTCTATACTTGTGAGTGGGCGCCACCTATTGATCAACTCTCTGATGAGTTCCCAATGGTATTGGCAACGGTTCGTGAAGTTGGACATTACTCTTGTCGTTCAATGACAGGTAACTGTAAAGCATTAGCTGCATTGGCTGATGAACCCGGTTATGTTCAATTAAACACTGAAGATGCCAAACAGTTAGGAATTAAAGATCAAGAGTTGGTTTGGATACGCTCTCGACAAGGTAAGGTTATTACTCGTGCTGCGGTCAGTGATAGACCAAATAAAGGTGCGGTATATATGACTTACCAATGGTGGATTGGGGCTTGTAACGAACTAGTTGCAGAAAACTTAAGTCCAATAACCAAAACACCTGAGTATAAATATTGTGCGGTTTGTGTTGAGTCAATTAAAGATCAAGCTCAAGCTGAGCACTATGTAAAAACAGAATATAACAATATTAAACGTCGTTTAAGAGAAGCCGCTGAAGGCTAACTTTGCTGATTAATATTTATTTTCTGTCCGAAAACCGAGCATGACTGATCTAGATATCAGTAAGCTCGGTTTTTTATCGCTTTATGATTAGGCTACTTGCTTATTTAAATGTAACGTTAGTGGTAAATCGGGATGTAATTGGGTTGAATCAAACTGATGTGATGGATGAGTATCTACGGTTGGATAACGGGATAATAAAACAATAAAATCCTGATAAGCAAAGTGGTTATTGTCATGCGTAAAAATAGGTGTACCACTATGATTTAACTCATTATCCGCAATTAACAATATATCCAGATATTGGGCATTATTATGCTCATAGAGAACATTATTAGGATTAATATCTTGCCAAGGTGTACCTATTGCTTCTTGAGGAGAATGAACACGTAATGCGCCGGAATTATTTTTTACATTATTTTTATTCATCATGACAATCATGGTGTGATCAACACCATCTTTATGCACCCCTTCAATAGAAAGCTCACTTAACGAATTAGGTTCAGCAATGAGTCTTAAATGAAATACCGTTGAAATTGATTTAGGGGATTGTTGATCGGTTAAGCGACGTGGTGTAAATCGATTTCCTTCAATCAGGAGCATTTTCAATTTTAATAATGCTTGGTAAGCGGTATTGCTTTGCCAGCGATCGTCAATTGCTCGAAAGTGTCTTTGTGCACCGCTATCTTCACGAATAAAGCCATCTTCTTCAGTGAGGACAAAAGGTTGATACTCTAGTCGTGAAATGGTTTTAGCCTCATTATCGAAAAGGTAGCGTCCGGTGCGAGAGTGACGAAACGACAATGTAGGATCTTGCGCGAGATAATCACCATATTCTATGAGTGTATCTATATCTTTCTCTGTTGCACCTAATTGTTTTATTAAATCAATAACTATTTTTTGTGGAATAAAAACATATTTATTATTTTTATATTCTTCTTTTATTTTATTAATTTTATTCGTAAGCAGGTCATTCATAGGTAATATGCTCCATGGATTATTTATATTCTTATAATAAGTTAGCGTTAATTAACTAGTGATAATAATTAAAGAAATATAACCACTAAAATTATAGATAGGGATAAAAAAGTTGCCAATGGACAGAAAAAAACGAGTGTAACAAATTAATTACACTCGTTTTACAATATCGGCTGTAGTGGTCGTAAAACTAAAGAATTTCAGGAATGGAAATACCTAAGCGTTGCATACGTGATAATAAGGTGGTTCTTTTTAATCCTAATTTTAATGCCGCACCTCTGGCACCAGCCACTACACCGTTAGTTTCTCTAAGGGCTTGTATTATCCGCTCACGCTCTTCATCATCACTTTCAGGTGCGCTAGTTTGCATCTTTTTTTCTATGGCTGATGGTTGCGAAAGCACTTGTTTTAAACGAGATGGTTTATTGATATTTAACTCTTTTAGTTGCAAATTTAGCGTAGAGCCTCGAGTTAAAATAACCGCACGCTCAATAATATTTTCAAGCTCTCGTACATTTCCCGGCCAAGGATAATGGGTTAATTGCTCCAAAGCATGTGTTGGAATACAGTCTATTTTTCTATCCATGCGGCGGGCAATTTTTTGCGTAAAATATTTTGCCAATAAGGGGATATCTTCAGGTCGCTCCCGTAATGGCGGGATAATAATAGGAAAAACATTCAGACGATAATAGAGATCTTCTCGAAATTCCCCTTCATCCGTCAGTTCACATAAATCTTTATTGGTCGCTGCAATTAAGCGTACATCTACAGGAATAACTTTATTACCACCTAATCTTTCAATTTCACGCTCTTGGAGAACCCGTAATAGTTTTGGCTGTAATTCAATGGGCATATCGCCAATTTCATCGAGAAAAAGCGTACTTTTATCTGCCATTTCAAATCGACCCACATGGGCATGTGTTGCACCCGTAAAAGCGCCTTTATCATGTCCAAAAAGATCACTTTCTAACAGACCGGAAGGTACTGCTGCACAATTCATTTTTATCATCGTCTTATTTTTACGATGACTTAAACGATGGATCGCTCGTGCAATTAACTCTTTACCAGTACCTGTTTCGCCTAAGATAAGTACAGTACTGTCACTTTGAGCGACTAACTCAATTTGTTCTAGTACATTATGCATGGCATCGCTTTGATAAATAATCTCGCTAAAACTACCATTTCTATTTATTTGTTCATTAAGCCAAATATTTTCGTTCTTAAGGCTATCTTTAAGGTGAGTTATCTCTTCATAAGCGGCGGCATTTTCAATTGCAATCCCGATGCGCGCGGCAATTTGTTGCAATAATTGACAAGTTTCTTCAGTAAAAACACTACTTATTTCATGCGCTAGGATTAATAAACCTAGCGGTTTACGGTTAAAAGCCAGTGGCAATAACAAAGCCGTCTGCATATTTTGTTTTACGAGACGTTTAATCAAAACATCGTCTTGATCTTCTTTATTGATATCGATTAAAACGGGTTTGTTTTGATGAATAATTTCTTCGGCTTTGTTATTGGCGCTACTGAACTTACGTTGTTGACGAATGACAGATTTTCCTGTCTGATAACGACTAGAATAAAGAATACCTTCATGACTATTTTGTGATGAAGTACGACATAACATCAGACTAATATGATTAAGTCCGAAAAAACGATGTATTTCTTTAGATACTTCAGAAATGAGGCCATCCATGTCTAGATGCGCTAATACAGAATTTGTAATATCGACAAGTATACGATATTGATTCCGCTCACTGCGAAGGCTCTCCATAGTTTCAGCATTGTTACTGCTTAATTTCATGACACCACCGATTGCCCTAAAAAATTAACTATATTGTAATCGCTTTATTATAAATTTATATCAATGACTGAGTCATTTTTGATCCAAACCGCTATTTTCTTATTTAACGGGAAAGTAAAAAATATAAATTTAACAAATCGATATATATTTATTTATATATTGATTGATTAGATCGTCAAAAATGTCGAATAAATTGACGAAATATAATTTTCCTAATTAATAATCATTTTTATTTGCAAATTAGTTAATTGAAAAATAAGGATTAGTTAATTTAAAAATAGATTGGCATGAACCATGCTATATCTAATATATAGATACCTAATTGTTATTCTAAATTAGATAATTAATTGCGTTTATCGCCAATATAACGGCTATATATAACAAACAGCAGGAGAATATGATGAACCGTTTCATCATTGCAGACCCTAAAAAGTGTATTGGTTGCCATACCTGTGAAGTAGCATGTGTTGTTTCACATCAGCAAGCTTCCCAAGATAATTTAGCAATCGACCAAATTAGTGAGCAAAATTTCCAACCACGCATTCATGTGGTGAAAGGCTTTTCAATTAGTACCGCAGTTGTCTGCCATCAATGTGAAGATGCTCCTTGTGCCAATGTCTGTCCTAATGGTGCCATTATTCATAATAAAGATTATTACTATGTCGATCAGGATAAATGCATTGGTTGTAAAACCTGTGTCTTGGCTTGTCCTTATGGCACTATGGAAGTGGTTTCTCGTCCAGTTATGCGTAAATTAACCGCTCTCAATACGATTGAAGCATTTAAAGCTGAAGCCAATAAATGTGATTTATGTCATCACCGTGCTGAAGGTCCTGCTTGTGTTGAGGTCTGCCCAACGCAGGCATTAGTCTGTATTGATAGAGATGCACTTGAAGATATGGTTAAAGAGCGTCGTCGTAAAGCGGCTTTTGAAACAGGCGCTGATTTATTGTTCTAAGATCAAGAATAAAGCAACTATGTCCTGATACTATAGTTGCTATTATTTATCCTGCTTCAAGTAAGGTATAGACATGCATGAAATCACGCTTTGCCAGAGCGCATTTGAGATAATTGACTCACAAGCTAAATTAAATAATGCGCAAAAAGTAAAAAGCGTTTGGATGGAGATCAGCGCACTATCTTGTGTTGAAGTCTCTGCACTTGAGTTTTGCTTTGATATTGTTTGTCGAGATACTATCGCACAAGGTTGCCAGCTACATATTGAGGTTATCCCAGCTAAAGCATGGTGTTGGGATTGCCATCAAGTGGTGACTGTTTCGACTTTTAATGCAGGTTGTCCTGCTTGTGGTAGTCAAAATTTGCGGGTTGAGAATGACGATGCAATGCGCATAAAACAAATAGAGATCGAATAGGGGTTGTTATGTGCCTTGGTATTCCAGGTCAAGTTGTTGAAGTGGGAAAAACCATCACTGAAAATGCATTGGTCGATGTTTGTGGTGTTAAGCGTGAAGTGAATATCGCATTAGTTTGTGAAGGCGAGCCTGATACGATGATTGGCAAGTGGGTATTAGTGCATGTAGGTTTTGCCATGAGTATCGTTAACGAACAAGAAGCACAAGAAACTCTTAACGCATTGATGGCGATGGGGGAAGTCGAAGATGATGTGAGTGCTTTTCTCTATGGTGAGGAAAGTACAGCTAAACGTGCTTGAGCAAATTTAATACTATTTGCATGGTTGCTGACTTTTTCTTATACTCTATTTTCACTTTTCAAAGGCTGGGACGACCCAGCTTTTTAATCTGTATATTCAGGGGACGACCCCAATTATCAATAGGGGTAGTTTATGTCTTGGATAATTCTCTTTGTCGCTGGCCTATTAGAAATTGTGTGGGCGGTTGGTCTTAAATACACTCATGGTTTTACCCGTTTAACACCAAGTATTATTACGATCAGTGCGATGATCGTGAGTATGGGGATGTTATCGTATGCGATGAAAGGCTTACCTGCGGGTACGGCTTACGCCATTTGGACCGGTATTGGTGCCGTTGGTACGGCTATCTTTGGTATTATCGTTTTTGGTGAATCCGCCAATATTTATCGTTTATTGAGTTTAGCGATGATTGTTTTCGGTATTATTGGTTTGAAATTGGCGAGTTAATTGTCAGTAATATTCACACAGTTTAGCGATAAAAAAAGCCACTCAATGAGTGGCTTTAATTTTATTTATCAAGCGATTATAGTGTAAAAACACCAATAATTGCGATAACACTAATAATTGCTGCAGCACCATAAAATACCCAATTACTAGCAGGTACATGCACTTTAAAATCGTGCAACGTATGGTGAATACGGTGTAATGCACACCAAACTGGCAGAATAATCATTAGTAGTAAGAAAATACGACCAATAAAACCTTGGCTAAATGCCATGATACGATCGTAAGTAAATGCTTCTGGCGCAATACCCATCGGGATTAGAATACCGAGCAGGATAATAATTGCTGGAGAGACAATCGCACTCCACATACCACCTGCACCAAATAATCCCCAGAAAATAGGTTCATCAGAGCGCTTAGGAAGTTGATTCTGATTCATTATTTCCTCCTGGGTTAAACAATTAGCGCCACTGCCAGAATAACGACAGTCACGACGATGGTTAGACCCCATAAACCACGAACGATAGGCTCTTGTGGTAATTTTTCATCTTTAACGACGATATTAACGGCTTTCGGTGCAAGCTTAAACCAAGTGGCCGTATGGAATACCGTTGCGATAAGGGTCACAATATTAATCAGCATCACTATTGGGTTACTTAGGAATCCAACGAATCCCGCCCAACTTTCTGGTCCATTTTTCAGTGCAAATACACCGAACAGTACAACCAGACTGAACCAAAGTTGTGGTAGACAAGTTCCTTCACGGGTGATGTAGAAACGATAGAAACCGAGTTTCGTCCACCAGTTTGGCTGCATACCACGAACATAAGGCTTACGTTTTGTTGTCATGTCTTGTTTCCTCCTTAACGTGGTTTCAGCATGGCAATGACAAAGTCTTGCGCACTGGCTGCTTTACCCTGCTGAATAGCCGCAGCAGGATCCACATGTTTTGGACAGACTTCAGAGCAGTAGCCCACGAAAGTACAAGACCAGACGCCATTTTCACCATTTAATTGAGGCATACGCTCTTTAGCCCCGTGGTCACGGCTATCGGTATTGTAACGTTGTGCTAACGTAATCGCTGCAGGACCAATAAACTCAGGATTTAAACCAAACTGAGGACATGCTGCATAGCATAAACCACAGTTGATACAACCAGAGAATTGGTGGTATTTCGCCATTTGAGCAGGAGTCTGTTTATTTGGACCTTCTGAAGGCTTGCGATCATTTCCTAAAATGTAAGGTTTAATCGCTTCTAAGCTTTCAATAAAGTGAGTCATATCGACGACAAGGTCGCGCTCGACAGGGAAGTTACCTAACGCTTCGATTCTCACCCCATTTGGGTAATCACGCATAAAGGTTTTACAAGCCAGTTTTGGGACTCGGTTAACCATCATGCCGCAAGAGCCACAAATCGCCATACGGCAAGACCAACGGTAAGACAGATCTGGCGCTAAGTTATCTTTAATATAACCCAATGCATCCAATAATGAGGTTTGCTCATCGTAAGGCACATCATAAGTGACGAAATGAGGCGCATCATCCGTTTCGGGGTTATAGCGCATGACTTCCATCTTAACGTGCTTCATGTCATCAGCCATTCGCTTTCTCCTTATTCTGCTTGTCTTGTGCAGTCGCTTCACCACCATAGACACGTTTAGCAGGAGCAGATTTGGTGATCTTCACATCGCTATATTCTAAACGCGGTGCACCTTCTGGGTTATAGAATGCCAGGGTGTGTTTAAGGAAGTTCACGTCATCACGCTCAGTACAACCTTCGTCGAGACGTTGGTGTGCACCACGAGACTCTTTACGATTGATTGCAGAATGCGCCATACATTCAGCGACATCTAAACCAAAGCCAAGCTCAATTTTATACAGTAAATCAGTATTAAAGACGCTACTGGTATCTTTAATTTCTACGTGTTTAAAACGTTCTTTTAGTTCAGTCAGTTTATCAATGGTTTTTTGCATTAATTCAGGTGTACGATAGATACCGCAACCTTCTTCCATGGCTTCACCCATTTCATCGCGGATCTGAGCCCAATTTTCAGAACCTTTTTGGTTCATCAGTTTTTTCAGATTGTCTTCGATGTCACGAGTTTGTGCATCTAATGCTGATGCGTTAGCAGGGGTTGCTTCTTGGGCACGACGAACGGCTTCTTCCCCAGCAAGACGGCCAAATACTACAAGTTCAGCCAGTGAGTTAGAACCTAAACGGTTAGCGCCATGTAAGCCGACAGATGAACACTCACCCACCGCAAACAGACCTTTAATACGTGTTTCTGTGCGCTGATTAGTCTCGATACCACCCATGGTGTAGTGTGCAGTTGGACGAACTGGAATAGGTTCATTAACTGGATCAACACCCACATACGCTTTTGCCAGTTCACAAATGAATGGTAAACGTTCATGAAGTTTTTTCGCACCCAGATGACGTAAATCAAGATGCACGACATCACCACGGTGAGTTTTAATGGTACGACCCGCGCGCCACTCATGCCAGAATGCTTGAGAAACTTTATCGCGAGGACCTAATTCCATATATTTATTTTCGGGTTTACCTAATGGTGTTTCTGGTCCTAGGCCATAATCTTGTAGATAACGGTAACCATCTTTATTGACAAGAATACCCCCTTCACCACGGCAACCTTCGGTCATCAGAATACCTGAGCCCGGTAAACCAGTTGGGTGATATTGCACAAATTCCATATCACGCAGTGGCACGCCATGACGTAAGGCTATCCCCATACCATCACCTGTAACGATACCGCCATTAGTATTAAAGCGATAAACGCGACCTGCGCCACCTGTTGCCATAATGACAGCATTAGCACGAATTTGAACTTTCGTCCCTTCCATCATATTAATAGCAACAACACCACGAGCGTGGCCTTCATCAACAAGGATATCGAGAACGAAATGTTCATCGAAACGTTGAATTTGTGGGTATTTTAAAGAGGTTTGGAACAGGGTGTGTAACATGTGGAAGCCGGTTTTATCGGCGGCGAACCAAGTCCGTTCGATTTTCATCCCACCAAAACGTCGGACGTTGACTGACCCGTCTTCTTTACGGCTCCAAGGACAGCCCCAGAGTTCTAGTTGAGTCATCTCTGTTGGACAATGCTCAACGAAGTAATCAACGACATCCTGCTCACACAACCAGTCACCGCCAGAAACGGTATCATTGAAGTGAAAGTCGTAGGAGTCGTGAGCCTGAGTCACTGCTGCTGATCCGCCTTCTGCTGCCACAGTGTGGCTACGCATAGGGTAAACTTTTGAGATCAGAGCAATTTTCAGTTGAGGATTTGCTTCCGCTGCAGCAATTGCTGCTCGTAAGCCTGCGCCCCCGGCTCCGATTATCGCTATATCGGCATTAAAGGTTTGCACTGCGCTTCTCCATTGTTCAAGTGAAAATTGGAATAATTGTCTAGAATTCAATTCACTGACATTATTAATTTAGTAATGCTATTTTTTTAAGCTATCCGTAACGAAAATGTTTCACTGCCTTGTGACTACGCTTGATAACATCGTTATTATCATTGACTGTAATTTTAGTATAACGAAATGTAAGGTACGGAAATTTGATATGAATGATGGTTTTCCCGTATTTCACAAAAAAAGTGTGATCTACACCAAGAATTCTCGGTTTTACTAATAATTAACCAGATAAACTTGAGCATAAAATAAAATATTTAATTCTAAAATAAAAATAAAGTTAGCAATGAATAATTCGTTTTTAAAGTATAGATAATTTGAATTACAAAGAACAATGGTTTTTTGTTATTGACTGATTTTTAAGGTAAAATAAATTATCTTTAAGCTGTTTTAATATAATTTAATAAAAATATAAACAAATAGTTAAAATAAACTTTTACTATTTATCTAAAACAAATCGATTTGTCTTATTAATTGTTAATAAAATATTAATAAAATCTCTTAAAGATTATAATAGCCATCAAACTTAACGGCGCTAAATATTAAATAGTGCTTAAAATTGATAAAAAATAGACTTATTTTATATAAGAAAAATATGAGTTTATTGTTGAACTTAATTGAGAAAGAGAATTATTCTAATTTTTATTTTTGATACACCGCTGCGCTATTAGTGGCATAAAAAGTTGTTATCGTTATTGTCTTGGGATAGACGTGCTATTGCTAGTGACGAAAAAACGCAAAAAAGTAGATGATTTGTAGAATTGTATTGATTGTATTTATATGTTTGTCGATATTTAATCAATATAATTGGTGGGAATGAAAATATGGTACATCTTTTCTGGAAGAAATTTGTCTGTTGAAGAGGATGCGAGTAAACTGCACGCTTTGTTTTCTGTTGGAGTTTTTCGTTCATGAGTGAAATCGCGGATTGGCAGCCAAGCGCCTCAATCGCCAACTTACTGAAAAAGGCGAAAATTGTCAGTAATATTAGGCGTTTTTTCGCTGATCGTGGTGTTTTAGAAGTTGAAACACCGATGATGAGTCAGGCTACCGTTACCGATATTCATCTATGCCCATTTGAAACCCAATTTGTGGGGCCTGGTGCTTCTCAAGGGCTAAAGTTATATTTAATGACCAGTCCTGAATACCATATGAAGCGTCTATTAGCGGCGAACAGTGGGCCAATTTATCAAATGGGGCGTTGCTTCCGTAACGAGGAAGCCGGTAGATATCATAATCCGGAATTTACGATGCTTGAATGGTATCGACCTTGTTTTGATATGTACCGGTTGATGAATGAAGTCGATGATTTATTACAAGAAGTGCTTGATTGTGAAGCGTCTGAATCGCTCTCATATCAACAAGCCTTTTTGCGCTATCTCGATATCGACCCTTTATCTGCAGATAAAGAAAAGTTACGTGAGGTTGCGGCAAAGCTTGATTTATCAAATATTGCTGACACAGAAGAAAATAGAGATACGCTACTGCAATTACTTTTTGTGTCAGGTGTAGAGCCTCATATTGGTCTTGAAAAACCAACCTTTATCTATCATTTTCCTGCTTCACAAGCTTCCCTTGCTGAAATTAGCTCAGAAGATCATCGTGTTGCAGAGCGATTTGAGGTCTATTTTAAAGGTGTTGAGTTAGCAAATGGTTTTCGTGAATTAACGGATGCTAAAGAGCAACGTCTTCGTTTTGAACGTGATAATCGTCAACGTGTTGCCATGGGATTACCTGAACAACCTATTGATGAGCGTTTTTTAGCTGCGCTTGAAGCTGGATTACCTGAATGTTCAGGGGTTGCTTTAGGCGTTGATCGCCTGATTATGCTCGCACTCGGTGTTGAGCGCATTAGTGATGTGATTGCTTTCCCTGTTTATAGAGCATAATTTATTTGCTAATCAGATTAAAAAGAGAGTTTAGGCTCTCTTTTTTAATATGAATAATATGGAAAAATACGAAAAATTGGTAAACGAGCATTTAAACGAGCATAAAATTAGCCTAAAACACAATATACTGTGATAACAAACGAGTAAAGCGTATGGATAATCGGAGCGATTTTCACTATGAGACACGGTGAGAGTAGCAGAGCAACTCAAGGGAAATTATCCTGCCCTTTATTGATAAGAGCAGGATAACAGAAATAAAGGTTATTTAGCTTGTTTTTGTAAGAACTTAACCCCTAAATCAGGGAAATCAGTAAATACCCCTTCGGCACCCGCTTGGTTATAAATAATGTCATAAAGCTGATCGCCATCTTTGGCATATTTAGGTAGTTTATCCACTCGTACCGTAAATGGATGAATGGTTAACTTGTTGGCATGAGCATCGGCGGCCATACCGGTTAAGGTGATTTTATCTGGTGTCGAGTCTTCTTCTACTAACATATGATAATCAGGGCCAATGCCATCAGCATAAGTCGCAATTTCTTTCATGGCGCCAGGTTTAAACATCCAGTCATAACTGTAGTTTGTCCATGTGCCATCTGGTTGTTTTTCATATGTCTCATTCCAATCGGTATAAGCGATTAACTGAACCAGTTTTAAATCCATCCCCATTTGTGGCATCAATTCTGTTTTAATGCGTTTTAGATCGTTAGGATCAAAGGATTGTAGATAAACATTATCGCTCTTTTGGGTATAGCCATACTGTTTTAAGACTTCGAGAACTTTTTTAGTAATGTCTTTCCCTTCTTGTTCATGAAACCAAGGTGCTTTGATCTCAGGATAAATACCAATATCTTGTCCTGTTGATTTGTTTAAGCCTTGGATAAACTCAATTTCTTCTTGGAAAGTGTGGATTCGAAAATCGGATTTTCCCATTGGGAAACGATTTGGATAACTTTGGACTTTTTTACCGTCAACAATATCGAAACCTTCGGTAAATTTCAGTCCTTTGATCTCATCAAGAGTAAAATCGATAGCATAGTAACGGCCATCTTTTCTTGCTCTGTCTGGATAGCGTTCAGCAACATCGGTGACACGATCGAGATAGTGATCATGCAAGACAACCAGTTGGTTATCTTTTGTCATCACCAGATCTTGTTCTAGATAATCGGCACCTTGTGCATAGGCGAGTGCTTTGGCAGGTAAGGTGTGTTCAGGTAAATAACCGCTGGCACCACGATGGGCAATCACTACTTTATCGCTTGCTGCTTGTGCGATTGTACTTAAAGATAGAGTTAAAAGAACGCCCGCCACTAACGGTTTCAGTTTGAAAGGTGTACTCATAAAGTTGCTCCATTTTCATTTTCGTACAATAAAGCTATGTACAGTTGGCAATAAAAAAGCCACATCAGAAAGTTGATGTGGCTTGATTTTTAGAGATGAGATTTAATCAATTTCATAAATAATCAGTTAATGATTATTCATACTTCTGTGACATTTCACGTTTGTGTTTGGTTTCATTTATCATCACGATAAGTAATAACACAACAGATAATACACTACCGCCGATCATGACCATAAAGCCACCGTCCCAACCGAAGTAGTCAACGGTATAACCTACGATAGCACTTGCCGCAACAGAACCCCCTAAGTAACCGAATAGACCGGTGAAGCCTGCTGCGGTACCCGCAGCTTTTTTCGGCGCTAATTCAAGGGCGTGCAGACCAATTAGCATAACAGGACCGTAGATTAAGAAACCAATGATTAACATACATGCCATATCAATATTCGGGTTACCTGCTGGGTTCATCCAGAATACGATAGTGGCAATGGTTACTAAGGTCATAAAGAATACCCCAGTTGCACCACGGTTACCTTTGAACACTTTATCTGACATCCAACCACACAGCAGTGTGCCTGGAATACCTGCGTATTCATATAAGAAGTATGCCCATGAGGATTTATCCATGGCGAAATCTTTGACTTCGCGAAGATAAGTTGGAGACCAGTCCAATACGCCGTAACGAAGTAAGTAAACAAATACGTTAGCAATTGCAATCATCCACAGAAGTTTGTTAGGGAAAACATACTTCATAAAGATTTCTTTTGCTGTCAGTTCTTGTTCGTCTGTTTCTTTATAATCAGGTGGATAATCGTTTTTATATTCTTCGATAGGAGGTAGACCACAAGATTGTGGTGTATCGCGCATTAATGCAAACGCAATCATCGCTACTAAAATAGCCGCGAATGCTGGCATATATAATGCTGCTTTCCAGTCGTTAAACCATGCCATACCTAACAGGAACAGCAATGGCGGTAAACCACCACCGACGTTATGAGCACAGTTCCAAATAGAGACGATACCGCCACGCTCTTTTTGTGACCACCAGTGAACCATGGTACGTCCACAAGGAGGCCAACCCATACCTTGGAACCAACCACACAGGAACAACAGCACGAACATGATCATAATGCTCGAAGTTGCCCATGGCACAAAGCCCATAATTAACATCACAATGGATGCAAGAATAAGACCTGCGGGTAAGAAGTAACGCGGGTTAGCACGGTCAGAGAATGACCCCATGATAAACTTAGAGAAACCGTAAGCAATCGAGATCCCTGATAAAGCAAAACCCAGATCCCCTTTAGAGAATCCCTCTTCAACGAGGTAAGGCATTGCTAAAGCGAAGTTTTTCCTTACTAAATAATAAGCAGCGTAACCAAAGAAAATCCCCATAAAGATTTGCCAACGTAAACGGCGATAGACAGGATCTATCTGTTCCTTTGGCAGACGCGCTTTATGTGGCGCAGGTCTAAACAGACTTAACATATTAGCCTCCGATGGCTTTTATTTTAATATGTTGATATTAAACAATGACAAAACGAACAACAAAGTAATCAAAAAATTTTCTTTAACGAACGTAATAGTAAACTTGTTGAAGCAAATTTACTGTGAAGTAATACTCAGTTGTCGAATAATTTTTCAAGATGTGTAATTTTGAGTGATATGTTAACTTTATGAAACACTTTCTGGTAAATAATTTGTGATTAGTATCACATATGTCGTTTTAATTTTTCACTCATGAGCGTTTCTCTTTCGTTTTTGCTCATTATCAAACATTAACCACATTTTTTGTGTATCTTATACACTATAATTAACGTTAAAGAATAATTAAGCGTTTGCTGAATGTAATGTGAGAGGGCATCTCTATGATGAGCGGTTCACCAGTGACAGAAACAGATGTCATTATTATCGGCGGTGGAGCTACGGGGGCAGGCATGGCAAGAGACTGTGCTCGTCGTGGATTACGCTGTATCCTACTGGAAAGACACGATATCGCAACCGGTGCAACCGGTCGAAACCATGGTTTATTACATAGTGGCGCACGCTATGCAGTGACCGATCCGGAATCAGCGCGTGAGTGTATAGAAGAAAACATGATCTTAAAACGGGTCGCTCGTCATTGTGTTGAAAAAACGGATGGCCTTTTTATTACTCTCCCTGAAGATTCGTTAGAATTCCAACAAACCTTTATTCAATCTTGCCAAGCGGCAGGTATTGATGCTCAAGCCATTTCACCTGAAGAAGCTATTCGCTTAGAGCCTTCGGTGAATCCTAATCTTATTGGTGCGGTTAAAGTACCTGATGGTACGGTTGATCCTTTCCGCTTAACGGCGGCCAATATGTTAGATGCACGTGAACATGGCGCGCAAGTACTCACTTATCATGAAGTGATGGGCTTGATCCGTGAAGGCGACCGTGTGAAAGGTGTACGTGTTTATGATCATCAATCTAAAAATATGTATGAGATCCGCGCACAAATAGTGGCCAATGCCGGAGGAATATGGGGACAAAAAATTGCAGAATATGGTGATTTAAAAGTCCGCATGTTCCCAGCAAAAGGGGCATTACTGATTTTAGGACACCGTATCAATAATATGGTGATCAACCGCTGTCGTAAGCCTGCGGATGCCGATATTTTAGTGCCTGGCGATACCATCTCATTAATAGGAACCACCTCAACTCGCGTTCCTTATGATGAAATCGACAATATGTATGTCACCCCTGAAGAGGTTGATATCCTGATCCGTGAAGGTTCAATGCTGGCACCTAAACTGGCTCAAACCCGTATTTTACGTGCTTATGCCGGTGTACGTCCTTTAGTGGCCAGCGACGATGATCCTTCTGGCCGTAATGTAAGCCGCGGTATTGTATTACTTGACCACGCACAACGGGATGGACTCGAGGGCTTTATCACCATAACCGGTGGTAAATTAATGACTTACCGATTAATGGCTGAATGGGCCACAAACAAGATCTGTGAGAAATTAAATATTTCAGCAAAATGTACCACGGCTGAAGAGCCATTGCCTGGCTCTCGCCAATCGGCAGAGCAAGCATTGCGTAGTGTGGTGTCGTTACCGGCGCCAATTCGAGGCTCAGCGGTTTATCGTCATGGCGATTTAGCCAATAAACTATTGAGTAATGAGCGTATTGATAAAAGCTTAGTGTGTGAATGTGAAGCGGTCACGGCCGGTGAAGTTCGTTATGCAGTGAATTCTTTAACCGTGAATAATTTGCTTGATTTACGCCGTCGTACTCGTGTGGGAATGGGAACTTGCCAAGGTGAGTTATGTGCTTGTCGCGCAGCAGGATTATTAAATCGTTTACAAGTCACAACGCCTCATGGCTCCGAACAACAACTTGCTCATTTTCTAAATGAACGTTGGAAAGGTATTCGTCCTATCGCATGGGGTAATGCGTTACGTGAAAGTGAGTTTACCAGTTGGGTGTACCAAGGTTTATGTGGCTTAGATGCCGATATGATTGATAAAACAGCTTCAGTGGAGGCCGATGATGAAATTTGACGTTATCATTATAGGAAGCGGATTAGCGGGACTGACTGCGGGGATCCGCCTTGCTGAAGCGGGCAAATCTTGCGCCATTATCAGTAATGGACAAAGTGCGTTACATTTTTCATCTGGATCACTGGATTTATTAACGCATCTTCCTGATGGCACGCCAGTTTCTCATCCGAAACAAGCGTTATCAACACTGGCACAACAAGCACCAGAGCACCCATATAGTCGTATTGGTGAAGCAAATGTCACTCAATTGATAGAGCAAGCGCAAACGCTGTTATCAACAACGAGAAATTTAGACTATAAAGGTAACGGTGATGAAAACCATTACCGTATTACCCCGGTTGGACGTTCTCGCATGAGTTGGATGAGCCCACAGCGCGTGCCGACTTATAGCGTTAATCAACCATTCCCATGGAAAAAAATAGCGGTGGTGGGGATTGAGGGATTCTTGGATTTTCAACCTCAGTTTGCAAGTAGTACTTTAAATGAACAAGGTATTGAGGCCATTCCTTATCACATTCATTTACCTTTATTGGATAGACTACGTGATAATTCAAGTGAATTTAGAGCAATTAATATTGCGCGCTATTTAGATAAGCCTGAAAACACGCAAGCATTAGCAGAAGAATTAATTAAACACATAGATAATAGTGTTGAGGCGATTGTACTACCTGCATGTATCGGGCTAGATGAAGAAGCGCCAGTTAATTTATTACAAGAGTGTGTGGGTAAACCCATTTGTCTATTACCGACATTACCGCCTTCATTATTAGGTATTCGCCTACATCAGGCACTAAAACTGCGTTTTCAACAAGCGGGTGGTTTGATCATGCCGGGTGATCGCGCAGAAGAAGCCGATTTAGTCGGTAATAAGGTTGTCGGTATTCATACCCGTAATCATACTGATATCCCTATCCGTAGCGAGCATGTCGTATTAGCCACAGGCAGTTTTTTCAATAATGGCTTAATTGCGGAATTTGATCGTATTTACGAGCCATTAATGGAATTAGATTTATTAGAAAGTTTACCGCGTAATGAGTGGACACAAGTCAATGTGTTTGCCAAACAGCCTTATATGCGATTTGGTGTTAATACAGATAGTCAATTAAGACCGTTAAAATATGGTGAAGCGTTAGACAATGTCTATGCGGTGGGGGCGCTTTTAGGTGGTTTTGATCCTCTAAACGAAGGCTGTGGTGCAGGTGTCTCCATGATAAGTGCACTCTATGCAGCTCAACAAATATTACAGAGTGATAAATCGCAGCACACCACATCTGCGGCTGTGGAGGCAATACTATGAGTTTACAAGATACCAGTTTTGAAAGTTGTATTAAATGTACAGTTTGTACAACCTATTGTCCTGTGGCAAAGGTCAATCCACTCTATCCTGGACCTAAACAAGCTGGCCCTGATGGTGAGCGTTTACGCTTAAAAGATCCCATGCTTTATGATGAAGCACTGAAATACTGTACTAACTGTAAACGTTGTGAAGTGGCATGTCCTTCAGATGTAAAAATAGGGGATATCATTTCCCGTGCTAAACTTAACTACAATCCTAAAACACCTAAAATTCGTGATGCTATTTTAAGTCATACTGATTTAATGGGAACGCTCTCTACGCCAATGGCGCCGATTGTTAACACTATTACCGGATTAAAACCAGTACGTAAAATCTTGGATAAAGCGCTTAAAATCGACCATCGTCGTGAATTACCCAAATACTCTTTTGGTACATTTAGAACATGGATGAAAAAACAGGTTGAAGAGCAAGCACGCTTTAAAGATCAGGTTGCGTTTTTCCACGGTTGCTATGCTAACTACAATCACCCTCAATTAGGGAAAGATTTAGTTAAAGTATTCAATAAAATGGATATTGGTGTTCAACTATTAAAACGTGAAAAATGTTGTGGTGTTGCATTAATTGCCAACGGCTTTGTGAAACAAGCGAAAAAACAAGCCACCGTAAACCTTGAATCTCTGACAGAAAAAATTGTGGAGAACAATATTCCGGTTGTTGCTACATCTTCTACTTGTACTTTCACTATTCGTGATGAATATGAACATATTCTAGATATTGATACTTCAAAAGTACGAGAAAATATAGAATTAGCAACACGTTATATTTATCGGTTATTGGAAGAAGGGCGTGAATTACCATTAAAACATACCCCATTAAAAGTGGTTTATCATACCCCTTGCCATATGGAAAAAATGGGGTGGGCGGCTTACTCCATTGATTTAATCAAACGTATTCCTGGGGTAGAAGTGATTGTATTAGATTCACAATGTTGTGGTATTGCCGGTACTTATGGTTTTAAATCGGAAAACTACGATGTTGCGCAAGGCATTGGGGCGGGATTATTCCGTCAAATTGAAGAGAGTGGTTGTGATTTAGTCATTACAGATTGCGAAACCTGTAAATGGCAAATAGAAATGTCAACAACCAAAAAATGTGAACACCCAATTAGCTTATTAGCTCGGGCATTGTAGAAAAAATTAATCAGATAACAATAACGTAGTCACTGATCACAATAACAAGCAATTTGGGAATAAAAGTCGACCTTTTATTCCCTTTTTTATTACTTTACATCACATCGTGAGTCAACAGGGTACAGAGCACCCTGTTGGCGCCATTAATATTAATCCTTAATATAACCACTCACGCCCTAATTGGTCTGCTGCCATAATCGCCGCAAACACTTTATCGGAATCAACATCAAATGGCATATTGTAAATTGTTTCACCTTCTGCACAGCTTAATTCTGCGACAGCCATGATTTTTTCATTTAATTCATCACCTGTAGCATGTACGCCTAATTCTTCTAAGGTAACAGGTAAGCCAACTTGAACACAGAAATCGAGTACTTCTTCGATCTCTTCTAACGGGCTATTTTCTAGCACTAGTTGAACTAGAGTACCAAAGGCGACTTTTTCACCGTGATACATTGCATGGCACTCTTCTAATGCAGTGAAACCATTATGTATTGCATGTGCGGCGGCTAATCCGGCACTTTCAAAACCAATACCGCTTAAAAAGGTATTTGCTTCGATAATATTTTCAACCGCAGTAGTACACACACTACGGCTGACGGCCAGTTTGGCTTTATAGCCATCTTCAAGTAGGGTGTGATAACAAAGCTCTGCTAATGCCAGTGCTGCAAGGGTGGTTTTACCTCCAGCCATTGTTTGCTTTTGTGCTCGACTACAGGCTCTTGCTTCAAAATAGGTCGCTAAGGCATCTCCCATCCCTGCCACTAATAAACGTGGTGGTGCTGAAGCAATCACATTGGTATCCATAACAACGATATCAGGATTTTTCGGGTAGAAAAGATAGCTATCAAATGCGCCTAATTCTGTATAAATAACAGAAAGTGCGCTAGTAGGAGCATCGGTTGATGCGATAGTCGGAGAGATCACCACAGGTAACTGGCATTTATAGGCGACGGCTTTGGCGGTATCAAGGGTTTTTCCTCCCCCAACACCAATGATAACAAGAGCGGCTTGTTGTTTGGCTATCTCAACTAAGCGGTCAATCTCTTTATGTGTACATTCACCGTGAAACTGTTCAAAGTGTCCATTGACTTCATACTGTGTCATGCTGTCTTTGACGATGCTGCCAGCCAGATCCATGACAAACTTATCAGCGATAATCAATGCTCTCTCACCCAAAGGTTTTGTATATTTCCCAATATGATATAACGCATCAGGCCCTTGGATATACTTCGCTGGGGATTGAATAACTTTTAACATAATAGACTCCTACTATCTTCAAAAGAGTAAAAAATCTTTATGGCGGGGAATATCATCTTAACCGAGATGGAAAAAAGCTGAGATGATCCAGAATACTATTAATAGTTTAATTGATAATAAAAATATTATATTGAAACGGGTTAATTTTTGTATTGCTAGGCAATAAAAGTCTTACTCTTTATCATTCATCAATAGTAGTGCGGTGTCTTCACTTATTATGCTAAATAATGGTATTTATTGCCGGTAGATCAAGGTATTGGTAAAAGTAAGCTAAGGCTTTATTGTGCAAAGAATAAAGCCTTATTGGGGGAGTCAATCAGCTAAGGACGGATTTGAGCATAGCTTTGTTGTTGATTTTCTTGTGCAAAAAAATAGCGCAAAATAAAGTTCAATAATACGCCATAGGCCGGTAAGAAAAACAGCATACAAATCGTCAATTTAAAAGTGTAATCCACGAGCGCTATTTCGACCCAATTGGCCGCCATAAACGCATCTGTACTGCGATAAAAGGCAATAAAAAAGAAGGCAACAGTATCTAAGAAATTACCAAAAAACATCGCTGCACTTGGTGCAACCCACCATTTTTGTTGCTGTCTTAAACGATTAAAGACAGAAACATCCATAATTTGCCCTAACACATACGCCATAAAGCTTGCTGTCGCTATTCTTGCCACCATGATATTAAAATCATTGAGTGAGGCAAAACCTTGCCAACTTCCTTGGAAAAAGAGTGTTGATATTAGGTAGGAAATAGCTAATGCCGGTATCATAACGGCAGTAATAATGCGTCTTGCCAGAGGGGCCCCATAGATACGAACAGTTAAATCTGTCGCTAAGAAAATAAATGGAAAAGTAAATGCACCCCATGTGGTATGGAAGCCAAAAATAGAAATAGGCAATTGAACAAGATAGTTACTAGAAGTAATTATCAATATATGAAATAACGAAAGCCATAATAGCGCCGCCGCTTTTTGGCGGGAGGTAAACCTATACATAAATTGTACCTTTTTAGTGATTGGGGTGAGGGAACCCAATAAAACGTATGATTTTCTCTCATCAGGAGAGGATGCGCATCATACTCTTGTTGCGCAACAAAAGCAAAGATCGGCGATAACTCAACGTGAAGTTGATGAATGTGCCGTGATGTGCGAGGCAAAGCGAGATATAATAGTGCTATCTGTTAGTGCGAAAAAATGGTTAATACAATGAATGCCCAATTTGATGATGCGACAAAAACATTAGATACCTTAGGACTACGTTGTCCTGAGCCTGTTATGTTAGTGCGTAAAACCATAAGAAATATGGCTCAGGGGGAAACACTGTTGGTGATTGCTGATGATCCGGCGACAGTGCGTGATATTCCCGGTTTTTGTCGTTTTATGGAACATGACCTATTACAGCAAGAGACGCAAGCAACACCTTATCGTTATTTGATCCGCAAAAAAGAGGGTCAGCTGTAAATCAGCTTATCCAAAGCACCGTAAAACCCCGTCCTTCAGG
>NZ_KV791979.1:102718-153781 GCF_001808035.1 Proteus sp. HMSC14B05 | reverse complement strand
CTTGTAATCAGTAGGTCACCAGTTCGACTCCGGTAGCCGGCACCATATAAGAACCCGTTATCTCGTAAGAGGTAACGGGTTTTTTCTTATCTCCACGTGTTGGGATAATGATGATCTTAGGATAATTTTCCTTGATTGACTTATAGATAAAATTGCTATACAACTAAATAAGTTAATAAGGAAAGATTGTGAATACAAGACCTCGCTCATTAAGATCAATTCAAAATTGGTGGCGCTTTATTTAAGCGGCACCTAGTCCTATTTATCTTTTATTTATATAAATAACACTATTGCCGCCAGAGCGCGGTGATGTTGTTTATGGCATTTCTCTGGCGGTATTTATCCCAACTAAGGAAATGCAATGAACAAATATCTCACTGAAAATAAATCGATAGTTTTAACAGGGGATCGGATCACTGGACCTTTACATCTTGGTCATTATATTGGCTCTCTTCAGCAACGTGTCGAATTTCAGAAGAAAGCGACACAATATATCTTAATGGCTGATATGCAAGGGTTAACCGATAATGGCTCAACACCTGAAAAGGTCAGTAAATTTCTTTTTGATGTGGTGGCTGATTATTTAGCTGTTGGTATTGATCCGAAACTTTCCACATTATGCTTACAATCCGCACTACCGGCTTTATCAGAACTGACTATGCTGTATTTAAATATTGTCACAGTATCTCGCTTAGAGCGTAATCCAACAGTAAAACATGAGATTTTGCAAAAAAATCTTTCTCGTTCATTGCCGGCGGGATTTTTAACCTATCCTGTCAGTCAAGCGGCGGATATTACTGCATTTAGTGCAGATATTGTGCCCGCAGGCGAAGATCAATTACCTATGATTGAGCAAACCAATGAAATCGTCACCAAAATAAATAGCTTAATAGGACAACCCGTATTGACAAGTTGTAAGGTCGTAGTAGGGCAAGTCGGTCGTTTACCCGGTACAGATGGTAGTGGGAAAATGTCTAAATCCTTAGGTAATACGATTAATTTATCATCCACAGCAGATGAAATTAAAAAAGCGGTTTATTCGATGTATACCGATCCGCAACATATTGATGTTGCATCACCAGGTCATATTGAAGGTAATGTGGTGTTCACCTATTTAGATGCTTTTTGCCAAGATAAAGCCATGGTGACAGCAATGAAGGCTCATTACCAAAGAGGAGGACTTGGTGATATGAAATGCAAAGCTATGCTTAATGATATCTTACAAGAGCTTCTGCAACCAATACGTGAAAAAAGAGCGCAACTTATTAATGATAAAGCTTATTTATTACAAGTGATCAAAGAAGGGAGCGATAAAGCGAAAGAAGTGACTCAACAAAAGCTTGATGAAGTAAAACGCGGTCTAGGATTATTGATCTTGTGAGCTATTGTATTTAAAAAAGCTAACATTAGGCTTAACGGTGAATATCAGTAAGCCTAGTGTTAGCACTATTCACTTTTTCATTCACTTTTCCTAAAGCGATCACCAGCCCATCACCGACCAATTAAAAACACGCCCTAAGATTTTTACTTCTTCTAAGGTTGATTCTTCATCAGGATAATCAATCGTATTATAGCTACGAATAATGATTTTATTATTGGGTAAGCGGTGCAAGATTTTAACTCTTAACAAGTCACCTTGCTGAATAGCGTAAATACCACCATCAATAATCTTAGTATGTCCTGTACTGATGGTTACAATAGAGCTGTCAGGAATAACCGGTGACATACTGTCGCCATGCACTTTAAAAGCAACAGCATCACTTGGCTGTACACCATATTGATTAAATGTAGAACGAGAGAATCTCAATAATTCCACCTTTTGATTATCAGTGGTACAACTGCCAAAACCTGCGGCCAATTCAATTGTTGAATAAAATGGGATCTCCACTTCATCTCGCTCTATAGGAGTACTATTATCCCAATCATTAACAGGTATTATTTCATTAACTGAAATGCCATCATTTTTCTTGGCGCCTCTGCCATATTCTAACCATTCAGCTCGAACATCTAGCCACTGACTTAAGGCTAAAATATTCGTTGAGTCAGGAACGGATTCACCATTTAACCATTTCCAGACAGCGGGCGCACTGACTTTTATTCCTTGTTTAGCCAATGCCTCTGTAATTCTTTTACCTAACCCTCTACCCGCAATCCCGGAGTCTAAGCAGGCTTCTTGTAGTCTTTTTGTGAATGCTAACTTATAGTCATTTTTAACCACTAGTTAATTTCCTTTTCTATCTTGCTTGACGTGACTTTAGTTACATACTAGCATTAACTAACAGTTAATAAAAGTATGTTAAACATGATTTGTTAACTAAATTAACCATAACGGATAGGTTGAGTATAAAATAGCATTGAGTGCATCAATACGCTAATGGTGATTTAAGCAGGCATGTAAGTGCCCCTAACTTGTTGTGGGATATGGATAAGCAAATAAGTCGTGACAGTAAATCAAAGGGAATATTGTATGAGATTAGCTGACTTACCTAAGTATTTTTCTCCAAAAAGTGTTGTATTAAGTGATGTTAGGACGCCTAAAGCTGTTGATTCATTATCCATTACGGATGTAATGGCTTCAATAAGCTTAGCGACCCGTAAAGGGCGAATGGGAATAGAGCTATTTTTAGCTAAGCACCACATTAACCGTCCCGAAGAAGCGATAGAAAGCCTGTATCAATGTGCATTAACTCAAGTTAACCAATATAAGATGATTGATAAGTTAGCTGAACATGATAAAGCTAAAGTTTTACATATTATCGCTGAATATGCTTTTCAGGATTATGCCAGAAGTGCAGCCAGCAAGAGAGCATGTCCTGATTGTGATGATGGCTTTATCGAAGTTGAAGTTTTTACCACCAAATGCCATGGTCGAAAAACAACTCTGCAGGTTACTCAAAATGCCAAACCTCATCTAAAAACAACCTCATCAAATAAACCTTCTTTTCGAGAGGTAAGGGAAGTAACACGCGTTATTTGCCCTACATGCAAAGGTAAAGCGGAAATTCGTTTAGCATGCCGTTGCCATGGACGTGGAAAAATTGTTGATAAAAAACAGACTGAATTACAAGGAGTTGCCGTATTTAAACCTTGTCGCCAATGTGCTGGACGCGGTTATCCTCGCCTTAAATTCAGCGAAGTCTTACAACAATTGCAACATGTGGTGAGTATTTCAAAAACGGCTGCTTATAGTCATTATAAACCGCTATTTGATTTTTTAGTGGCGGAATGCTTTAAAGAAGAGTCTTTATCAGATAAATTTCTACAAGAAGTTACTGTAAAATAATAATTTTCTATTTTTATTTATTTTTATGAAAAAATATTGTTGACTTAAAGGAAAAATAAGCATACTATAACTCCACAGTGAGAGATTTGTATCTAACAAGCTCTCAGCAAAATCTAAGAAGCCTCACTTTTGAAGTGGGGCTTTTTTGTTTTCAATATTTATCACTATCACACTGACCATTATATAAGCTTGGCGAGTTAATCGATCTCACTGCCAATAGGTTTATGTTATGGCATTTTTTATACTACGCTTTTATCTAATTTATTAGATAAATAAAACCGTCAATATATTCATATTAGCCTTGTGATTAAAATTAGATATGAAGAATGAATATATTATTAATGACATTTCCTCTGATTGGAGGTAAGCCATAAGAAATAATGAAAGAAAATCCAGATCTATGGGAACAAATATGCATTGTTCTTTATTCAATGAAAGAGCAAGGTATATCAGCCTTACTCGCTGGGGGAATGGCTATTCTTCGAAGTTTATATAACGCAGGAGGATGGAAAAAAACTTTTTTAGATGGACTGATGTGTGCAATGTTTGCTTGGTTTATCAAAGATATTCTCCTTTTATTTAGTATTAATCATCAATTTGCTTACTTAGCCAGTGTCTTTATTGGTTATGTAGGCATTGAACCTGTAAGCAAACTTCTTATCAGGAAAAATAGGAGTTAAAAATGGCTAAAATAGCGCGGGGTGAACGTAATAATAACCCAGGTAATATACGCCATGGTGCAAAATGGCAAGGATTAGCAAGCACGCAAACAGATAAAGATTTTTGTCAATTTATTTCACCAGAATATGGCATCAGAGCAATTTATAAATTAATTCAAACCTATCAAAATAAATATGGTTTAAATACAATTAAATCTATTATTTATCGCTATGCACCACCTAATGAGAATAATACATTGGGTTATATTGAGCGCGTATCAAAAGAAATAGGGATTGAAAGTAATAAACCTATTGATACCCAAATAAAAAAAGTTTGTATATCTTTATCTATAGCCATTATTAATATTGAACTGGGTTATCAACCCTATGCCAAAAAAGTATTTGAAGATGCTTGGTTGTTATTATGAACTATCTTACAAAAATCATAATAATCATTATGTTATGTTTAATTGCTGGACTTTTTTGGGTTATTGATAGAAATAAAATATTAAAACAAAAATATGTGAAAATTAATGAAACACTGACGCAACAGATTGTAGAAAACAAAAACTATCAATTAAGAATAAAGCAATTATATCAAATGGATACTCAACGTTTACAGGAGTTAGCCAGTGCCAAGAGCGAAATTAACCGGTTGCGTAGTTATGCTGAGCGTGATCCTGAGCGGGTGTACATCAGAGCCAGTTGTGCAACAAACGACGCCAATTCCACCCCCCGCGTGGATGATGCAACCCGCGCCAGACCTACTGACGCCGCTATCCGAAATTATTGGATACTCAGAGAAAGAATTGCTCAGTCAGAGTCCATCATCTTAGGTCTACAAGGTTATATTCGCCAAGAGTGTATTAATTAAAGTGATTAAAAAGGAGTGTAAAATAAAGGAGATGAAATGAATGATAATGATATTAATAAAGCTATTCGAGAGCAATTAATAAAACAATTAATAAAAACAGATATCAATGCTGAAGTTATTACAGGATATCAACCGGAAGAAATCACTGATAATAATATTATTATGTTTTTTCCTATTAAGGAGGTGAGCCAAGGTTGGCAGAAAAGAAGTTATGATGTTCAAGGTAATAATGCCAATCACACTGAACAACAACTTGTTGAGTTAACTTATCAAGTTCAGAGCTTTACTAAAAAACAATCTGATTTTACTGCAGGTGATTTAATTAGAACAACGCGAATGATCATTCATTCGCTGCCTTTTATTGAATCAATGAGAAAAAAAGGAATAGGAATACAACGTGCGACAGAAATTAGGCGTGCGCCAATAATTAATGAAGGAAATAGCTATGAACATAATCCTTCATTTGATTTTAATGTCACTTTTCCCAGCTCATTATCTCTAAACACTGCAGCTACACATTTACTTATATCTAATCTATCTCGTATTTAAGGATAAATATGTCTATTAAACAAACACGCTATGTTGATATTGCGAGTGCGGTGATTGGTGCCTCTACTGCACCAATGCGTAAACTGACCGCACGTATTTTTTCAACAAACCCTAAAATTCCAGCAGGGAAAGTACTCGAATTTACTTCTGGTCAAGTTGATGCGTTTCTGGGAGCTGATTCTCCAGAAGCGCAATTTGCCCGCCAATATTTTAGTTATGTGAGTCCGGCTCCCGTCAGCAAGCCTAAAGAGCTACAAATTGCCTCTTATGAGCCAATGGGACGAGCGCCAACACTCTTTGGTGGACCGGTTGCCACACTGGATAAATTAAAGCTGATTGAAGAGGGTGAGTTAACGCTGGTGATTGGCGATGTGACTAAAAAAATCAGCAAGCTCTCTCTTCAAGACGTGACGTCCTATAGTGATATTGCATCTGTAATTCAAGCAAAACTCAATGCTGAAAGTGAGCCACAATTTGCCAGTTGTTATGTGACTTTTAATGCTATGGATAGTGCTTTCTTAATCAGCGGCGGTGTGCAAGAAAAAGCGCAGATTAGCGTCAACAACTCACCTCTTGCTGATGCCTTAGGGTTAAGTCAGGGACAAACTTCTGAGGGTAATGCATCACAGACTGCCCTTGAAGCATTTATGGCTGCAGAAGCTATTTCTGACTCATTTGGTAGTGCAACATTTTTAACCGAACTATCTATTGAGCAAAGTGTGGAACTGGCTGAATACGTAGCAGGTGAAAATGTCAAATACCAACTTTATTTATCGGTGCCAGATCAACAAGCTGAAATGTACAGCAAGGCATTAATGAATACCGCATCGACAGGGTTGAATTTAAAAACCGAGGAAAACTTTTTTGTGCAAGCGTTGCCTATGGCGATTATGGCAGCAACAGATTTTGAGCGTACTAATGCCACCACAAATTACATGTATCGACAATTTGGTATTACATTCCCATCGCAAGTTACCACAGATATGGTGGCCGATCGCTTAGATAAATTGCGCGTGAACTATTATGGTGAAACGGCGGTATCTGGCTCTGAGATCAGTTTCTATCAACGTGGTTTTTTATGTGGTAATGGTGCTAATCCAGTAGATATGAGCGTACATGCCAATGAGCAATGGCTAAAAGCGTATATTGCACAGCAGTGGCTTAGTTTATTACTGTCAACGCGCGGTATTCCTGCGAATAAAGATGGTGAAGCAAGAGCGATGATGATCATTGCTGGGGCAGTAACAAAGGCATTAAATAACGGCACTATTCAAACGGGTAAAGCATTAACAGAAGTACAAAAAATCGCAATTACAGATGCGGCAGGTGATGATTTAGCGTGGCACGATGTACAAAACAAAGGTTATTGGTACAACGCTGAAATCGTTGAACAAACAGGGCCAGGCAATTTACCGGAATACACCATGAAATATGTATTGATTTACGGTAAAGGCGATTGGGTTCGTAAAGTTGAAGGCTCACATAATTTAGTTTAAGGAACAAACAATGAACGATATTTCAGCAACAGGCTTAAGCCTTATTATTCAAGCAAGTAAAACATTTCCAGCGGGTATTCCGATCACCACCTTTTCTGATGAAGGTGATCCTTTAGATTTACCGACAGTTAATATTACACAAACAGCGGTAGATATTAATGGTAATTTGGTCAGTTGGTCTTCACCAACACCTCAAACGGTCACCATTAATGTGTTAGCGGGAAGTGAAGAAGACGAAAATCTAGCTATTTTGTTTGATGCTAATACAGCAAGACGGGGACGACGTCCTGCCAGTGATGTGATTACTTTAGTCGCTTCTTATGGAGATGGCTCTATTACCACGGCACGTAATGGACGTATTACTGGCGGTTGCCGAGGTAATTCAGTCGCAGGGGTAGGGCGTCTTAAATCTAAGCAGTACACTTTTATTTTCCAAGATTTTGACCGTGTTAGAGCGCGTTAATTATTAATCTTACTTTTTATCATGGCGACTTCGGTCGCCTTTTTTTATGGAGTTTTTATATGTTGATTAAACCAAAAGAGATCACGGTGATTGATAGTGATCGTCAACAGCATACCTTTATTATTAGCCGGTTACCCGCCACAATTGGACGAGAGATCTTGGCTAAATACCCATTATCAAATGCCCCTAAAATCGGTGATTATGAAGTCAGTAAAGAGGCCATGTTAAAGATGATGGCGTATGTTGCTGTAGAAAAAGAAGGCCAAGAAATTTATTTAAAAACCAGTACATTAATTGATAATCACGTCCCTGATGGGGAAGCGTTAATTCGTCTTGAATTAGAAATGTTAAAGTACAACACCAGTTTTTTCGGCAACGGCGGGAGCCAAAATTTCCTTCAATACCTATTAGGCAAGCTCAGCGGTTCTCTCCCGTCGATTATAAAAACGCTGATGGCTTCTTTGCCGTCATCATCTCAGCCGGCTTCGCCTCTTTCACAGAACTCAAAACAACCATAGATTTAGAGGAAGCTTTTGATCTGTGGGAAATTGCGATTACCAATCGTTATAACGAGGCGCTAGCGGCGTCCAAGGAGAGATAATGTCGCTATTACCCGTATTTAGTCAGGTACTGACGTTAGACGCGGAGGTATCTGATAACGCATTAAATAATATCAGGAAATCGACCAACGAAATTCTTGAGGAAATGAAGAAAATAGAGCAGGGCGCATCAGCAGGTATTAGTCGCTTTTTTGCCTTTGTTCAAGAAATAGCCGCCAGTTTTAACGAATTATCACTGGAGCCTGAAATAAACCTTTCGGTGGACAACCAAGAAATTATTCAAGCCTCTGAAACTGTTGAAAATTCGATACAACAAATCGTTAAAACGGCACTTAGTAGTACTCAAGAATTTGATACTTTTTTGCAAAATATCTTAACGGGGCTGACGAGTTTATCGCTTGATGAGCCCATAAATATTGAAATAAATAGTGGTGAAACACAAGAGAAGATCCATTCAATTACGTCAAGCATTGACGCTCTAAAAAATGCGATGTCAGTATTAAATTACACGAGAAATTTGCTTAGCAATGATGTGGATAGTGATGCAAGTCATCTTGCGAATTTAAATGCTGAATATCAGGCAATGGAAGATCAGCTTGCTTCATTAAATAATGAATTAACTTTATTAACTGAGGCAGAAAAGAAAAATAAAGAAAATAAATTAGTTATTGATGAGGTGATTAAAAATCTAGGTGCCGATTACGATCAATTTATCAGCACCATGCAAACCCAAGGTATTAAAGCGGCAATAGAAGAAGCTCAAGCTCAACGTCGATTAAGCAGTAGTGTTGATGAAACCGGGAAAAGTTATCAGCAAACCGTCGATAAAATGAAAGATTTTATCCTAAACGCCATAGGTGCAACGGATATTATGGGGACGTTACAAAAGGTATTTTCTGCGTCACTTGAACGTTCTCAAGAAATCGAATCATTAGATAAACTCAGTAAAAAAATGGGGGTTGCGGCGATTGATATTGACGCTTTTTCAGGTGCGATGGCTGCAATTGGTGGCACGAAAGAAGCTGCTCAAGCGGATTTAGCCGCTATGGCAACTGCGTTTGACGATACGCAAGATCCCATAGAGCAGCTTTTACAGGTCGCTGATAACGTTAAAAATATGAGTTTTGATGATGCCCAAAAAGAGCTGGAAAAATTAGGTGTTGTTGATGATAAAACCATCGAATTAATGATGAAAGGTCGTCAAGAGCTAGAGCGTACGATGGGGGTACAAAAACAATTCTCAGGTATCAACGACGACAGTATTGAAAGTGCGATCCAACTCAATGCCACAATACATAAATTTAGTCAATTAGCGGCACAATTCAAAAATAACTTTTTAGATATGATTATTCCTACGCTGGCAAAAGGTATGGAATGGTTTGATAAATTAGTCGATTTTTGTGTGAAAAATAAAGATATTGTGATTAGCTTTTTCTCCGCCATCGGCGCCGCTGTTGCTATTTATTATTTACCCGTCATGATCTCTGCTGCCGCATCGACACTTGCCATGGCATTACCTATTATTGCTATTGCAACGGTGATTGGTTTATTAGGTGTCGCCTTTAAACTCGTCTATGACGATATTATGAATTTTATTAACGGTAACGATTCCATGATCGGCCGTATATTAGAAAAATACCCAGTATTAAAAAGTGTGATCATGACGATATGGCAGGCATGGCAATCATTCTTTGAATATTTAAAAGAGGCTGTCACTGTTGTTGCTGATTTTGTTATTGCTGCATGGGATCTAATATCTAACTCATTTAATCAATTTATACAGACTCTAGAAATAGGGATTAATAATCTTATTGCTTGGGGGCAATCCATTATTGATATCTTTATTTTTGTTTCTGATTCAGTGGTGAGCCTATTTGAATGGATGTGGGGCTGTGTTGAAAAGATATTGGATTTTGTCGATGAAAAAATCAACCTAATACAAGATATATGGCAATCAGCCAAAAGCTTTTTCGGTATGGACGACGAAGAAAAAGAAATTCGTGTGGTGCAAAAGGTAGAGCGGCGATTAACAAATGAGGGGGAGCTTGACTATATCTTGCCACAATCTCAAACAGCGACACGATATTATAGTCCTATGCAGGAGGTTAAATCGTTAAATAACGGATTAGCAATATCGTCAAATAACAGTTTAAACCCGATGACCAGTCAAATGATCAGTAATCAATCAAGCATTAAAAACGAAAGTAATGTGCAAATTGGTGAAATCAAAATTGAAACTCAAGCCACAAATGGTGCGGAGGTGGTTAAAGAAATCAAGAAATCTTATACAGAGCAAGAAGCTAAAAATATATCGCAGAATCACTCTAGTGGCTGGAGGGTGTAATTATGATAACGGAAGTTAGAATTTTTGATTTAGCCTCTTTTACCACATTGTTTGATAGTGTTAACCCAACTCAAGTCACCATAGACGATAGCCACCAAGCGATTACATTTACGGTAGAAAATGGGGAAAGCCGCAGTGACCATGTGGTGATCAACCCTATCAGTATCAGTATCAGCTTATTGTTAACGGGCGATATTGCCAATGCTTATGCCACTATAAGACAGTTATATGACGAAAATACGTTAGTGGGTATTCAAACACGTGTTAGTACCTATCAACCAATGCTATTAGAAAGTCTTAGCCATGATGAAGATCCGTCAAAAGTAGACGCTATTGAGTTAAAACTCAAGTTTATTGAATGGAAAAGCATTGAGCCTGAATACAATAAAAAATCAGCTAAATCGACTAAAAAACCTAAGCAATCCTCAACGATTAATCGAGGAAATGTGAAAAGTAAAAAATCCATGCCAATAGGAAAAAAAGAGGGCTAGGAGGTAGAAAAAATGCAAGAAATACCATTACAAGCCATTCCTAATCAACGATTTTCTGTAGCAATAGCCGGTGTGAATTGGCAATTAAAGCTTAAAGTGGCTAATCAAACCATGTTTTGTGATATCGAGCGAGAAGGCGAAATACTTATTACAGGAATGCGCCTTGTTGCTAATACACCGATAATTCCTTATCGCTATTTAAATCAGGGAATTAATTTAATGTTTTTAACAGAGCATGATGCATTACCTTGGTATGAGGAATTTACCAAGACGCAATCATTAGTGTATTGGAGTGAGGAAGATGGATCTTCGACGAATAAGGCTCGGAATTGAAGTCGGAGAACGGCTTCAATGGTATGAGGGATTACGTATTTCAGCCAGTGGAACAAAGTATGCCAATCCATTACAAAATGAATGTAATGTCACTATCTCAGGGCTAAATGCACAAACAAGAGATTATCTGCTGACAGAAACCAGTCCCTATAATAACAATAAGCAAACGCGACGACTCTATTTGGAGGTCGGCCGAGTTAATACCGGATTACTCTCTTTATTTATTGGCGATATTGTCAGTGCTGAAATAGATTCACCTCCTGATGTGACGTTAACTTTATCGGCAAAAACCAGTCATCAAAGCGCGGGAAAAATTATTTCTTCCAGTGGCGGCACAATGCGCAGGCTGAGTGAAATAGCCTTGGCTATTGCTGATGATTGTGGGGTGAAACTAGATTTTCAAGCTACCGATAAGAATATTGCTAATTGGTATTATTGTGGCTCAGCATTGCATCAAATAGAACGTTTACAGGAAGCTGGGGACGTTAAAGCCTTTATTGATGATGATACGTTATTTGTAAAAGATGACGACAAAGCACTAAAAAGCCGTTTGCGTATTTTAAATATGAATTCAGGCATGATTGGCATTCCCAAAGCGACAGAAAGTGGGTTAACCGTAAGTTACTTAATTGATAGCACCTCTGAGCTTGGTGGAATGCTTCGCCTTGAGAGTAAATTAAACCCTTCATTAAATGGTGATTACATCATTGAGCAATTGGCGTTTAGTGTTGCCTCACATGAGGCTGATTTCAACTATACCGCAATTTGTAAACGAGCTTAATTATGAGTAAACCCAATAACGATATTGCGAGTGTTGGTTCACTGGCAGGGGCTTTCTCGTCCGCATTTCGCCATTTGATGATGAATACGGATGATATGTTGCCCGCAACAGTCATTGATTATGATGAAAAAAGCAATCGAGCCGTGATCAAACCACTGGTGATGATGTTAACCACGGATAAACAAACTATTTCACGAGCACCCGTTGCAAATATTCCCGTATTTCGCTTTGGTGGCGGAGGTTTTTTTATTAGAGCACCGATTAAAGCGGGAGATTTTGGTTGGTTAAAAGCTAATGATCGTGATATTAGCCTTATTTTTCAACGCGGTGGTCTAGAGGATAGACCTAATACCACCCGATTACATACCTTTAGTGATGCGATGTTTTTTCCTGACACCTTAAAAGGTTGGGTGATCGACGGAAAAAATATTGATGCTTTGGTTATTCAGTCAATGGATGGTTCTGTCTGCTTTTCTCTTCATAACGATAAAGTTGTACTAGAAACCCCCAAGTATGAAATCAATGCCCGAGAAACGATATTTACCGGCAATGTCACAGTGAATGGTAATTATGCGGTAAATGGAAATAGTGATTCTCAAGGGGGCGTGATGCGTCACAACGGGAAAGATATCGGTTCAACCCATCGCCATAGTGGCGTACAAGCAGGCAAAGATAACACAGGGAGTCCAATATGAGGACATTTGCTATAAACCAGCATAATGATCTGGTGATTGATGCTAAAGGTGATCTGCAAATTTGTGATAACGATGAAGCAGTAAAAAACCTTTGTCAGCATTTTATTAAAGCGGTTCGTGGAGAGATGTTGCATAAAAAAGATAAAGGTATTCCTTATTGGTCAGCAACATTTAGCCGTCAAGTTGATATTCCTTTATTTGAAATGGCCTTTCGACAACGTCTGGCTGAAATCGAGGAAGTTGTGGCTATCAGCCATTTTAATGCCTTTTTAGATAATGGCGTACTGAAATATCAGGCGGATATACGCACAATATATGGAGGATTTACATTACATGGCTGATTATCGATATATTAATAATAAAGGCGTTATTGTTCCTGATACGGCAGCGCTACGAAAGGAGGTAGAAGACGAATTTCGCACTGTCTTTGGGCAATCAATCAATTTATCGCCAGAAACGCCCCAAGGGGTTTTGGCAACAATGGAAATTGAAAATCGCGATGCCATTGTGCGTAATAATGCCGAACTTGCTAATCAAATTAATCCCGATATTGCTGGGGGTATTTTTCTTGATGCAATATGGGCGTTAATGGGAGGAGAGCGTATTAATGCCACACACTCCTATTTAAGTAATGTGGAATTTATGGGAGTGCCCGGCACCATTATCCCTAAAGGTTCACAAGCCCTAACGATAAATGGCGCAGTATTTGAAACATTAACCTCTCTTATTATCGCAGACACTGGAAAAATAACTGGGGATATGCGCGCTAAAGAGTACGGGCCTATCACTTGTGGTATTGGGCAATTAAATAAAGTGGCAAGTTCGGTATTAGGCTGGGAAAAAGTCAATAATACCACGCACGCTATTATTGGCCGTTATGCAGAATCTGATATTAAAGCCAGGCGTCGGCGTAAACAGACTCTCGCTAAAAATACCATCAGTGTTGCCCAAGCAATTACATCGTCCCTCTATGAATTAGCAGGGGTTAACTCTCTCTCTTTTCGAGAAAACTTCACTGATAAAACATTAACTATCGATGGTATTTCCTTATTGCCACATAGCATTTATGTCTGTGTTGAAGGGGGAGACAGCCATGAAATTGCCAATGTTTTATTAAGAACGAAAACAATAGGTGCGGCGTTTAATGGTGATATTGAAATAAATCTCTTAGAGCCAGCAAGTGGTCAAGAATATCCGGTTAAATTTTCACGACCAAAAGAAGTGACGATTTTTTGCAAAGTTACCGTTAAAAAATCCCCTTTTGATGCACAAACCATTATTCCTGATGCACTAGAAAAATGGAGTCATGGAGAGATAGAGGGGGATAATGGGCTGGTGGTAGGGCGAGATGTCTCTCCTTTTGAGATTTCCGCTGCCGTCAATGCTGTGGAGCCACATTTATTTGTCACAAAAGTGGAGTTATCAACAGATGGAAAAAATTGGCATGTAGCATTAATTCCCATTGCCATTAATCAAATTGCCCGCTTACCTAAAGGGGCGATACAAGTGGTGATGATATGAATATTCAACAGTTTGATTATCATTCCGATCTTCTACAAGCGATACTTTGGCAATATGAAAATGCCGATAAATTAAAATCACTGGCTCATTTTAAGGCAGATTATTTTCACCAATCCACCGTGTTATTTTGGCAAAATTGGTATCGCGATATATTTAATATTGATACCGCCAACGACTTTGGTTTAGCGGTTTGGGGGCGTATTTTAGATGTGCCTTTAGGCATTGATATTTCCCCAAGTGAGAAAACAAAAATAGGTTTTGGCTTTGGTAAAAAGAAAGCTAATTTTAACGCAAATTTTCGACGCAATACCGATTACACCTTATCACTGACGTTAGATCAAAAAAGAATGTTGATAAGAATGCGTTATTTCAATCTCACCCAAAGTCCGACGGTCACCAATATTAATCAATTTTTAAAACGTTTTTTCTGGCGGGGTGAAAGTAAAGTATTTGTACTTGATCCCTTTGATATGACGTATATGTATTACGTTTTTAATTTTAATCCCGATGAACGCTTACGTTTATTATTAGAAAACTTCGATTTAATGCCACGTCCTTCTGGCGTAGGCGTCAAATATCGCATCATAACTAAAAAAGCATTTGGTTATGGTTCATATCGTAAAAATTTCTTAAAGAGTAATTTCGGAGAATAAATCCTATGACTAAAATATTTAAAATCCCCTTTGCCACGCAAGGGGATAAAACAGTTGTGCCTGTAGAGATCCAAACAGATGGCTCAGTATCTTATACTCAAGGTTACGGTTATGATTATGAGCGTGACCAAGTCACTGATCCGGCGGCAAAAGATATTGAACGTGAAAAAATGAACAGCCTATTTCACGATATCACCGAGTCTATTGGTGAAATGCAATTACAAGGTTTTGCTAAATGGTCAGAAGCGGGCAAACCCTATGCTATTCGTAGTGTGGTTTATCATAACAATAAGGTATGGCAGTCTAAAATTGAGAATAATAATATTGAGCCTATTGCCGGTAATGCATGGGCTGAGCTAAAAGCTGATATCACCGCGAATGAAGTGGGTGCTTATAACAAAGCTGAGGCTGATAAGCGTTTTCAGCCGGTGGGTAAATATCAAGCGGAAGGTTATAGCTATGCAAAAGCGGAATCTGATACTAAATATCAACCCAAAGGCAATTATGCTCCTGCGGGAAATTATGCGAATAAAGGCGATAGTTATACCAAAGCGGAGTCTGATGGGAAATATCAACCTAAAGGCAATTATCAAGCATCGGGAGATTATGCCACCAATACCAATTTAAAAAATGAGCTTAATAAGAAATTTGATAAAGGTAATATTGCTCAAGCGACCGGAACCTCAACGGCTCATGTTATTAGCCAAAAAGCCGCTACTGATGCTTTTCAGCCAAAAGGGAATTATCAACCCAAAGGGAATTATGCATTAGTGGGTGCATCCTATACGAAAACGGAATCTGATAATAAATATCAACCTAAAGGCAATTATTTAGCGACAGGTTATAGTTATTCTAAATCAGAGTCAGATGGTAAATATCAGCCTAAGGGGAATTATGCAATAGTTGATGCATCCTATACTAAAACTGAATCTGATAATAAATATCAACTTAAAGGAAATTATGTACCTACAAGTCGAAAAATTAATGGAAAGCAACTAAATACAGATATTAAATTAACAGCAGAAGATATAGGAGCTTTAACTCAATCTCAAGCTGATGCTCGTTACTTAGCTAAAAATACTAATATTGAAGGAGGGATCGGCAGTTACATCTTAGGTAATACTAATTCTGCTAATGTTGGGGATATTATATCTGGAGGCTCTATTAATAGAGCCTCCATAACAAACTATTATGTATCTACATCTTCTACAGAAGATAGATTCCATACAATATTGCTCTCAGGGACAATAAGTGGTTCATGGAAAGCGTTAGCCAAAACGAGCGGAAATCGTGGATCTAGGCCTCCTGAATCAGGCGGAACTACTTTATTTGTAAGAGTAGCTTAAAATAAATTAAAAAGGATTTGATATGATAGAATATATTAGAAACATACAACAACATAGTATTATTCCATTAGATAAAGGTGTTGAATGTGAAGTTAAATTGACTAGTTTTGAACAAGTAATACCTTACTTTGCAACTCCTGATGATAATGAAAATATTGGAAGGGAAATTTATAAACTTTGTTTGTCAGGGGAATATGGTAATATAGCCCCCCCAACTAAACCGAATAAATATGAATTAATAGCTAGTCAAAAAGAAAAAAGAGATTATTTAATAAATGAAGCATCTTTTATAATTGATCCTTTAAAGGACGCAAGTGAAGGTGGATATATAAATAAAGAAGATATTGATAAACTAGAAAGGTGGAAAAAGTATCGTTATCAACTAACTAAAGTCAATGTTGAAGATGAAAATTTAGAATGGCCATCAAAGCCTGAGTAATAATTGTCATATAGATAGAAAGCCACCTATTACCTCTCTGGTGGCTTTAATTATTCAATTTAATACTATTTTATTGTAGTTTATATTGTTATTACTAATAATTGTATTATTATATTTTATCTAAAATTACTCTAATAAAATATACTATGAAAATTACCCTCGCTAGCAACTGACATTTATCCATACTTGTTAAGCTTGATACCTATGCTCAACAAAATCCTTCTCGTACTGATGAGATCGACGTATGGTTAACTAATCAGGCCGTTTATCTGCTAGAGGTGAAAAGTGAAATTATTGGTTATGGTGTTGCCCATCGCCATTTTTTTGGTCAGCAATTTATTGAATTAGTGATGATAGCTAAAGAGCATAGGGGAAAAGGTTATGGCAAAAAACTAATTACTTATTTTCAGCAAAAAATAGCGACAGAAAAATTGTTTACTTCAACCAATCAATCTAATGTACCCATGCAAAATTTATTTATTCAATTAGGCTTTGTTGAAAGTGGCTATATTGAAAACCTTGATGAAGGTGATGCTGAGCTTATTTTTTGTTTTATAAAAAATCATTGATAGTTTAGGCTAGAAACACGCTAATAGATTAGTGAAAGACTAATATATTGAGTGAAATACATTTCAGTTTTTAGAATAGTTCTTAATTTTTAAGAGCCTCTCAATAAAGTGATTAAATAAAAATATTCTATATCAACCATCTTATTTTAATTTAATCAACCAAAAATAGAAAATATAATGGCCATTGGGAAACTCAATGGCCATGTTATTGCGATAAGAAAAGCACTCAGCAGGCGCATAGCTAAGCTGGGATCTTTGGTTAAAAAGAAGGTGATAATAAAAGAGAGTACAGCCCCAATTAGGTAGCCTATTCCAATAGTTGCAATAACAGACATAGTCGATCTTCAGTAAAAAAATTGCAGTAATTGTACGCTAATTTTGTTAAAGAAACAGACTAAGAAGAAAAAATTTTCAACAAATGTCATTAGCAATTGGTGTTTTTTTAGCATTTATTTCATTATTGATCGCATATTTTACTTAAGTAACATCCAACAAGCTTATAACAACTTTTCTTGTTTTACCGTAGCCTTTGCTACTGTAAGTCTTTTTAATACCCTAACACTATTTTTTAAGCTTTATCCCTTTTAGGCTTTTATCTATTCTATTAACGATCCCAAAGGGGGTTATAGTAACAACATCCTTATTATATTGATTACTAAGTTACATATATCATTAACAACATTGTTTAGAGTATAACTTGCTCATGGATGGGTAACACTTAAAGGAGCTAAGTGTTAACTAGGACGTGATTAAAATCCTCTTGTTGCCTTTAAAGAGGATTTATTTTTTTGTTTTTTTAAAGAAGCTCGATCCCTGTAACCTTTTTCATACTATTCATAGGTTAAAAATCAGTATACTTTAGAGATGATATTTCTTATCAATTTATATAAGGTGGTTATCGCTATGGTTCCTTACCAACCCGTATTAACCTTTTGGTTTGAAGAATGTACCCCAAAACAGTGGTTTCAAAAGGATAGCGCTTTTGATAAAGAAATTAAGGATAGATTTGGTGAGCTATGTATTAGCGCAAGTCGTGCAGAGCTTGCCTCTTGGCGCGAGAGCATTGAAGGGCGGTTAGGGGAAATTATTATTCTAGACCAGTTTTCACGTAATATTTGGCGTGATACACCAAAGGCTTTCGCCCAAGATAATATGGCGTTAATTCTTGCTCAAGAAGCCATTCGATTACCCGAATATCTCACCCTGACACCGGTAAAACGCAAATTTCTGATCATGCCATTTATGCACTCAGAATCACAAAAAATCCATCAAGATGCCATTGCGTTGTTTTCACAATTAAATGATGACGACACGTATCAATATGAATTACGCCATAAAGAGATTATCGATAAATATGGTCGTTATCCTCATCGTAATGAAATTTTAGGGCGTACTTCCACAGCAGAAGAGTTAGCGTTTTTACAACAACCCGGCTCCTCATTCTAAAAAGAAAAAATGCATATCTAAAAAGATATGCATTTTGTTTTTCGTTTCTTGCCGATGACTATGCTTATGATGATAAATCAATAATGATAAAGCGTCATCGCACAGAAAACCAATATTACATGGTTATATGCCATAAGTTATAAAAGGCAATGCGACCGGATAATTCAGCAATTACGACCGCTGCGGCACAAGTTGCTAAGGTCACTTTTGAGGTTTGCGCTTTTAATGCGCTAAACCCGACAACCACAATACCTAATGCTAATACTGCTAATTGGAAACCCCAAAACAGTGATTGCTCAGCACTCAATTCTGGGCCATTAAAGCTTAGGAAACTGACATAACCGGAGCGTGCGGCAAAGGTAATTATGGCACCGATAATAAAGGACAATGCCCCTAAACGTCTTGCACCACTGACCATTGCAAGTACTCCACCGCCAATTAATAGCGTCATCCAAAACTGTAACGTGGTGTAATCTGTGTTCCAGTTAGCAATTGTTGGAATATGGTAAACTTGCGGAATTGACCAAACAAAAGCTAAACTAAAAATAACGGTAAATAGATTACAAATTTCACGTAATCCCCGCCATTTTTTCATAATAGTGAGTGCCACTGTTGCAAAAGCAAAACCAGTAAATACACCACTTAGAAAAGCTTCGTTACTCATTGGAGAACGGCCTACGCCTAATAACATATTGAAAAAGCGTAGTGGCTGACCTACGTGTAATCCACCAATACCTAAGCCCACAAGCATTAATATCAGAGCAAGAATATTGGCATTACGCAGTTGTTGTTCATCAATTTGACCTAACTTTTTACTGATATAAGCGATCAGAAACAGACCTGCTGCGCTAGAGCCTAAAACAGTAAAAAAGACAAGAGGAAGTTCATGCATGGTTTATACCTCCGCCGCATTTTGAACTGAGCCGGTTTTATCACCAGAAGGTTTTGCATCTTTATGTGCTTTTATCACGATATTTGGGTTAGTTAAGCTTGGATCTGGCATTGGTGCGATACCACACTCTGTACCATGTTTCGCTCTGATCACTTCAATATCATCAAAATCCAGTGCACGTTGTGGACAAGATTCAACACAGACCGGTTTCATACCTTGGGCGACACGCTCATAGCAACCATCACATTTTGACATCAATTTTTTCTTTTCATCAAACTGTGGTGCGCCATAAGGGCAACGTAATTCACAATAACGGCATCCAACACAAACATCTTGATTAACAACCACTAAACCGTCTTCTTCACGTTTATGCATCGCGCCAGTAGGGCACCTGCCACGCAAGTAGGGTTAGAGCAGTGGTTACAAGAAATTGATAAATAATAACTATAAATATTTTGTGTCCAGATACCGTCTTGTTTTGCCCAGCTACCACCGCCATATTCATAAACACGACGGAATTTAGGGCCTAAATCTAAATCTTTTTCGTCCTTGCAACTGACTTGACAGGTTTTACAGCCAGTGCATTTAGTGGAGTCAAAATAAAAACCATATTGCTTCATGAGTTAACTCCTTATGCACGTTTCACTTCAACAAGGTTAGTATGTTGTGGATTTCCTTTAGCAAACGGCGATGGGTGCCAGCTTGTTAATGTATTAATACATCCACCGGTATCTACACCTGTTGTATCAAGTGAACGCCATGCACCTTGTGGTACTGCAATCACACCAGGTAATACACGATCTGTCACTTTGACACGAATATGCAAGCGACCACGTTCGTTATAAATCTCAGCAATATCGCCAGATTTTAATCCACGCTGTGCCGCATCAACGGGGTTTAACCAAAATTGATGAGGAATAGCTTCACGTAACATTGCGACGTTAAAATAGGTAGAGTGGACGTGACCTTTATCGTGGAAGCCCGTCATTTGCAGTGGGAACTTCTCTTTTAAGGTAACGTTTTCAACACCTTCTTCATTTTTACAATATTCTGGAATTGCAGGAATACGATCACCTTCTGGTAAGATCCAACCTTCAGTATCTTGCATTAATTTCTCAGAATAGATTTCAATTTTACCTGATGCTGTTTTTAGTGGGTTGGCGATAGGATCTTGGCGAAATGCTTCTAATGCCACATAAGCGCTACGAGGAGGAAGTTTTCTATCCACAATCCCCATATCGTTAGTTTCAGCAAAAGAAGGAAGCGCGGGGTTATTTGCTTTTACTTGGTTATAGCAATACTCAATCCACTCTTGGTAGGTTCTACCTTCAGTAAATTTCTCTTTAACACCTAATTTTTCAGCGATATCTGCCAATACATCATAGTTAGGACGATTTTCCCATAACGGCTCAATAGCATTTTGTAAACGCACCATATAATGATACGCACCACTAGCATAAGAGTTATTGATAAGATCGTTAGTTTCCACAGTAGTGACATCAGGCAGTAAAATATCGGCATATTTTGCTGATGGTGTCATGTGGTTATCCCACACTAAAATAAATTCACATTTTGATTCATCTTGCAGTAATTCATGTGTTTTATTGAGATCAGCATGCTGGTTACCAATCACATTACTGGAGTAACACCACATAAATTTAATGCCCGTATCCAGCTTATCTTTATTTCTGACACCGGCATTTTTACTGGTTAATTCTTCACCACGAGCAACCGCTTCAGACCACATAAACGTTGGGATCTGGGTTTTTACTGGATTTGGTATGGCAAAACTTGCGACAGGGTATTCAATGCTACCGCCCCAACATCCGGTATTAGTACCAGGACGACCAATATGACCAGACATTAATGGCAACATCATAATTGCACGGCAAGCTTGTTCACCATTACTGGTACGCTGAATACCCCAGCCTTGGGAGATCCACGCAGCTCTGGCATTACCAATTTCACGTGCCAATTGAATAATACGCGCAACGGAAATTCCGGTTAATTGACTTGCCCACTCAGGGGTTTTAGCAATTCCATCAGGACCATTACCGAGAATATAGTCTTTGTAAGAGCCATTTTCAGGTGCTGAGGCTGGCAGAGTTTGTTTATCCCAACCGATGCAATATTCACGTAAAAATGCCTCATCAGTGATACCCTCTTGGATCATCACATAACCTAACGCAGCCACTAATGCAGCATCAGTACCCGGATAGATAGGGATCCACTCTGCACCTAATGTTGTGACACTATCAGTACGACGCGGGTCGATAATAATTACTTTACTTTTACTCTTATCTAACGCATTCAGTGTTTCATAGAACTGACCACCGCCAGACATACGAGTTTCAGCAAGATTATGACCAAACATCACAACCAAATCTGAGTTTTCGATTTCTGTTAACAGAGATTCCAGCATATCACCATACACATAAGGGACGATGCCGGTTAATTGTGAATAAGAGTAAGTACCGTAGTCACTTAAGAAGCCACCGACTGTACTTAATAGACGTTTACAGGCTGTTCTACCATGTAAATTCGCTCCGGTAGATCCAGTACCATATTGGTAATAAATAGCCTCATTACCATAGGTATCGATAGTATATTTTAGCTTATCAGCGATAATCGAAGTCGCTTCATCCCAAGAGATACGCTCGAATTTACCTTCACCACGTTTACCGACACGTTTCATGGGGTATTTTAAACGGTCTGGATTATAAGTTTTCCAACGAACGGAACGTCCACGTAAGCAAGGACGGATCTGATGAAGACCAAAGGTTGAGTCATCAAACATGGTTTCATTGGAAATACGGCGGATCACGCCATCTTTAACATGAACTTTTAATGGGCAACGACTACCACAGTTCACTAAGCATGCACTGTATTTGATGGTTTCAGACGTCTCATCAGGACGAATACCCTGGGGTGTTTGAGCATTAGCAGAGAAAGGTAATGATACCGTTCCAGCTACAGCAGCAGCGCCAGAAAGAACAGCTGCAGACTGAATGAAGCCACGCCGGCTCATTTCAGTGATAGAAACATTATTTTTAATTTTTGACATTGACATTACCCTAACATTTTTCACAACAAATAAAGTTGTATATCTATGTTAAGTTATTACACCTATACCTATAATGATTTATATCAATATAAAAAATGTTAATAAGGTTATCTAAAAAAATAATTATTAAACAATTGGTTACATTTTGCGGTTAATACCACTTTAGTGGTAAATAAAATATCAAATATATAGGTGGAAACAGTGATTCGATATATAAAAAATAACATATCGATTTTAAAAAAATAGGCTAAAACAAGATTGTTAATATGATAACAAAGTCGATAATTATAAATATTTGTTAATCTATTTAATAGAAAAAAGGGAGAATTAATCTCCCTTTTAAATAATGAACGCTAGGGCTATGGTGTGTCGATATTGGTAGGGAATTTTAATGCTCTAACATCGCTACCTGTTGGTGATTGGTGTATTCGTAAACCAAACTGAGGAAGAATAGCGAATATATGATCAAAAATATCGGACTGAATAGCTTCATACTCTACCCACACGGTTGTATTGGTAAAGGCATAAATTTCGATAGGTAACCCTTCAGAGGTTGGGGCAAGCTGTCTTACCATAATGGTCATCTGTTTATGGATCTTCGGATGATTTTTTAGATAAGCTTCCACGTAAGCGCGAAATGTACCGACATTCGTCATACCACGTTGATTAAGTGGCATTTGATGATCATGACAAAGGCTAGCGTTATAGCTGGAGATTTCACCTACTTTGCTTTTTATATAAGGTTCAAGAAGCTGTGCCTTTTCTAATTTATCAATATTCTCTTGATCTAAAAAGTAAATACTATTGATATCAAGAGATAAACTGCGCTTAATTCGACGCCCACCTGATTGTGTCATCGCTTGCCAGTTTTTAAACGAATCAGAAATTAAAGAATAAGTAGGAATGGTCGTAACGGTATTATCCCAATTACGTACTTTTACTGTGGTGAGGCTAATATCCACTACGGCACCATCAGCACCATATTTAGGCATTTCTAACCAATCACCCAAGCTAATCATATTATTGGCGGAGAGTTGAATACCGGCAACAAGTCCCATAATTGGATCTTTAAATACCAACATCAACACCGCAGTCATGGCACCTAAACCACTTAATAAAATAAGCGGTGATTTACCGATCAGTAATGAAACAATCATGATACCAATCAGCACGCTGGCGACTAATTTTAAACTTTGGAAAATACCTCTAAGGGGTAATCGGCCAAAAGAAGGGGAATTTCTCATGATCTGCAAACAGAGATCCATAATTGAGAAAATCATCAATAAACCGAAAAGTAAACACCATGCTTGAGCTGTGGTGGTTAATATCTCCTGTGTTTTACCGGGTCCCATCCATAATAAGGCTTGGATATTAATGACTACACCTTGGATAAGAAAGGCAAATCGACTGAATAACTTATTAATTTCAAAAGAGAGTTGCCACTTTTGATCGTATTTACTGATAGCTTTTGAAAGCTTAGGGAGCACAAGTTTGTGCAAAATAAAGTGGAGAACAAGAGCAACAACAAAAATGATCAATAAAACAAGTAACAGAGAAGTGATTTGAGCGTACTCTTCATTAAACTGACGTATCCATGTAAGCAGTTGCTGCTGCATAAACTATCCTCATCATAAAAGGTGATTTAATACTAGGGTACAAGAAGAGGGATTTTAGTTCAAACAAGTGAAATTTTTGTTACTAAAGATGCGCGAAGAGTAAGATAAGAAAAAATCAAAGAGATAGAAAATAAAAGCCAGATAGTGCCTCTTGCGATATAGAGTGCATTTTCTGGCTTTATGCGCTAGTTATTCTTTTTAATACAAAGAATTACAATAAACGAGTTGAAGATAATTTAACAACAACTTGGTGCAGATGAGTAATAAAAGAAGTCATTGATTTCATATTAAGTATCCTATTAATAAAATGTGATTCTCGTCACAAATATTTTCTGATACTGATTCTAATCACATTTTCATAACAGTCAATAGCTTTATACAAAAATATTTTAAATTTTAAATTATTTTTTATATTGAAAGCATTTTTTGTTGGTAACCATAGCTTAAGAACGTTTGAATTTATATCTATCTTATTGTTTTAAAATTATTTTTCTGCTTATAGCGCTTAGTTGACTTTTTCTATTGCGCCTTTCGCGATATTGTTTTTTTAAACTAACTATTGCAGTAGAGAAATGAGGAAGTAAAAGGAAGGGCATTTGACAAGTAGTCTCGGTTGGCTTTGTCGAATTGGGATAAATTAATACACCGCTACTGTTAGAGCCACATTAAGTGGCTCTAATATTCAACTACAGCTTATAAACTAAGACGCAATTAACGAGTCATCCGCTTGATTGCACTGGCTATTGATAGAATAGTTATAGAACTTAAAATAAGTTGTATACCAATCAATGCCATCACCAGTGTTATAGAAGTTTCAGGGCCAAAAGCTAGTAAGAAATAGGCTAAAACAAGATCTAAAAAGCCCACTAAAATATTAAACCAGCCATAAAAGCTATCTTTAATTTGCTTAAAGCCGAGTACTAAGCGGAGTATTCCTGCAAAGATAAATAAATAACCGATAATAAATGCAAGGCTTAACATGCCATTTAAAGGATCGGTAATAAAAATATAACCTAAAAATAGATAGATAAAACCAGCAAGTAAAGTAATTAACATCGACCAACCAGAAGAGATCCGGCTATTAAAGGCCGCCATTATGCTGGTTATTGCACAAGCAAAAAACACCACACCGAGGAAAACACTGACCACGACCCCTGAAGAAAAAGGGTTAATAATACAGATAATACCCGCAAGTAATCCCAGCATGGCAATGATACTCATTAAAGTACACTGCTTTTTAACGAGTTTCTCTGTTAGCTGAGATAAATTATTTTTATTAATGTCTAACATAACAACCTCTTAATTTGTAATCCTTATCGCAAATTATAGCAATTTTTAGCTATATAACAGGAATTCTTTAAAGAAAAAGGCCATTAAAGATTTGTATTAGAAAGTCAGTAGCATTTGAAATAGTAATGTGAAAGAGTAGTGTGGTGAAAAGTTATCAAGGTTAATACAATTTATCACGGAGGTAAAATGTCTGAGATTGTGTATTTAAATAACCAATTTGTACCTAAAGAACAAGCTAATATCTCTGTTTTTGATCGAGGTTTCTTATTTGCTGATGCCGTTTATGAAGTTACCGCCGTTATTAACGGACAATTAATTGATTTTGAAGGGCATTTTCAACGTTTACAGCGCTCGTGCAAAGCATTATCAATGCCTTTTTCATTAACCAAAGAGCAATTAAAAGAGATCCACGGGCAATTGATAGATAAGAACCATCTGCATGAAGGACTTATCTATTTACAAGTCACTCGTGGCGCCGATTCATCACGTTTTTTTGATTTCCCGTCTTCATCAGTCGCTCCTACATTGGTGCTATTTGTTCAACACTCAACGGTGGTAAATCATCCTAATGCAACCAAAGGAATTTCTGTCGTAAGTGTTGAGGATATTCGTTGGCAACGCTGTGATATTAAAACGGTGGCATTACTTGCTGCATGTTTAGCTAAACATCATGCGCATCAGCAAGGTGCTGATGATGCTATTTTTATCAAAGAGGGTTATATCACCGAAGGAAGTTCAAGCAATTTCTTTATTGTTAATCAGCAAGATGAAATTATCACTCGCCCATTAAGCCAAGATATTTTACCGGGGATCACGCGACAAGCGATTATTCAGTTAGCCAAAGAGCAAAAACTCACCATCATTGAGCGTTTATTTACACTCGAAGAAGCGAAACAAGCCAAAGAGGCTTTTATTAGTTCAGCGACTACCTTAATTTGGCCGGTGATCTCCATTGATAATGAAAAAATAAATCAAGGTAAGGTAGGGGCGTTATCACAACGCTTAAGAGAGATTTATCTTGAGAAAGCCGGTGTTAAACCATAGTAAATTTTTATCGCACTGATTTTGACTTTATCCAAAAAATCAGTGCGATAATACCATTGTCACTAATTGTGATGTTCAATGATCATGACAGCGGTAGTATCTGGCTCTAATGCACGTAGCACATGAGTAACGTCACCAGGGTAACAAATATAGTCACCGGGAGATAACTCTTGTTGATTATCTAAAGTACCGACAATGGCACGACCGCTAATTATAAGAATATGTTCTGTGACATTTTTACTATGAGGATCTGACACTCTATCTTTACCCGGTTGAGCAATAACCGTATAAATATCGCGCTTCGCGCCATTGGGGCAAGATGACAATAAAAAGGCATGGTAATAGGCCTTTTCTGCACTAATTTTAAACCCATCACCTTTGCGGATCACTTTAACTTCTGGTTTAGGTGAGGAAATCAGTTGTGAAAACGGAATATTGAGTGCGACGCAAATAGCCCATAAAGTTTCGATACTTGGATTACCTTGTCCCGCTTCTAATTGGGATAACGTTGACTTTGCGATCCCCGCTCGCCTTGCGATTTCTGCAAGTGAAAGACCTGCTTTTTTTCTTTCTCTAGCAATAGATTGAGAAATAATTTCAATGGGTGCCGAAGGTGATGACATCATAGTTTCCTTCAAAAATCAGCTTGCAAAAAAATACATCGTTCAACATAATGAACAAATCGTTCAATAAATAATACGTTTTTTATGCATATTAACAGTCGTCTAGATAATAACGTACTTAGAGATATTCTGCTTGTTTCATTAGCGGATGGGATCGTTGGAATATCTTATGGTGCTTTAGCACATACTCAAGGTTTCGATTTTTGGGTACCTCTTTCGTTATCGATTTTTGTTTTAGCAGGGGCTTCTGAATTTCTATTTATCGGAGTGGTTGCGATGGGGGGAAGCGCCATCTATGCGGCACTCGCTGGTTTAATGGTCAATGCAAGGCACATCCCTTTTAGTATGGCGGTGAAAGAGTTACCCGGAAAAGGGATTAAATCACTATTAGGCTTTCATGTATTAAATGATGAAAGTGTGGTTTTTGGGTTATCTCAATCGACTGCTGAGCAAAATAGATTAGCATTTTGGGCTTGTGGATTAGGCATTTTACTGATGTGGCCGTTAGGTACTATGTTAGGTGTTTATTTAGGCTCTTTTATTGTTGATATAAAAATGCTTGGTTTAGATGCGATGTTCCCAGCGATTATTTTGGCACTAAGTTTACCGGCATTGAAAAATAAATTAACACGAAAAGCCGCTATTATTGGTAGTGTGATTGCCTTAGCAACGACACTGTTTCTCCCTGCGGGAATACCGGTTTTATTATCCTTGTTAGGCGTTTTATTTGTGGTGAGAAAAATATGATCTCAACAACTTCACTTATCGCAGGTATCGCTATTTTAGCCGTAGGAACTTATGCCATGCGCATCTCCGGTATCTTATTAAATAATAAAACGGGGATGTCTGAGCGGGTCAAAGAAATGTTTTCACTTTCAGCAATTGTGATCTTATTTTCGGTTGCAATGACATCTACTTTTTTTGATGGTGACCAACTCGCTGATATTGCCAAGATTATTGGTGTGGGTGTTGCAGGCGTTTTAACCTGGAAAAAGAAACCTTTTATTTTGGTGGTATTAAGTGCTGCAATTATTACCGCGATGCTACGTTGGATAGCCACTTTGTGGGGATAAGCATAACTAATAGTTTTAACTAAAATTATAGGAGGCAAAGGCCTCCTATAATTATATTTACTCATTATCTAGTGGTTTAATTTTTAACGGTAAGGTAATAATAAAACCAATACCTTTATTGTGTAGCCCTTCAGTAATGGAAATAGTTGCTTGAATTTTTTCAGCGAGATTTTGTGCAATAGATAAGCCTAAACCACTGCCCGTCCCTTGTGATCCTGGAACACGATAAAAACGGGAAAATAGTGAGCTAATATACTCTGGTGCAATTCCTGGTCCATTATCACGCAGAATAATATTGAGATGATGGGTATCTTTATGTTCAATAGTCACTTCGACTTGACTATTATTGGGGCAATATTTGATTGCATTATCCAATAAGTTATTAAAAATAGACAGTAGTGCTTGTTTATCTGTTTCTATTTTAAGTGACATACCTTCATTTAAAGATAGCTCAATATTTTTTGTTAAGGCATAGGGCACGCGCTGAGCAATAGCATTACCAATAATATTATAAACATCAAAGGATTCTATTTTTATAGGGAAATCGTCACACTCTAGTCTTGCTAAATCAATAAGCTGGTGGGAAAGTGCGGCGGCTCTATCCAGAGATTGTTTCATATCTTCAATAATTTCTTCTCGCTCCTGCTTTTCATCGACTAAAGAGAGAATGTGCAATTGGGCAATCACTGCGGCAATCGGGGTTCTTAGCTCATGAGCCGCATCAGCCATAAATTGTTTTTCTCTAATATTAGCCGCATCTATTCTTGCCATTAATTGGTTAAGCTCTTTAAAGATAGGGTGGATCTCTTTAAATTGTTGTCCGACATTAATTGGCGTTAAATTACGAGGTTTTCGATTAGAAATCAGCTCTGTGGCTTGTCTTAAAGGGCGCAAACTAAAATAAGCAGTAATTAAGATAGCCAAGATCACCGTCGCTAAAATAAATAGGAAGGGCACAAAAGTACCGGAAATAGGGTTACCAATGACATGCCCTCTATCTTCGACGGATTCACCAATAAAAACTTTAATTTTATGTTGTTTTCCCCAACTATAAGATAAATACCATTTCTCCCCAGCCACAGAGATTTTTTCAGAGGCAAGCGACAGTACCCGTTTAGGCAGAGAAAGTTCCGGTCTATTGGTATAAATCAGATCATTGTCTTTATTTAAGACAATAAACCAAGGTAAATAGTGTAAATCATCATCCTCACCATTAAGCATGGTATCGATATACATGTTTTGTAAATGGTGAGCTATCTGTTTTACTGTCTCGGGTTGAGAGGAAACCGTTTCGAGTGTATTGGCAAATCCTTCAGCAATAATTTCTTGTTGCTTATTGTAGATAGTTTCAAAGTCAGCAAGATAATCAAATTCTATCCAAGCTAACCAAACGCCCCATAGCATCACGATAGATATCGTTTGTAGAAAGATAGTATAAATAAAGAAAGAGCGGATCTTCATTTAGTTCACTTCTTTTTTTAAGAGATAACCGATACCGCGAACCGTAATAATACGCTCTTTGCCTATTTTACGGCGTAAGTTGTGCATATGAACTTCAAGTGAGTTACTTTCAATTTTGTCATCTAAGCCAAATAAGCGTTGTTCTAAATCAGATTTACGTACTACATTATCTGTATTGCGCATCAGCTCATATAATAACTGGTACTCTTTACCTGATAATAACAATAGTTCACCATTTAAAGTGACTTGATGATTCGAGGGATTAAGCTGTAAATCACCAATAGACCAAATCTGTGAAGAGAAACCGGCCATACGGCGACTTACGGCTTTTACACGAGAAATTAATTCAGGCATAGCAAAAGGTTTTGGTAAGAAATCGTCAGCACCTGAATCTAATGTTTGTACTAAGTTATCTATTTGAGTACGAGCAGTCAAAATAATAATGGGTATTTTTTCACCACTTTTTCTTAGTGCGATAAGTTCATCTTGACCATCACCATCAGGAAGACCTAGATCAAGCAACATTAAATCAAAGGCTTTTTGGTTTAATTGAACACGTGCATCCGTAAGCAATCTTACCCAGCAGGGCTGAAAACCGGCAATTTCTAGACCACGACAGAACGCCTTTCCCAATTGCAGATCGTCTTCAACTAATAAAATATTCATAATAACACCTATAAAAATATGCTTTAAGAAAGTATAAAAGGCAAATAAAGTTTGAGCAATATAATAAAAGATAAAGCTAAGTGTGATTAATCAACTCTTAATATTAGATAATATATTATTAAATATGTATTTTTACTGAAAGTAAGGTGCTTAAGTAATAAAATAATCACTTTCTACATAAATCTTTTGTAGAGGTGATAAATAAATACTTGCTTTTATGATGATGATGACATTTATTGCTGAACTGTATTGTTTTAAATTTCAATATAACCAAAGAGTTAACTCATAGAAAGTAATGCATTAACGTAAATTGATAATATTAATTCTATTAATAATAGAAAATAAAGGCATTAATTATAAATGAGCAGATAATAAATATGTTGTATGAAAATGGATAATATCTAAAATATGATTTTATCATATTGAATATGAGATAAGAGGCGATCTTTTCTTACTATTAGATAAAAAACAATATAGTAAGATAAGTGTGTTGTATCAGAGTTAATTAATTTATTTACCCTATACATTTCAATATTCTAAATAAAATTTTGCAATTTAATTGGAATAAACACTGTTATTAAAAGGAATTAATATGCAATTAGATGTTCACTTTTAATATTAATTAAATCGTTCTGTGTCAGAAATGCTCCCCTCCTCAGGGAGCATTTCACCGATAAAATGTATTGGGTAAAAATTAACTCAAAATATGAGTAATAATGTTATACCCTTGGTGTAGTTCTGTTGAAAGATAAAGATTCACTTAAGTTATTCATGAATTCTATTGTTTTTATCAAATGATAATGATAATAGTTTACTTGACAAAAATACTTTCATTTATATACTAGCATCGGTCTAGTCTACAAGACTCGTAAGCGTTTACGTTAATCAACGCATATAACTTAATTTTTTTACCTTTATGGGTATTCGCCTGTTGTATTGGCGGTTATATGCCGTAGTACACGTTTTTATTGGGGTCTTTTCTATGTTTTTTCAAGATAAAAATAATATTTTGGGTATACCTAAATTGCCACCAAGAGCCATGATTTTTCTGGTTCCGTTTTTCCTATCTTTTGTGATGTGTGGCATTGTTTCTTTTATTAGTACAGCAAAAACAATGGGCTTAAATAGCCTTATGTTTGCACCTTGGTTCTCTTCATGGGGGGTATCTTGGATGATTGCGTTTCCAACCGTTTTATTCGTTTTACCCTTTGCAAGAAAGCTATCACTCTTATTAGTAAAACCACATTAATATTTCATATCCTATAATGCGTTATAACCTAATATGGCATCTAATACCGCTATTTTATTAGATGTTGTATTAGGATCAGCCATTGAAGTCTGTTTTTCTTAGTACTCTGTGAGATAGGTTATCGCGTTATGTCATTTAATGCGTTAGCCTTATTAAGTTATAGTGATGGTTCATTTAAAACCAGATAGAGGGCAAATAATTATTTTTAATCGTAACAATAAGATAAAAATGATTTTTGTCTCATTGCTTATATAGCAGGAGGCTTTGCATGAGTTTGTTATTTACGCCTAATAAATTAGGACCTCATCAATTAGACAACCGTATTATTGTTGCACCAATGTGCCAATATTCTGCGCAAGATGGAATACCCACATCTTGGCATACAATGCACTATGGGCAATTAGCATTATCAGGTGCCGCTTTAGTGATTATAGAAGCGACGGCGGTAGAGCCTCGAGGTAGAATTAGCTATAAAGATCTCGGATTATGGTCTGAGGAACATGGTCGCGCATTAAAACAGCTTATTAGCGATATAAAACAGCATACTAATGCTAAAATAGGTATACAGTTGGCTCATGCGGGGCGAAAAGCATCAACATCGTTGCCATGGGAAGGTGGAAAATCATTGGCTCCTGATGATGAGAATGGCTGGCAAAAAGTAGCACCTTCTAGTATTGCTTTTGGTCAATATCATCAGCCTCAAGCATTAACAATTGATGAGATTGAAAAGATAAAAAACGCATTTGTTGAAGCAGCTAAAAGAGCTGAGTCAGCAGGCATTGATGTTATTGAGATACATGGTGCTCATGGTTATTTACTGCATGAATTCTTATCACCATTATCAAACCATCGCACCGATCAGTATGGCGGTGATTTTAATAATCGTAGCCGCTTGTTAATTGATGTTTTTACTGCAGTTAAAAAAGCAGTCTCTGACAAAATGTGTGTGGGAGTAAGAATATCGGCGACTGATTGGGTTGAGGGAGGATGGGATCTGGAAAGTTCTATCGCATTAACTCAACATCTTGAAGATCTCGGTTGCCACTATATTCATGTTTCTTCCGGTGGCTTATCAGACAAACAAGCCATCAAGCTAGGACCTAATTATCAGGTTCCTTTTGCTCAAGCCATCTATAATGAAACGCAATTACCCGTGATTGCGGTTGGGTTAATTACAGAGCCAGAGCAAGCAGAAGCTATTTTACTGACTGAACAAGCTGATTTTATCGCATTAGGTAGAGGAATACTTTATGATCCTCGTTGGCCTTGGCATGCGGCTGAAAAGTTAAAGCAGACCATTAAAGTTGCTCCGCAATATTTACGTTGTGCACCTCATGGTAGTAAAGAATTTTTTAAATAGCATAGTTGATAGCTAGAAGATAATGTATTTTTAAAACCACAGAGTTGCTGGAAAAATAGTTAACAAGTTGCAACTTTGTGGTTTTTCTATGTCACATTATTATAGATATTCATAATAATGGTGAAGGAGTGTAAGGAATGGATAAGGTTCAAAATCCGTTATTGTTACAACCACGGATTGCTTAGTCATGATGTGTTTTGGAATGCGGACACATCATTAAAGAATACAGCATTCTTTGATGGCTCATTAATTTATAGCGAGTCATAGTATGAACACGAAACATTGGTCACGTGTCGAATATTTACACGAAACAGTAAAAAATAAGAATATTATTATTAAAGGTCAGCATAGCTATTACAGTGATTGTTGGGATAATGGCTTTGAAGCATCTGTAGTGCGTTACCTTTATGGCGATGAATTTAGCCTTCAGTGGGAACCTTTATGGGAAATCGATAAATTATATATCGGTGACTATGTTTGTATTGGTGCTGAAGCGGTTATTTTGATGGGGGGCAATCATACTCATCGTATGGATTGGTTTTCTCTTTATCCATTTTTAGACAATATTAAAGAAGCCTATATTGGTAAAGGTGATACTTATATTCACGATGGTGTATGGATAGGTATGCGGGCAATGATTATGCCTGGCGTTACTATTGGTGAAGGGGCTATTATCGCAGCAAATAGTGTAGTGACAAAAGATGTCGCTCCTTATAGTATCGTTGGTGGAATACCGGCTAAGCATGTTAAATACCGCTTTGAACCAAAAGTGATAGAACAACTTTTATCTTTAAATATTTATAGTTGGCCAGAGAAAAAGTTTGCCGCATTAAAACCTTATTTATGCCAAGCTTCAATTGATAAGCTGTTAACTGCTCATACGCAATATAACCAAGATATGAAATAGAACTAAAGCCTTTAATAATATTGTTATTAAAGGCTTTTTGTTGATTATCATTGTGTTATCTAATTACATATAAACGGCCTTTATATCGACAGATATTGATGGGGTGTTTACATAGCAAAAATTAATTATTATTGATATTTTTATGAGGAAACGATGATCTATCTGCATTCTGGTGGCGGTGACTCCGCTAAACAACAAAGAGTTAATCAAGCCGCAACAGATAAAGCGCAACAAATTGCCCAAGATCAGCAATCTTTACTCTATACCATCTCCTCAGAGAGTGATTTTCCGACGACGGTTGAAAATATCGGCGCTATTTTATTAATTGAGCCCAGTATTGAATTAGCTCTAGAGGTGTGTCGCCGTTATCAATCATCAACAGAGATAGTGATGGCTGAAAGTGCAATCACGGGGGCAAAGTTGACTGTATGCCAAATTGAATTTGAAGTGATAAAAATTTGTGTTATTTAACGGCTAAAGTTGTTGCAACGTCTTTCTTGTTATCCACATTAACTGTGGATAACTCTTGCTTTACATGTGAGTAATCAATTTACCCATTGATTTTATTTGATATTTTCATGTGATTGAAAAGTATCCACAAAGATTTATCTGATCAAATAAAATCGGACGATATTAATTAACCCACAGCATAATAAAATCTGTCGTTTTTAATTTGAAGAATAAAACGACAGATTAGCGGTTATAAAAGCGATGGTTTATCGAATAAAGGGGTTGGCTTACCATGCTCATCAACGGCAACAAAATTAAATTGGCCGTGGATCACTTCTTCTCGCCCTTCGGCATACATATCTTCGAGAAAAATAGAAACATTTACCGTTAGACTGGTACGCCCGACACGTATTACCTCACCAACTAATTCAATAATGGTGCCAGAGGGAATAGGGTGATTAAAATTAATTTTCTCTGTAGAAACTGTCACTAAACGTTTACGGCAAAAGCGCGTAGCGGTAATAAAAGAGACTTCATCCATCCATGCTAATGCCGTTCCGCCAAAGAGTGTGGAGTGATGATTGGTGGTGGTTGGAAAAATAACTTTAGAGACGCGGGTGATTGAGTGTTTAATTTTATCTTGCAACTCTAGAGATAAATCCGTTGTGGACATAATAAAACCTTATCTTTCTATACAGTAGGGATGTTCCTAAAGTATAAAATAGAGAAAAATGAAAGCAAAGGAGAGGAATAGATGATATTCCTCTTTAATTTTAAAAGGTTATTTCACCGGTTAAAAATAGTACAGCATCACCCGTAAGCAATAAGCGCTCTTGTTTGAGTTCACACTGTATATTGCCTCCCCTCGCGGAAACTTGTCTGGCATTTAATTTATCTTTGTTTAATTTTTTTGCCCAAATTGGTGCTAATACACAATGTGAAGTGCCAGTTACTGGATCTTCATTAACCCCTTTACGTGGTGCAAAAAAGCGTGAAATAAAATCAAAAGGCGCATAACCTTTCGCCGTCAATATTACACCGGGAAGTGGTAGTTGTGTTATAGCATTAAAGTCAGGTTGATAATCAATAACCTTGTTAGGATCAGCCACAAAGCAGGTATATCTGTCGTGAGATTGCCAAACTTCTTCAATATCTATGTTTAGTGCCGCTTCTAATGATGGTTTTATAGTTGGATTTAATGATGCAGGTACTTGAGGAAAATCGAGAGTAAAACTTGAAGAGTGACAAGATACCGTGAGCTCCCCAGACAGAGAATGGAATTTAAAGCTTGTCGCAGGTGCTTTGTTAATCGTTTTTAATACAAAAGCCGTGGCTAAAGTCGCATGTCCACATAGGGGAACTTCTACTTTAGGCGTAAACCAGCGAATATGATTGGCAACTAAAAAAGCCGTTTCAGGTAAACCAATCTCATTGGCTAATTTAAGTAGTGTGTCATCGGGTAGCCATTTATCTAACAAAATAACCGCAGCCGGATTTCCGGAAAAAGGTGTTGAAGTAAAAGCGTTAACATAATAAATGGGAAGCGTGTTCATAAAGTACCTTAATCGGAAAGAGGAAGAAGAAACAATTTAGCAGAGCAAAACAGTGATAAAAAGTGGCTGGAAGTAAAAATAAGAAGTAGGGGATTGAGTAGGAGATTTGTTTACAGAGGGGAAAGCCATATCATATTTGATATGGCTTTATGAGCGAGGCTGGCTAATTATGCTTGCGCATTCTCTTTATCATCTGCACTTTGTAACAGTTTACGCACAGGAATAATTAATGCTGCAAGAACAACGGCACAAATAACCAATGCTATAGAGACGTGAGAGAAGAAATCAGGCATAACATCAAGTTTATCAGGACGAATATTTCCACCCATTAAACCTGCGGCTAAGTTACCTAATGCACTCGCACAGAACCATAAGCCCATAACCTGTCCACGCATTCTTGCTGGCGCTAAAATGGTCATCGTCGCAAGTCCTATAGGGCTTAAACATAATTCACCTAGGGTCAGCAATAAGATACTGGAAATTAACCATAATGGTGAAACACCGCTGCCTGTTGCAAGCACGCTTTCAGAGGCGTACATCATGACGGTAAAGCCACCTGCAGCGAATAAAATACCAATCACAAATTTGCTCATGCTACTTAAATTCATATTGTTGCGTGCTAGCATTGGCCATAACCAGCTAAATACAGGGGCAAGAATAATAATAAATAGCGCATTGACGGACTGGAACCAAACCGCAGGGATCTCAAAGCCCATAAAATTTAGATCAGTATAGTCGTTAGCAAATAAGTTAAATGAGGTTGGTTTTTGTTCGAATGCAGACCAGAACAGGGCCGCTGAAACTAATAATAGGAAGCAAACAAACAGGCGAGAACGGTCACTACTACTTAATCCTGCAAATAGGAATAAATAGATAAAATAGGCGATAACACTGCCGGAGATCACATAAACCATAAAATTGGCAACAATAACCGGATTAAATGGAATAGTGCCTGAAATAATTAAACCAACAATGGCAATTAATATCACAGCAAGTGCTAATACCCATTGTCCGACATTACGACGCACAACAGTAGGGCGATCCCAACTTGAATCTAAGCCAACTTCTTTATCAAAGCGACGCATTGTCGGTACGGCATAAAAGCGGAAGATCAGTAGTGCAACTAGCATACCAATACCACCAATACCAAAGCCCCAATGCCAGCCATAATCACGGACTAAGAAGCCGGTGATCAGTGGTGCGATAAATGAGCCCATATTGATCCCCATATAAAACAAGGAGAAACCACCATCGCGGCGTGTATCATCTTTTTTATACAGGGTTCCCACCATAACAGTGACACAGGTTTTAAATAGGCCTGTACCTAATACGATAAGCAATAAGCCGATAAAAAATAGGTTCTGAGACCAAAACGCTGAAAGTGCGATAGAAAGGTGCCCTAATGCAATAAAGATAGAGCCATACCAAACCGCAAGACGTTGTCCCAACCAATTATCAGCCAGCCAACCTCCTGGCAATGATGTTAAATAAACACCACCAGCAAAAATTCCCACAATAGCAGATGCCTGCTCTCGAGGAATATCCATACCTCCTTCATAAACGGTTGCAGCCATAAATAGGATTAATAATGGGCGAATACCGTAGAAAGAAAATCTCTCCCACATTTCTGTGAAGAACAGAGAGCTTAAAGGGTATGGATGGCCAAAAAAGGTTCGGCTTGATTTTGAGTGAGTAGATTGCATCTTAAATTCCCAAAAAAAACCTTTGCAGGTCGTTTGCAAGTAAAAAGAACAAAATATCAGTAGGAGGCAATACAGAATTATTTCATTCTGTTATCAATTGCTACTACATTTAATTAATATATTTTTAACACACTTTTAGTGAACTTCAGTGACTAAAAGCATATTTAATACTTTATAAACCATTTTTTAGTGCAAAAGTCGATAAAAATCTCATTTTGCAATAGTTAACCTTGCAATTTTTTGAAAAAAAAGGACAAGAAAAAGTAAAGAGGTGTAAACGTAGTGTGTAAATATTTTTCTTATTAAACAATAAATTATGAAAAATAAAATAAAAAAATTAACAATTAGACCTTTAAGAGAGAAAGTGTAATTTTTTATTGAAAAAAAACTATTAACTAAATCTATTGGTGGATTTTTTGACTATTTTCTTTGCGGGGTACGAAAGCTTATCCATGAGTAAATAAGATTAAAAAATACCACCGCAGCGGTGAAATAAAAAACAGCTCTAAATCCATAATTGGCCGCAACAAACGCGCCCATTAACGGTCCAGTAACATTTCCTACATCTCGTAAGGCTTGATTATAGCTGAAAATTCGACCAGCAATTGCAGGCGTAATATTGTATAAAATAAGCGTTTGTACCGCAGGTAACATGGCAGCGTTTACTGCACCCAATAAAAAACGTAATGCGCCTAGTTCCCAATAATTACTGACGAGTGCCATCGGAATAAGCATAAAAATAGATAAACCCAATGTGAAAATAAGCACCTTATCAGGGCCTATGCGATCACCTAATTTACCAAAACGAGGGGCACTAATTAAAGCGGCAATACCGGGAACAGATGCAATCACACCACTAATAAAGGCAAGATTACTGATAGAGCCGGCTAGATCACGGATATAAAGTGTTAAAATAGGCGTAACAGAGCCTGTTGCCACTTGGATAATCATGGTGGTGAAAAACAGGCAAATGACTAATCTTTTATTTTTGAGTGATGAAAAAACTTGCTGGGTGGATAATGCATCTTTTTTAGAAACAGGGGTAAAATTTTCGCTAACAAAAAATAGGGTCACTATAAAACAGATAAATAAAACCGCGGCTGTAATAAAGAAAACCGGACGTAAACCGTAGAGATCGGCAAGTATTCCACCAATTAATGGCCCAATTAATGCGCCACTTACCGCACCCGTAGAAAGAGTTCCTAATGCCCAACCACTTTTTTTAACGGGCACTTGTGTGGCGATAAGAGCATTAGCATTAGGCACAAAACCCCCTAATACCCCTAATAAAGCGCGTAAAATTAACAGTTGCCAAATATTTTGAGCAAAACCAATGAGTACCATGACGATCGCCATACCTAAGGCAGAACGTAATAGCATTAATTTGCGTCCTTTTCTATCTGACAATTTTCCCCAAAAAGGTGCCGCTATGGCAGAAAAGAGAAAAGTAATACTAAAAGCGACACCAGTCCATAGGTTTAAGGACTCATGATCTTTAATGCCAAGCTCTTCTACATACAATGGTAGAAAAGGCATAATCAAGCTAAAGCCGGCACCCGTTAAAAAACAACCAAACCAGACAATGTAGAGATTTCGTTTCCAAGAATTGTTGCGGGGCTTTAGGTTCATGTCACTCCTTTATCTAAGAATGTAAACGAAGCACATAAAGTGAGAATAATGGTGTTTGCGTTGTCTTTTTTATCTCAATGTTGGTTATCTATTCTTAAATAAGAATATCGCCATAATACAAAATAACAACGATAGGTAGTGCTTTATAATGTGTTTATTTGCAGGAAATAATAGTAGTGAGTATGGCTAATTTTATTATTTTAGTCTTGTATTTTAATCTTGGTTAAGAGAGTCAATCTGTTTGTCAGTGACTGTTTTTTTATTAAAACAGTCACTGATGGGGACTAGTGTACTTTCTTTATCTCATTATATAAAGAAGCTTCTCCAGGTGGGCGGGTTTTAAAACGACGGTGTAACCACATATATTGATCAGGAGCACGTAAAATTTCTTGTTCGACCACTTTATTCATTGCGATAGCGGTGTTTTCTTCACTATCGATGGGAAAATCAGCTACGGCAGGTGAAATAATCAGTTCATAACCTTTTGCTTCAGGTAAGCGCTTTGGTGTAAACGGGATCAGAGCCGGATGACTGGTTTTGACTAGAATATAGGTTCCTGTTGTTGTCGCTGCTTTATCTACGGCAAAAAGTGGGGCAAAGACACTCTTTCGTGGGCCGTAATCGTGGTCAGGGGCATACCAGAGGATCTCTCCAGCTTTTAAATTGCGGATCATACCTTTGACATCTTTTCTATCTAACATAAATTTGTTAGAACGCAAACGACCCCAAGTTTGTAACCAGTCCATAACTGGATTGTCATTAGGGCGATACACACCAATACCGGGGTTTAGCATGCCAAATATACGTGCACCTAACTCTAGAGTTAAAAAGTGTATACCAACGACAATAATACCTTGGCCAGTTTCTTGTACTTTTTGAATATTTTCTCTACCACTGATTTTAAACCAACGTTTCACACGCCAATCAGGCCAAAACCAAGCCATTCCTGTTTCAAATAGCCCCATACCTACGGACTCGAAGTTTTTATTCACTAACGCTTCACGTTCATTTTTAGGCATGTCAGGAAAACATAGCTCAAGATTACGTTCTGCTATTTGTACACGTTTTTTTAAAAAGACTTTAGATAAACGACCTAGCCGTGTACCCAACCAGTAGATAACGGGATAAGGGAGCAGAACGAGAAGATAGAGTAATCCTATCCCCAACCATGTCAGCCAATATTTGGGCTGTAAAAATGATGTTTTAAATGGAGGTGACTTTATCATAAGCCTATCTATTTACTATTTTTCCAATGAATATTCTATATTGTGACACTTTTTACCGCAGATCAGAAATTTTGTCATAAATTTGGCGCTACAATATCAATTCCTTGTAATGCGGTAACTAATTCTGCGATATTTTTAACGGCCATTTTATCCATTACTTTTGCTCGATGTACCTCAACTGTTCTGATAGAAACACAGGCAGTTTCAGCAATTTCTCGATTCATTAGGCCTTGAATAACATAATATGCAATATCTTTTTCTCTTGGTGTCAGTGAGGCATAACGGCGACGGATATCATCAGCCGTAAAGCGTGTTGCAGTTTCAGTAAAGGCGGATTTCAGTGCAGAGAGTAATGCATTGCTATCAACGGGTTTTTGTAAAAAATCAATGGCACCTTTTTTTATTTCTTCAACCGCCATCGGAATATCACCATGACCCGTTAAGAAAATCACTGCTAGCGTACTGTGTTTTTCAATTAAATATTGATGTACTTGTCTACCATCTGCTTTAGGCATTCTCATGTCTAACAGCACAACCCCTTGCTGATAAAGGTCAATATTATGGAGAAAATATTCGCTGTCATTCCAAACCTGCGCCGCATAACCTAAGCTTTCTAATAGAAATTGGCAAGCATCGGTGACGGCGAGATCGTCATCAACCAGATGAATTGTTGGCATTTTTCTTCCTCTAATTATTGTTATTGGGGAAAATAAGGGTGATTTTTAATCCAACATTATTTTGCTTATCTTTTTGATTTTCTATGTGAATATCAGCACCTTGTGAATTTAATAAGCGTTGGCAAATCACCAAACCTAAACCAAGACCTTCTGTTTTGGTGGTTTGAAAAGGGGAGAAAGGTTGTTCAAGCTGGCTATGGCTCATTCCTCCCGCATCATCTTTGATCACAATTAACAACCTATCAGGCGCTTTATGGGTGCTTATCTGTAGCACTTTAGTACCCGCCTGTAGGCTATTGGTGATCAAATTAGATAATATTTGCTCTAATAATGTTTCAGGTAAGTATAGGGTATCATGTTTATCAATCTTAGTGATCAGAGTCACTTGTGGATATTTTTCATCAATACGTAATAACCGCCAAATATGTTCAATACATTGGGCAATATTTTGTTCTGACAGTGGCACTGTATCACTATTTGCTGATTGCTTACCTACCCATAAACGTAGATTGCGAATAATATCTGCGCCACGTTGGGCTTGGTGGTCTATCTGTCGTAACGCGGGGAGTAATGGATGATTTTTGTTCTCTTTTTCTAGGCGGATCGCACTACCTTGGGCATAACTTTTGATCGCAGAAAGAGGTTGATTAAGCTCATGAGCAAAGCCTGACGCCATTTCACCTAAAATATTTAAACGCTGAGCTTGTTCTAATGCCTCTTTTTGCTCTCTTAAATGGATATGCGCTTGTTCTAATTGATGGCTACGTCTTCTGACCAAATAACTAATCCAGATTTGGTTGAAAACCAGTAAGATAATGGCACCCAATGATAATCCGATAATAAAACGGTGCTGGATAGCCCAAATTTTCGCATCTTGCCAAAGTTGTCGCTGCCTTGGGTGTTGGTTGACTTCTCGGAGTAAATTTTCCACTTGAGAATGAGAAGCGGGTGCCCCCCATTTCATGGCGTCGCTTTCATCATTGAGTAATGTTCGTGTCACTTTATCCACTAATGTGTCAGGAACAGTATCTAATGCAGCAAATGACCAATTAGGATAGAGCGGAGTACTGGTTAAACAAGAAGTATTGGTAGAATAATTTAATAATGGACGATAATCTTCTTTATTAATAAGACCTTCGTTATCCATATTTTCTAATAAACAAACTGGGATGATCGCTGCATTAATATCGCCATCACGTAATAAGTAAAGTAACGCATCAGCCGGAAAACCACTAAAACGTAATGTAAAATCCTGTTCAGGATCAATCCCTTCTTCACGCAGTGCTTTGTAACCTAACAGATATCCACCAAAGGCATCTGGTGCAATGGCGCCAACACGCTTTCCGACTAATTCATGAATCGATGTAATTGCGCTGTCTTTGCGCACCAAAATAAGGCTACCAATCACATTTCTTGTTGTGTTATCCGGCTCATAACCCGAGCGTAAAGAGAGTAACCAACGTAGCGGATATGCACTATCAAGCTGGACAAATTGCGCTGGATTCGTCAATAGAAAATCCACTCTCTTGTCTGCCACTGCTTGCTTCATTTCTGACAAGTTAAGTGGTAACAGCAGAAAGCTATCTGTGGGTATTTGTTGATCTAAGGTATCGATAAGCGGTTGCCAATGTCTTTGTGTTGAGGCGTCGCCTCGCAACGCTAACACACCAATAGTCCACTCTTTGGCAACCGCAGAAGAAGAGAGTAGAAAAAAGAGCAGTAATAAGCTCAAACTAGCGATTTTTTTTATCCCAATTGTCTGTTTTATCGTCATAACTATCTAATGTTAAATATTGTTTTGGATCAAGTTCGCACCGAGTATGTGGTAAACCACAATAGGTGGAGGACTCAGTAATTTTTACAATGCCATAAATACTTATTTTCTATTCCCTTCGCTCAATGTGGCAGGTATTTACTGAGTGATACTGGAGACAAATATGGATCTTGGTAAACGAAAATTCTTACAACAATTAGGGGTCCTTACCGCAGGTGCTTCACTGGTTCCTCTCTCTCAAGCAGGCATTAAACTATCCCCAGAGCGCCGTGAAGGCTCAGAGGATAAACGTTATGGCATGCTGATCGATCTGCGTCGTTGTGTTGGGTGTCAATCTTGTACAGTGAGCTGTACGATTGAAAACCAAACGCCACAAGGACAATTTAGGACGACAGTAAACCAATATCAAGTTGCTATCAAGGGGCAAGAGGGAATAACGAACGTCTTACTCCCTAGATTATGTAACCATTGTGACGAGCCTCCGTGTGTACCTGTTTGCCCTGTTCAAGCAACATTTCAACGCAAAGACGGGATCGTCGTGATTGATAATGAACGTTGTGTAGGCTGTGCTTATTGTGTGCAAGCATGTCCTTATGATGCCCGTTTTATCAACCATTCCACTCAGACAGCCGATAAATGTACTTTTTGTGCTCATCGCCTAGAAGTTGGGTTATTACCTGCCTGTGTTGAATCTTGTGTGGGGGGCGCTCGTATTATCGGTGATATGAAAGATCCACACAGCACAATAAGTAAAATGATCCGCGAGCATGAACATGAATTAAAAGTACTTAAACCAGAAAGTGGCACCTTGCCACAAGTTTTTTATCTTGGTTTAGATGATGCATTTGTGCAGCCATTAGTTGGACAAGGGCAACCCGCATTATGGCAGGAGGTTCACTCATGATTTCATCCGTTTCGCAAATTCAAGAAGTGATAGCGATCCCCCAAGAATACTTTTGGTTACCTTGGGCAGTGCAATATTTCTTTTTTATCGGCATTGCGTGTTGCGCAACACTTTATGCATGTTGGCAATGTTGGAAAGGGCGTACAGGTAATCCTCGTTTAGAAGCTGTTGCGGTTTTTATTGCTGTTACGGCGGGGATCACCGCCCCTTTAGCATTAACCGCTGATCTCCATCAAACCGCACGTGTTTGGCATTTTTATGCTTATCCAACTCCTTGGTCGTGGATGGCATGGGGATCACTATTACTGCCACTCTTCTCTGCATTTAGTATTTTGTACTTTATTGCCATGGTCGTGCGTTTAGTGTGGAAACGTGAATATAAGTTAACGCGTTGGGTTGCTTTAGCTTGCGCCTTAACCTCGATAGGTTTATTGCTCTATACCGGCCGTGAAGCTTCTATTTTAAAAGCAAGACCGGTGCTTTATACCTACTGGCTGCCGATATTACTGTTTTTTAGTGCCATGCAAGTATTGCCTACGCTATTAGCATTAGGTACGCGACGAGAGCCTGTGTATCAGCGTGAACTGGCTATGTGGTTTATCGGATCTTTAATGTTACTTGCTGTATGTACAGGTTTTTGGATTGCGGGGGATACTATTTCAGGACAAGCCATTAGGCAACAATTGGCAATAGGAAGTTTAGGCTGGTGGAGTGCGATAGGGGTTATTGCCTTATGGATAGTGTCTGTTGCTATGGGCGGATTAATGGCAAAACAGGCACGCTCAGTGGCATTTATTACCGTAATGGCTTTTATTTCAATGGGATTGGCGTGGGTATTACGTTGGCTAATGTTAATGGGAAGCCAATATATTCCCAAATATAACATTATTACCAATCCTTATCAGTTCCCGCTGGGTAATGATGGATTATTAGCGATTGTTGGAACATTTGGGCTTTGGATAGCGTTAACCATTATATTCAGAGAAAGTATTCGTTGGGTTGTCAGGAGAGTACAGCATGGCTAAGTTTACAAGACGTCAATGGCTTAAAGGTGGATTGGTTATCGGTGGTATTGCCGCATTTGCTGCCAGTTATCGCGATGTTGCTAAGCGTGCTGTCGACGGTCTCGTTGATGGGACATCTGGTAAGGTTACTTTGGATAGGATCAACGGTAACTCTTTATTACCAGAAGGTAAAATCACGGCGAAAGCGAATTGGCAACCTAATACCAATCAAGCTGTTTGTATGACTCAGTGCTTTGGCTGCTGGACTCAGTGCGGTGTGCGTGCGAGAGTCGATCGTAACAATAATCAAGTATTACGTATTGCAGGAAATCCTTATCACCCATTATCTCAGGATATCCATTTTGGTTATAACATGCCAATAAAAGAAGCCTTTGAAAAAATGGGGGGCGAAAGTGGTTTAGCTAACCGCTCTACGGCTTGTGCTCGTGGTGCGACGATGATGGAAAGCCTCGATAGTCCTACTCGTATTCTTGAACCCATGAAACGAGTGGGTAAACGAGGTGAGGGGAAATGGCAACGAATTAGCTTTGAGCAACTGATCAAAGAAGTGGTTGAGGGGGGCGATTTATTTGGTGAAGGGCATGTTGATGGCTTACGTGCTATCCGCGATTTAGCAACACCCATTGATCCTAAACAGCCAGCCCTAGGACCTAAAGCAAATCAGTTATTAGTTACTAATGCTGGGGATGATGGCCGAGATAGTTTTATTCGTCGCTTTGCTCAAAATGCCTTTGGTAGTAAAAATTTTGGGGCTCATGGCTCTTATTGTGGATTAGCGTATCGTGCCGGCTCCGGTGCATTAATGAATGATCTGGATAAAAACGCTCATGTGAAGCCTGATTGGGATCATGTTGAATTTGCACTATTTTTAGGTACCTCACCTGCGCAATCAGGTAATCCATTTAAACGCCAAGGTCGCCAATTAGCGAATGCGCGTATTCGTGGCTCATTTAACTATGTGGTTGTGGCACCTGCTTTGCCATTAACCACCACGTTAGCTAATGATCATGGCCATTGGGTACCCGTGCAACCGGGAACAGATGCTGCTTTAGTGATGGGTATGATCCGCTGGATCATTGAAAACAAACGCTATAATGCTGAGTATTTATCGGTGCCCAGTGAAGTGTCGATGAATAATGTTGGAGAGCGAAGCTGGACTAATGCGACACATTTAGTCATTAGTGATGAAAATCATCCACTGTCAGGGCAGATGTTAACCGCCGCGCATCTTGAGGATATTGCCGATGATGGCGAAGCGCAAAATATGGTTATAGCCCTTAATGGACAGCTTACAGCAGCGACGCAAATAGACAGAGCACAGCTTTTTGTTACTCAAAAAGTGACATTAAAAACAGGTATTGAGGTTACAGTAAAATCAAGTTTCCAATTATTAACTGAAGCTGCAAGTCGCATGTCATTGGCGGAGTATAGTGAACGTTGTAAAGTACCTGAAAGCACTATTGTTGCCTTAGCGCGTGAATTTACTGACTACGGACGAAAAGCTGCGGTTATCTCACATGGTGGCATGATGGGGGGAAATGGTTTCTATACGGCGTGGAGTGTCATCATGCTAAACGCTTTAATTGGAAATCTAAACCTGAAAGGGGGAGTATCTGTCGGTGGAGGTAAATTTAATGGTGCGATAGATGGCCCTCGTTACAACATGGATAGCTTTAAAGGCAAAATTAAGCCTAAAGGAATGGTGCTATCGCGCAGTAAAGCGGCCTATGAACAATCTGATGAATATCGTGAACGGATCGCGAAAGGGGAGTCACCTTATCCTGCTAAAGCACCGTGGTATCCGTTTGCCGCAGGGCAATTAACAGAGCAACTGGGATCGGCATTAGCGGGTTATCCTTATTCATTAAAAGCATGGATAACCAATATGACGAACCCGCTATACGGTATTGCAGGTATTCGCCAAGTTATGGAAGCGCGTCTTAAAGATCCACAGCATCTACCATTGATTATTGGTATCGATGCTTTTATGAATGAGACCACTGCACTGGCGGACTATATTGTGCCTGATACGCATAACTTTGAAAGTTGGGGATTTAGTGCGCCGTGGTCTGGTGTACAAGTCAAAGCCAGTACGGCACGTTGGCCGATTGTAGAGCCTCGTGTGGCGAAAACAGCCGATGGTCAACCTATATCAATGGAAACTTTCTGCATTGCGGTTGCTAAAGCATTAGACTTACCCGGCTTTGGTGAAAATGCGCTAGAAGATAAAGATGGGCATTTCCACGCAATTAATAGTGCTGAAGATTATTATCTGCGTGTAGCGGCTAATATTGCCTTTATGGGCGAACAGCCTGTAGCACCTGCCAGCCATGAAGATATTTTATTAAGTGGTGTCGATCGTATTCTTCCTGCTATTACTGCCACTTTAAAAGAAGAAGAAGTCCTAAGGGTGGCGAATATTTATACTCGTGGTGGGCGTTTTGCTCCTTATGATAAAGCATGGAATGGTGATGCGACAGGCCCGCAATGGAAGAAACCATTACAGATCTGGAATGAAAATGTAGCGAAGAATCATCATGCTATTACCGGTGAGCGATATAGTGGTTGCCCAACTTATTATCCACCGCGTTTATCTGACGGTAGCGATATACATCAACATTTTCCACAAGAGCAATGGCCATTAAAACTGATGTCCTTTAAATCTCATGTGGTAAGTAGCTCAACGGGCATGATCCAACGTTTAAGAATGGTAAAACCAAGCAATTTAGTCGCGATTAATCCGCTAGATGGTAAAAAATGGGGGATCAAGCATGGTGATAAAGTGCGCATAGTGACCCCTGGTGGAGAGGTTGAGGCTGAAATTAGTTTATTAGAGGGGGTTATGCCTGGAGTGTTAGCGATTGAACATGGTTATGGGCATAAAGAGCTAGGCTCACGTCAACACTATTTAGATGGGCAACCATTAGCTATGGATAAAGCAATAGGTAGTGGTATTAACTTAAACGACTTAGGCTTTGCTGATCCAACACGAGAAATAACGAATACTTGGTTAGATTGGGTTTCTGGTGCCTCTGTACGTCAAGGATTACCGGCAAAGATTGAGCGTATCGCCTGATAGTATGTCGCAATAGTGTCTTTTTGTTGTTGATGACTCTATTGGTGCTCACTTCACTCTAGGATAGCTGTAAGAGTGAAGTGAGTCATTCTATGACATATTGTGCTTATTAATATGTTTAGTGTCATATTGAATATGAAGAAGATTTTTTATGTTATAAAACATTGCTCTTAGGTGATTAAATATTTTTAATTTTTGATATATTCACCCATATTTATAATCCTATTATAGAGTTCAATGTTAAGTAATAGGAATTTGTTATTCCTCCAATTAATTAAACTATTAGCTTCATAATTTCATTCCATAAAATATATCAATCATTAAACGATAAGTTTGTATTTATTTCTCATAGATATATTTTAATATATTATATATAAAGAAGAGTTCAATTCTATTTTTTACATTTATTTTTTCAGTAATATGTCTTTTATGCGAATAAACGGTGCTATTGCTAATTTTTAATTTTTTGGCAATTTGATAGTTAGGCAACTCTCCCATCCAGTAATTTATGATTTTTTGTTCTTGTATGCTAAATATTGAGCAAAGAGAATGTTTATAAGTGGGGAAAAAAACTTGGCAACGAGAAGTTAATGTTGATGTTCTCTCTAATACCCAAGGTAGTACTCGTTTAGCAAGGATAAAACAGTTATTTGTCAAGGCGATAGGTCTATCTTTGTCTGGATAGTTGGCATCAATATAGAGGTATAAACGACACTCTTGAGTCAGTGAAAAGAAATATTGTAAGTGCTGACAATGTGCCACTTCACGACAATATTTAGTGAGATCAATAAAAATAATATCAGGCATAGAGTTATTAATATAATGATTAGCTTCTTCAATAGAAGACATATCAATAATTTCATGCCTTACATTTTTTTTTAAGAAGAAATGCCGAATACCATTACGAGTAAAGTAACACTCATCAATAATTAATATTTTCACTAATAACTTCCTTGTGATATCTATTTTCAAGTTATTAAAATAAAGATAACATAGTTTTATGTCAATTCGGGTTATATATCATTTTGTGAAAGATATATCGAATAAAAAGAAAATTATAATAACTTAATTAAATATAAATTAATTTATAATAATAACTAATTAAAAAAACAGTATGAAAAATTAAAATGTTAGGGATAGATAATAGAGATAAACGAAATAAAAATGAAAGGTGATTATAACAATAAAAACGAGACAGGAGTACGAAAGTACTCCTGCTTGGTGTCTTAATGCTTTTCTCGAACTTATCTTTTTATCAATGCTTGGTGTTGTCTGATACAAAATCTTCAGATGATTCAATTTTATCAATACCTGCTTGAAGAATATAAATCAACTGTTTTGCTACATCAGTAGTAAGCCAAAGTGTTTTATCAACCACTGCATTGTCTGGATGGTGTTCGTTTTCAGGAAGATAATGTAAACGTAGCATCATCGCATCATAGATATCTACAGTGCTAATATCCCAGCCTACAACAGGATGTGTTTGAATAACTTCATTTTTTCTACTCATAATACCTCCTAATCATACAACCGGTTTTGACTAAGAGAGAAGCCCCCACTAAGTGGTTACTTTCCAGTATACGAAATTTGGCGCAATAAAAAAGCTAAATTTTGATGAAAAATGGAAAAGTACAACGAGGAATAGCAAAAAATATGCACCATAACTATCCCAGATAAGGGGTTATATGGTGCATAAAGAGAAGATATCAAGTCACTAATTGATTAATTGACACTAATATCCCAATGAATATCTTCATTTGCTAAGAAGGGGATTAATGCTTCATCACCATTCATAATTTCTGCAGGTGCAGTAACGGATTTTTCCGTTAAGGTAATAGTGCCTTCATTAACCGGTAAACCATAAAAACGTGGACCATTGAGTGAACAGAAGGCTTCAAAGTGAGAAAGGGCATTGAGCTCTTTAAATACGCTAGCATAAGCTGCTAAAGCGGTGGGGGCGTTAAACACGCCAGCGCATCCACAAGATGATTCTTTGCGATGTTGTAAATGAGGCGCGGAGTCAGTACCTAAGAAGAAACGCGAATGGCCTGATGCAACGGCTTGCCTTAATGCCTCTTGGTGTACATTACGCTTAAGGATAGGTAAACAGTACAAATGCGGTTTCACACCACCGACAAGCATATGATTACGGTTAAACATTAAGTGTTGTGGTGTAATAGTTGCACCAAGAAATTCATTTCCCTCTAAGACATACTGTGCCGCTTCTTTGGTGGTGATATGTTCAAAAACAATTTTTAAGGCAGGAAATTGTTTGCGAACGGGAGCCATCACGTTATCAATAAAACGAGCTTCTCTATCAAAAATATCGATATCTGATGCAGTAACTTCCCCATGAATAAGCAATGGCATACCTATTTTTTCCATTACACTAAGAATAGGATAGATTTTATTGATATCGGAAACACCATGGCTAGAATTTGTCGTCGCATTGGCAGGATAAAGTTTACAAGCAGTAAATACGCCTTGTAAAAAACCTTGTTCAACTTCTGATGGCAGAGTGCTATCCGTTAAATAGCAGGTCATTAATGGTTCGAATTTATCGCCACTAGGAATAGCTGCTTTTATGCGATCACGATAACGACGGGCGGCTTCAATGGTGGTGATCGGGGGAACAAGATTTGGCATTACGATAGCTCTGCCAAAATAACGACTGGTATAAGGAACAACGGTTTTTAGCATGTCATCATCACGAAAGTGAACATGCCAATCATCAGGACGGCGAATAGTGAGGGTGATAGGTTGTGCAGTGGTCATATACCGGCTCCGTGTGTCTTAGGAAAATCGAAAGATCAACGATTGGATTGGACTGGATAGTCAAGCCGGAAATGAATAGTAATACGAAAACGATTAAATAGCTACCTTTTAATGGTATTTTTTTATTGTGTGTGAGGGAAAACAGAGAATAAAATCAAATAGTTACGAGGGTAATACTAATAGAAATGGCTCCTCCAACTGGACTCGAACCAGTGACATACGGATTAACAGTCCGCCGTTCTACCGACTGAACTATGGAGGAACATCATTAAGTGGCGTGTATCATATAGTGGTAAAATTGAGATGTCAAAGGCCAATCGTAGATATTTGTTTAAATGGATAGATAAACAGCAAGTTGCATCAATTATCAGCGAATAATGAACAAGATGCCGGGATTTATAGGATGAAACAGAGAAAAATTTATTTTTCAGTATGCTCAGTGTGGGATGCTATCGGCTAAAAAGCAAAAAGCCCGCATAAAGCGGGCTTCTCTAAATTTGGCTCCTCCAACTGGACTCGAACCA
>NZ_KV791979.1:44726-102698 GCF_001808035.1 Proteus sp. HMSC14B05 | reverse complement strand
GTTCTACCGACTGAACTATGGAGGAATTGTGTTCCCTTGAGAACGAGGTGAATAATAGCGAGAGAGAGGGCAGTTGTAAAGTAAAAAAAATAAAATAATAGCTTAAGTGGTTAAAAAATAACTGATTTGTGTGTTTTATCTAAAATTATACCTATTTGGGCACAGTATATATACTGTGTTGATATTCTTACCGCCCTAAAAAGCCACATTCTGCCATATCATAAGTAAAAAAAGAGTCACTTAAAGATCATTTTGCAGCAGTGTCTTAAAATTAGACAATGAATAAAAGTGATAAATAAGAAAAGAAATAATGGGCATTAAAAAAGCAAAAAGCCCGCATAAAGCGGGCTTTTCTAAATTTGGCTCCTCCAACTGGACTCGAACCAGTGACATACGGATTAACAGTCCGCCGTTCTACCGACTGAACTATGGAGGAAGCGTGTTCTCGTGAGAACGAGGCGAATAATAGCTATCCTCTTTTCCCTTGTAAAGCAAAAAAACAAAAAAAATGTTTGTTTGCTCAAGAGTGCACCGTTTTGTTGTTTTTTTGATAAAAAAGTATAAAAAATAAATAGTTATATATAGATATCGCTGATGAGCATGAAAGGCTAGTAGGGACTAGTTTATTTAGAAAAGCAAAAAGCCCGCATAAAGCGGGCTCTTTTAAATTTGGCTCCTCCAACTGGACTCGAACCAGTGACATACGGATTAACAGTCCGCCGTTCTACCGACTGAACTATGGAGGAATTGTGTTCTCTTGAGAACGAGGCGCATAATAGCGATGATATATCAGGGTGTCAACGTTAAAAAATAGATTAATTAACTGTTTGATTGGTTTATGGACAATATGGCTAAAAAATGGTTAAGGTTCTCCGTGTTGTGTGCAATAACACGGAGAATTTCTCATAGTATTAGACTTGGGGTGATAATTTTTCTGACGAAATCGGTTTGGTGATGGGATCGAATGCGATTAAATACACGTCATAAAAGTGTATCTCTTGTTTTGTGCGTATAATGTCATTGATGTCTTCTTTTATTTGCGCTGGGATAGCCGGGTGCTGGCGTATCTCATTAATCGCTTCATCAGATAATTTTTCAAAAGTATACCATTCACCGTTATAGCAAACTCTAAGGTCAAGAACGCCGATATCATCAAACTTATAAATAGGTTTGATATCAAATAGCAGTATTCCTGCCATCACAATAAACATCAAAGTGAAAAGAGTCAGCGAAATGACCCCAAAGTAAGGAGAGTAAATAAGCAAAGCGGCCAGTAATAAATATGACAACACCATACTGACGCAAAGCCAAATATGATTTTTTAAAAATTGGCTATTAAAGTGTGGTTTGCCATCACGCTTTTCTGCGGCATTAATACGTGCTAAATCACGCTCTAAAATGTCTTTTAATACATTCATTGTAAATACCTTAAAAGATGAATGTTGCAAATTTGTTTCTTAAGAATAGATTATCATGGAGACAGGATCAGCAGATAGAACAGTTTTTTTAAATTCGACGCTTAACTGTTATTGTTAGTCTCTTAAGACTATTCCTACTTGCTGTTAATAATTGCTATAAAATATCAAATAAATTTTATACACAGTGACAAAAATAGAGGCGAATTTGTATTTTTTATGTGCAATTTGCATTTTTTTAATCTTTCAATGCATAAAACTATTGCTATTAACCCTGTCTCATGCGTTAATGAGTAAGGCCTAAATACAGACCTGATTTATGATTGACATTCTAAGTTAATGAGTTTTAAACAGCATCGCTTTTTGACCGTTTTCTTCATGTGTGCCCATAAGTTATAGGTAGTTCAGGCCAGTAGATGCCGAGAAGGCAACGTTTTATTGATATATAGGAAAGTCACATGTCTGACAAAATGAAAGGTCAAGTTAAGTGGTTCAACGAGTCTAAAGGCTTTGGTTTTATTACTCCAGCAGACGGAAGCAAAGACGTATTCGTTCACTTTTCTGCCATTCAAGGTAACGGTTTCAAAACTCTGGCTGAAGGTCAGAACGTAGAATTCACAATTGAAAACGGTGCAAAAGGTCCAGCAGCTGCTAACGTAACAGCTCTGTAATAAAAGCCTTTTAAAAATTTTCTTCAAGCCTGTCACCTTCTGGTGGCAGGCTTTTTCTTTATGGGTAAAATAAAAAGAAGATAATGAGAATTTTTATCAGGAGTAAAAATGAACGTTAATGATCATGTTGTAGTAAAAACGGATGGCTGTGAAGATCGTCAAGGAACCATTTTACTGATTGAAGAATTTAATGAAGGCATTATGTACTTGGTTTCACTGCCTGAATATCCGAATGGTATTTGGTTTTTTAATGAAAAAGAAGGTGGTGAAGGCACTTTTGTTCGACCAGTACAACAAAAATGATTGGTTTAGGAAGCGTTCATTTACATTGTGCAATGGCCTATTTATACTACCAGCCAAATTTTGACGAAGAGAAAACAGATGGATACGCAAAGTAGTAAATTAATGCAAAAAATAAATTGGTAAGCCGTTTTCTCCGCTAAAACTGCTTACCTACCGGTGGGCAGTGCACTTCTTGAACCTCGTTTTACATAGAATCGCACTAACCTTGAGATGCTCTTATTACTAAGAGGTGATTTTATGTGCTATGTTTTTTTCTCCTTGTTTCCTCCTCCTAGATTGCTGTAGCCAAAGATCCGTTGTTGTATTACTTCATTAGCCGTATAACGGCGTGTTTTTTTAGCCATTGTTTATGGAGGAAATTAAAATGGCTATGACTCCTTATATCTTAAATTTGGTTGTTGCAATGTGTCTTGGTGCTTTGATTGGTGCCGAAAGACAATGGCGTCAAAGAATGGCAGGACTTCGCACCAATGCTTTAGTGGCGACCGGTGCTGCGGTATTTATCTTAAGCTCCATTGAAACTTCACCCGATAGCCCAGGACGGATTGCTGCACAAGTGGTTTCTGGTATTGGTTTTTTAGGCGCAGGGGTGATTATGCGCGAAGGAATGAATATTCGAGGTCTTAATACCGCGGCGACACTTTGGTGCTCTGCGGGCATTGGTGTGTTATGTGGACTTGGACTCTATCCACTTGCTACCGTAGCGACATTGCTTATTCTTTGTGCCAATATTCTATTACGGGAAGCGGCTCAACGAATAAATGCCCAACCGCAATATCAAGCGACAGATATTGAACAACGCTATTCTATTCGTATTGTTTGTGATACCCACGATGAAGTTTTGGTAAGAACACTTATTTTGCAAGCCATAAACGGTTTACACGTGAGATTGCAATCATTAAGTAGCGCAGATACACCAATGCCTAGTCAATTAGAAGTTTGTGCTGAAGTGTTGGCTACCCCAGCTGAGCAAAAAGAGATAGAAGCCATTGTTTGCAGGATAAGTTTAGAAAAAAGTGTCAGTGCAATTAATTGGAAAATTGCTTCTGAGCATCCTGCTTAATACTTTATGGATATAAAATATAATACTTTGTGAGTATAAATAGAGGTTATCCCCACAGCAATAGAGCTTGTTAATGTGTTTTATAAGAATAGTGGGGATAATATCAACAAAAGTAGAATATAAAACAATAACTGAAAACGAGGGAATTTAGCTTATTTTAAACGCTATTTAATACAGTTTAGCATTATAAATAATAGAAAATTAACTAAGTATTAATACTGGTGGTTAAAGGTAACCTATTTCATATGTGTAATTATTCATTGTGAAACTATGTTTATAGCTGAATAAGATCGATAACATGTATCATCAATCTTTGTTTAGATGAAAGAATAAAGTTATCTATAATAAAAAACCATTTATCAATGGAAACTTATTTTAAATCAAAAAACGCATTTTAAAATTATGTTAAGCCGAGTAGGCGGGTAGGCTTTCCTACTAAAAACCCATTTGATGAGTCTATTAATTGTCCTAGCACACAAAATCGTTACTAAAGGGCTTAAGACAAGATGCATTTACTTACATGCCTCTATTGAAAACTTTGGTGTCGTACATATCACTCGATGATATTCTCAAACAATTTCAATATATTCGATGAATTATTTATCATTATTCTTTATTTGACGATCGTTAACCTACTGCTTTTTGAGAAATATTTTTGATAAAAGTGCACTTAAAGCAAGTCAGGGGAGGAGAAAAGTTGTGTAGATGACACAGCAGGGGGCTACAGTAAAGCTGATGAATGGGGGGAAGTGTTGATTGTTGATACATATCATTAGGATATAAATTCTTTTTTGTAAACAAGCTGTAGGGGAAATGCTACCAATAAGTAATCTTATTATACTGGTTGAAAAAACATACTAATCTATTTATTGTATAAAATATCTATTTCAATATTACATTATTTATATCTTTATCAAGAAGATGAGTCTGACTTATAGAAGAAAAAAATCATCGAATAACGAAATAAATGCACCATTGTAATTTCTATTAGAAATAATTAGAGGCTTATTTTTCGTATTATATCATGATACAAAAATGATTAAAAAGATTAAGTAAAAGTACGGGGAAAAGAAAATACTAAAGGTTAGCGAGAATCAAAAAGAACATGGTCGATAAAAGGCTAATCGACTTCTAAACTATTGCTCATGTTATTGGGCGTTGTTACGTAAATAATTATAGTTGATGGTGACAGAAAGATGGCTAACAATATTTTTATCTTATTTGTTACATAAAAATGAGATCGTTGAGTAATGAGTTGCGTAACTGAGGTTATTTGTTTTTATGATAAAAAATAGTGATAAATAACTATTTTGAATAAATTTGTTATATCAATCTACTTATTGTGTGTTGTCTGTCAAAAAGTTATTTCCTACCAATTCTACTCTTTATTTGAGTAATGTTGATGATAATCAATATCACAATAAATAAAAATGATAAAAATAAGTTTGCTTTTTTGTTTAAAAAAGCAGTCTTTTTATCAATACCTTTCTTAGAAGAACCCATCTTCTCTTTTGTTAAGCATTGATATTAGCTGATTAGCGCTAAGAAATGGCTAAGGCTACTCTTCTCAAACCATCGGAAAACATGCTTAAAAAAAAGACAAATAAAAATAAAAAACGTATTATTTTTGGTCGTAAATTAAGCTATCTTATCTGTCATATATAAAAAAAGTAACATTTGCTATTTTACAGTTTATTAATGATGATGATTGAGTAGGCAATAAGAGGTTATTTTGATCAAAAATAGTTGTTAATATTGACATTGGATAAATGATTTATACAAATGTTAATATTTAGGTGGTGAGCGTTAAAGCAGGATAGGGATTGATCAAATTGCAAATGAGTAAGTTGGAATTTCCATTCTAAATTTTCTATGTCTCAATCATTTTGAAAGAAGAGATCGGTAAAACTTTTTTGCTGAAAATGAAATAGTTATTTCATTTGTAGCCTATTTTTATCAGAATAACGGATAAGAAATAAAAAAATCACACTGATTATTTATAATAAATTAATTATTTATTATTTTAATAAAATCAATCTGTTTTTTTTACTTATTGATACTATGTTATTTAAATAATAGCCTGTTTTTTTTATTTATATGTGTTTTTATTTTTTTATATAAATGTAATGGCTGAAATATAAAAAATAAATTATTTTTGTTTATATTAAGTATAAGTCAAATATTATATATTTTTTTTATCGAATTTAATTGGGTAAATAAAGTTATTATTATTACTTTATATTTTTAAATGAGGTTTTTTCTCCTATGGATTTATATTTGTTTTTCTAAAAAAACTTGGTAAGTAATTTGACTGTTACGTAAAAACCATAAATAAATCTTACCTGTATTGTCATGTTTTTTTATATTGATTAATCTTTGTTCAGTGAAACACGTATGAAGAGTTATATAGCTTTATTATTTTACACTTTTAGTTATTGATTAGTAATTTTTAATTATTTATTAATAAAACTTTTATGTGATAGAAATAAATATTCAATAATTTATAAGGTAAGATGCATAACTAGGAATTTAATTTTGTATAACTTATCCTGCTAATGTAAGAGTGTTATGTTTTATCTTTATGAATTTTAAGTGTAATTTTTTTTATTTAATTAATTTATAAAATTAGATAACTCAAATTAATTATGATTGGTTGTTTTTTATGCCAATTGTAAATAAAAAGTGATCATTTATGGTGTTTTCGGTAAATGACTAAAAAAACTATATCTATAGAAATATTTATTAAACACAAGTGCTTTGTTCAGACAAAGATGAGGAGGAGCTATGGCAATATATGTTACTGTGATCGAAAAAAACTTCAATTTTAGATTTGTCAATTTTTTATGCTGTATTTTTAGGTTTATAAGTTTAATAGATCGTATAAAATAAAAAATTATCATTAATATTTTAATTTGGGTAGATTCGCTTATTAATTCTCAGCAAGTTTTATTACTAATATTACTTGAATAGTTAATGAACTAATTCCATAATAATGATTATCTTTTTGTGATGTAACTCACATAGTATTTAAATTAGACTACTTTATCCGTTGAATAACTTAATCATTAAGGAGTAAAGTTATCTCGTTAGGATTATTCTTAACGTGATATATTGGCGAGCATTTAAAATCCTTTTTAATTTAAATGTTTTTCTCGCTACTTTTTGAAATGATCGTAATCAAGTAATACAAGGTAGTGTTACTACGAGTCATATTCATAAAATGGGGCCTGGAAATTCAATATACATTTATATTAATTTCCTCGGGATCTTACTTTAAACAAGATCCTCTTTGTTCAATATAATCGGACGGGATGTAAAGAGATGAGTACGGTTGAATTGCTTAAGCATATTTATGACATAAATTTATCGTATTTGCTTTTGGCGCAGAGGTTAATTAACCAAGAAAAGGCTTCCGCAATGTTTAGACTGGGTATCAGCGATTCTATGGCTGATGCACTAAAAGAGCTAACATTGCCTCAATTGGTTAAGTTGGCTGAAACAAACCAACTAATCTGTAATTTCCGGTTTGAAGACAGCGAAACAATAGAACAACTCACTAAAGAATCCAGAGTGGATGATTTGCAACAAATTCATACTGGTATCCTTCTTTCTTCTAACTTGTTCCGTCAACTATCGGAACATGATACCTCTGCTACAAAGAAACGGGCATAACAATGAGTGAGAAAAGTATCGTCCGAGAGGCGAAAGATATTCGTCTAGCAATGGAATTAATCACCTTAGGTGCTCGCTTACAAATGCTTGAAAGCGAAACGCAATTAAGTCGAGGGCGTTTAATTAAATTATACAAAGAATTAAGAGGAAGCCCTCCTCCTAAAGGTATGCTACCTTTTTCAACAGATTGGTTTATGACATGGGAACAAAATATCCATTCTTCAATGTTTTATAATGCTTACCGCTTTTTATTAAAAAGCGGGGGGAGTGTAGGTGTTGAAGCTGTTGTAAAAGCCTATCGTTTATATTTAGAACAATGTCCACCTGTTAAAGATCAAGAACCTATTTTAGCACTAACACGAGCATGGACATTAGTTCGTTTTGTTGAAAGTGGTATGTTACAACTTTCTGTATGTACCAAATGTAATGGTTCATTTATTACACACGCACATCAGCCTGCAAGTAATTATGTTTGTAGTCTTTGTCAGCCTCCATCTCGGGCAATAAAAAAACGTAAACTTTCCGCCAATCCTGCCGATATTAACTTACAACTGTTGGATGGTCTTGAACAGTTTGCAATGTGATTCGAGATTGAAAGTTAAATATCAGGTTATAGATTAAAGACTCTATAACCTGAGTTGTTTCCTCTTCCCCTCCTATCTCCTTGCGGTTATGTTCGCCATTCTCTCTATAACGAAATTAGCTAAAGGGATATCGCGTGTTAGTACTCTTAGGATATATCGTGGTGATTTGTGCTGTCCTCGGAGGGTTTACCCTCGTAGGTGGACATCTAGGCGCATTATATCAACCCGCTGAATTTTTAATTATTTTTGGTGCCGGTATCGGTGCTTTTGTTGTAGGTAATAATGGTCGTGCGATCGTATCAACGGTAAAAATCCTACCGAAATTACTTCGTAACACTAACTACAATAAAGCGATGTATATGGATCTAATGGCATTAATGTTTCGTTTGCTGTCTAAAGCGCGCCAAAACGGCATGTTGGCATTAGAGAGAGATATTGAAAATCCACAACAAAGTGACATTTTTTCCCAATACCCTCGCATTATGAAAGACGTTTATATGCTCAGTTTTATTACTGATTATATGCGTTTGATGGTGACGGGGAATATGAATCCTTATGAAATTGAAGCACTAATGGACGAAGAAATTGCCACTTTTGAAGAAGAAAGTGAAGTACCTGCGGCGGGGCTCTCTACGATGGGCGATTCATTACCCGCATTTGGTATTGTGGCCGCGGTTATGGGGGTGGTTAATGCGCTAGGTGCTGCCGATAGACCTGCTGGGGAAATGGGGGCACTTATTGGTCACGCAATGGTAGGTACTTTCTTAGGTATTTTATTAGCTTATGGCTTTGTTTCACCATTAGCCTCTCGTATCAGACAACGCTCTAGTCAACAAATGAAAATGATGGAGTGCATCAAGACCACCCTGTTATCTAGCATGAATGGATATGCACCACAGATAGCGGTTGAGTTTGGTCGTAAGACCCTCTTTCTGGCAGACAGACCTTCATTTATTGAATTGGAAGAACATGTACGTCAGGTACGGACACCGATGCAGGCAAATCCTGATGCAATGAAAGAAGAGTAATTATGAAAAGTAATTCACAGATAATCAGAGTTAAAAAGCGAGGGAAAAAACAGCACAACGCACAACATGGTGCGTGGAAGATAGCTTACGCTGACTTTATGACTGCCATGATGGCTTTCTTTCTGGTGATGTGGTTACTTTCTATCGCTAGTCCTCAAGAGTTAACTCGTGTTGCTGAATATTTTCGCACACCTCTAAAAGTTGCCATTGAAAAAGGCCGCGTTAGTGGAGACGTGACAAACCCGATACCAGGGGGAGGACGTGATCCTGTGTATAACGAAGGTGATGTACTGCCAAAAGGTGTCGAAGATAAACAGCTCAATGAAAAACAGCAATTCCGTAAACTGAAAGAGAATTTAGAGCAAGTTATTTTACAAGATCCTCGCTTAAAAGATTTAAAACCTCATTTATTAATTGACATGATGGACGAAGGCTTACGTATCCAAATTATAGATAAAGAAAGCCGGCCAATGTTTAAAGTTGGCAGTGCCACTGTTGAACCTTATATGAAAGATATTTTAACTGCGATAGCGCCAATACTAAATGACTCGCCTTATAAAATCAGTTTATCAGGTCATACCGATGATATTCCTTATGCGAGTGGTGCACTCAAATACAGTAACTGGGAGTTATCAACGGATCGAGCCAATGCATCTCGTCGAGAACTTATTGGTGCAGGGCTTGCAGAATGGAAAGTACTACGGGTTGTAGGTATGGCATCAACTGTTCACTTAGTAAAAGAGGATGGTTTTGCTCCGGCGAATAGAAGGATCAGTATATTAGTTTTAACTAAGCAGGAAGAAAAGAAAATCGTACATGAAAATGAGCGGGTTGCACCAGCAATAAAAGAGGCATCAGAAATTAAACCTCTGCTTTCAGGGCAAGAAACCCCACAAGAAAACGGAGAAAATACACAGACGAATTCGTCTGTGTCTTCTTCTACATCTAAGCTTCCCGAATCAAAAAAGGAAAATGTTGAAACAGGAGTTTCTGGGGAAAGTTTGCCATCACAATCGACAAATATTACGACAAAACAGGAAACAACTCCTTAGTTTGTATGTAATCGCGTAAAGGTGAATGAGTAACGATGGATATTACCGAGTTTTATCAAACATTTTTTGATGAAGCAGATGAGTTGTTAGCTGATATGGAACAGCATTTACTGTTACTTGATCCGCAAAATCCAGATCAAGAGCAGTTAAATGCTATTTTTCGTAGTGCGCACTCCATAAAAGGAGGAGCCGCAACATTTGGCTTCGTTAAACTTCAGCAGACCACTCATGTGCTGGAAAACTTGCTCGATAGTGCAAGACGCCATGAAATGGTACTTACCGATGACATTATTAACCTGTTTCTGGAAGCGAAAGATATTATGCAACAGCAATTGGATGCACATAAAAACTCACAAGAGCCAGACGAGGAAACATTTAACTATATTTGTGAGAAGTTGCGTCAGTTAGCTCTAGAAGTCAAAGAGGAACAATCAACTCAATTAGGTGAGGGGAATGACTCAGTATCTTTAGCTGAAAGTAATGCCCCAACGGAGAACATCACTCCTGTTTCTGCAGTACATCATACTGACGATGAGCTTAGTAAAGAAAATCAACCACTAGCAACGGCTAATACACCAAATACTGACGGTCTTTATCAGCATCATATTATTTTATCTGATTTAAAAGAAACCGATATTGATTTAATGCTAGATGAATTAAAGCATCTGGGTGAAGTCAGTCAGGTTGAAAAACAGCACCATGGGTTGGAAGCGGTATTAAAAACCACAGCAACTCAAGAAGATATCAGTGCGGTATTATGTTTTGTGATTGAACCAGAACAGATTTCCTTTGCTAACGTTGCTGCTACTGAGGAAAAGGTAAAGTCTACAGATAAAACGCAAGAGCAAGCCGAACACTCACCCTCATCTGTGACAGAAAGTATCCAGCCTGCTGCTCAAACAGAGCAGCCAGCTACGATAGAAAAAAACGTTGCTGAGTTGAATAAAAATAGTCAAGCAGATGAAGTGACTAAAGTTGCCACAACCTTGCCACCAACTGCGACACCAGCGCCTGCGCGAAAACCTGTTGTTGCTCAGGCCAAAACGGAATCAACCAGTATTCGCGTTGCGGTTGAAAAGGTGGACCAACTGATTAACTTGGTCGGGGAATTGGTGATCACTCAGTCTATGTTAGCGCAACATAGTGACACGCTTGAGCCATCTATTCATAGTGATCTACTCAGTTGTATTGCACAGCTACAGCGTAACTCTCGTGATCTGCAAGAGTCAGTGATGTCTATCCGTATGATGCCGATGGAATATGTTTTTAGTCGTTTTCCGCGGGTCGTTCGTGATTTAGCTGGCAAAATGCATAAAAAAGTTGAGTTAAATATGATTGGTAGTTCAACTGAACTTGATAAAAGTTTAATTGAGAAAATCATCGATCCTTTAACTCACTTAGTCCGTAATAGTCTTGATCATGGTATTGAAATGCCTGCCGATCGCATTGCCGCGGGCAAACCAGAGGCGGGTCAATTAACGCTTTCAGCAGAGCATCAAGGTGGCAATATTTGTATTGAAGTGACAGATGATGGTGCTGGATTAAATCGTGAGCGTATTTTGAAAAAGGCGATATCATCGGGCTTAGCTGTTTCTGAAAATATGAGCAATGAAGAAGTTGCGATGTTGATATTTGCGCCAGGTTTCTCTACCGCTGAGGTTGTCACCGATGTTTCTGGACGTGGTGTGGGTATGGATGTTGTAAAACGAAATATCCAAGAAATGGGTGGGCAAATTCAAATTAGTTTTGAAGTTGGAAAAGGCACACGCATTCGCATCTTGCTGCCACTCACATTGGCCATTTTAGATGGCATGTCAGTAAAAGTGAATGATGAAGTATTTATTTTACCATTAGGAACAGTGGTTAGCTCATTACAACCTGAAGAGGAAGATATTTATCCTTTAGCAGGAGATGAAAAATTATTGCAAGTAAGAGGTGAATATTTACCGCTTATTGAATTACACCGTACTTTTAATATTGAAGGTGCGCAAACCGATATTACTCAAGCGATTGCGGTTATCGTACAAAGTGCAGGGCGCCGTTATGCTTTATTGGTCGATAAGTTAGTTGGTCAACATCAAGTGGTTGTTAAAAATATAGAAAGCAATTACCGAAAAGTACCGGGTATTTCTGCTGCCACAATCATGGGCGATGGTAGTGTTGCTTTAATTCTTGATGTTCCAGAATTACAACGTTTAAGTCATTCTCAAATGACAGAAAAGAAAAAGAATACAACTGCGCATACAGTTATTTAATAGTGAGGATAAAATAAGATTATGGCTGCGGAACATTTCGAGAAATTATCCGGTGAAACTGTTGGACAAGGATTTCTAATTTTTACGTTGGGCAACGAAGAATATGGCATTGATATTCTAAAAGTACAAGAAATTCGGGGCTATGACCAAGTCACTCGTATTGCGAATGCACCTAGTTTTATTAAAGGTGTGACCAATTTACGGGGGGTTATTGTACCTATCGTTGATCTACGAATTAAGTTTTCACAAGAAAATGTTACCTATAATGACAACACAGTGGTGATCGTGGTTAATTTACTCAACCGTATTGTCGGCATTGTTGTTGATGGTGTTTCTGATGTATTAACCTTAAAACCTGAACAAATCTGTCCTGCTCCTGAATTTGCGGTAACAATGTCAACAGAATATTTAACAGGATTGGGTACTTTAGATGAAAGAATGTTAATTCTGGTTGATATTGAAAAATTACTCAATAGCGAAGAAATGGAATTAGTTGATAGCGCAACAATTATGGCTAAATAAAGTTTAGCCTATTAATCTTATTCTTTAATACTGTTCCGGCTATCTTGCCGGAATAGTTTTTTCAATTATTTGTTATTTCTTGGGGCTTTAATATTAATTAAGTGAAATTAAATCAGAAAGAGTACTTTTAATTTTAGTTAAGTTATTTTTTTTAAATGTATTAACTAAAAAATGAATGTGCATTATGCCTAGCAGGTTTTTAAAATGAGAATTTAAAATATAACTTATTGATATTTAATTTATTTATTGTAAATAGAAAATAGTATCTATATAGGATAAAACCTATAAAGTTTCTCTTAAGTCTGCCGATAACTTGGTCATACCATCTATTATAAAAAGGGAAACTCATGTTTAGCCGAATGAAAATAGTGACTGGGTTGTTATCCATTCTTCTGTTGTTTGGTGTTTTGCAGTTTATCTCCGGGGGTGTTTTTTACTCAAATCTCAGTGAAACAAGACAAGATCTGGATAAAACTCTCACAATACAAAAACAGCGTGAACGTTTAGATGAAAGCTGGGCAAACTTATTGCAAGCGCGTAACAATATCAATCGTGCAGCTATAAGCTATCTGTTACAGGATAAAGATCTGAATGTTGATAGCTCGTTGTCTGTAGAATATTTAACTGGTCTGGCACGTAAAAATATGTCTCGGGCCGATGATAAATTTAAAGAGTTTGAACAGCATATAAATGCTTATCAAATTCATTCAGAAGAAGAAATACGCAATTTAAAAGGGCGTTTTATTGAGTATTTTTCTGCATTAAATCAGTTAGAAATTTTACTGCAAGATAAAAACTTAAAAGATTTTTTCGAACAACCAACGACTTCTTATCAAGATGGTTTTTATAAAGAGTATCTTGCTTATGTTATGCGTAATGAGAAGTTTAATAATCAATTAAATAGTGCATTAGAAGCTTCTCATCAGCGTTCTATTATCACGATGGTGATATTAGCCATTATTGTTGTTACAGCACTCATCATTTGTTGGTTTGCACTACGCAATGCATTAATTCGACCACTTAATTCATTGTTATTAAATATTAAAGCATTTTCTGAAGGGGATCTACGTCCCGATATCGAGGTGCATGGACGTAATGAAATGAGCTTATTAGCAAGTGGCTTAAAGCACATGCAACAAGAGCTTATACATACTGTTCGTGGTGTTTATCAAAGTACTGAGAATATCTATAACAGCACCAGTGAAATTGCCGCAGGTAATAATGATTTATCCTCACGTACTGAGGAGCAAGTTGCTTCATTAGAAGAGACTGCTGCGAGTATGGAGCAGTTAACGGCGACAGTAAAACAAAATGCTGATAACGCACGCCAAGCAAGTAACCTTGCCAATGATGCCTCAGATATTGCCCGCCAAGGTGGAAAAGTTGTGGCTAATGTGGTGCAAACGATGCACGACATAGCCGGAAGTTCTCAAAAAATCACCGATATTACAGCAGTGATTGATGGTATCGCATTTCAAACCAATATTTTGGCGTTGAATGCGGCTGTTGAAGCTGCGAGAGCCGGTGAGCATGGTCGCGGATTTGCGGTAGTTGCCGGCGAAGTCCGTAATCTTGCACAGAGAAGTGCAGAAGCTGCTAAAGAAATAAAAACGTTGATTGAAGACTCTGTTAGTCGCACTGAAACCGGATCGGTATTAGTTGAAAGTGCAGGGGAAACCATGACTCGTATTGTCGAATCTGTGACACGTGTTACCGATATTATGGGGGAAATTGCCTCGGCATCGGATGAACAAAGTCGAGGAATTTCACAAGTGGGTCTTGCGGTTTCTGAAATGGATCGTGTTACTCAGCAAAATGCCTCTTTAGTAGAACAATCTGCCGCCGCTGCTGCGGGTCTTGAAGATCAAGCAGTTGCATTAACCCGCTTAGTTTCCATCTTCAAATTACCGGGTCAGGAAGAAAAAGCATTAGAGAAAAAGGAATTGGATGCACCCCCTGTAGTACAAGCCGCTGCTCCACTTATAAAACCAGGAACCTCAGAAAAGAAAAAGAGCAGCAGTGTTGAAGATCCCGCTAACTGGGAAACTTTCTAACAACAACAAGTGGCTGACAAGCGGTAGTGATTTGCTACCGCTTATAACGAGGTGAAGGCATGTTTAGGTTTCGTAAATTAAAGATATCCACCAGTCTCTATTTATTACTGATGATGTTTTGTGTGATGCAAGTTATTTCCAGTGGGATCTCTCTGGGAATTATTCATTTAAACAACAATCAGATCACTCGAATTGATTTAGATACTGCTAAGCGAGATGAATTAGGATTAAGTTGGGTATCTTTAGTACAAGCACGTAATGCAATAAACCGCGTTGCGATAGGAATGAAAACTGAACAGTCAACAGATTATATCCAATCTATTGAATCAATCGCATTATCACGTTTGGAAACAGCAAATACTCATTTTCAAAATTTCCTTACAGATATTAATCAAGAGGTTATTCCACAAGAAGAAAAAGAGATTTTTAATACCGTAAAAAATGATTATCACGTTCTTTATAGTGCACTAATTGAATTACATGGCATGTTAAAAAAAGGCGATTTTCAAGGGTTTTTAGATCAACCAACGGAACGCTATCAAACTGCAATGGAAAATTCATTTAATACCTATATGAATTACGTTCAACACGAAGTGGCTGATTCGATTGAACAAGGACATCATTTTTATACCATCGCTATTTTAATGTTTATTGGCGCAATCACCATGGTAATTGTGGTGTCAATCGCCTCTCATCGCTGGTTAAGTTTTAATATTATTAAACCTTTCGCAAGTTTAAGCCGTTACTTTAATGATGTCGCAACAGGCAAATTAAATCGTGAAATTCTGGTTTTTACTGATGACGAAATAGGTGACATTTTTAGACGGTTACGTGAGATGCGTGGCGAGTTGGCGCGCTCTATTCGTATTGTTCGTGATAACAGTCAGGCGATGTATTCGGGTATTCAAGAAATTTCCAAAGGTAATACCGATTTATCCTCGCGCACAGAACAACAAGCTGCTTCTTTGGAAGAGACGGCTGCGAGTATGGAGCAATTAACGGCGACAGTTAAACAAAATGCGGATAACGCGTTACAAGCGAGTAAGTTGGCGGAATCTGCATCTGAAACTGCACTACGAGGCGGTGAAATTACTCACAGTGTGGTCGAAATGATGGATGCTATTACTCAAAGTTCTCAAAAGATAGGCGCTATTATTAGTGTCATTGATGGTATTGCCTTTCAAACCAATATCTTAGCGCTTAATGCTGCGGTAGAAGCGGCGCGAGCGGGTGAACAAGGACGCGGTTTCTCAGTTGTTGCAGGAGAGGTGCGTAATCTTGCTCAGCGTAGTGCTGAAGCGGCTAAAGAAATTAAAACACTTATTGACGAGTCTGTGTCTCGAGTCTCTCAGGGATCTCGATTAGTAAATGATGCGGGGCAAACGATGGAGGAGCTTGTCACATCTGTAAATAAAGTCACTGAGTTAATGGCCGAAATTGCCTCGGCTTCAGACGAACAAAGTAGAGGTATTCACCAAGTTGCTGATGCTGTTAGTCAGATGGATCAGGTGACACAACAAAACGCTGCTTTGGTGGAGCAATCAGCATCTGCTGCCACAGCATTAGAAGATCAGGCTAACAACCTGGTTAATGCTGTATCGGCATTCGAATTGCCTGACACGGATGAAGACGGATCTTCTCACTCCTTAGAAGGTAATGGGTTGAAGAAAGCAGATAAAAAATCATTTTTTAAAAAGACCCATTAAAAAATAATGAAACGTAATGTTACTGAAGAATTGCCAGATATCGCTGCTCAACCGTTAGATTTTTTTTCTGAACGGTTTATGTTGTCCGATGATCAGTTTCAATCAATCTGCCAATTAATTTATCAAAAAGCAGGTATTGTGCTGACTAACAACAAACGGGAAATGGTTTATAACCGTCTCACGAGGAGGTTACGTGAATTACGGATGAATAACTTTGGTGACTATCTTGCGTTTCTAAAAAGTGATGTATGCAACCCTGAATGGCAAGAGTTTATTAATGCGTTAACCACAAACTTAACTGCATTTTTTAGGGAAGCACATCACTTTCCTATTTTGGCTAAACACGCCAAAAACAGGGCAGGAGGAGTTTACCGAGTATGGTGTGCTGCCGCATCTACTGGAGAAGAGCCTTATTCAATAGCGATGACTTTGCGCGATGTTTTTGGGGATAACCCCTATAAAACAAAAATTATTGCCAGCGATATCGACACTAATGTGTTGGAAAAAGCCCGTAAAGGTGTTTATCGACTGGAAGAGTTAAAAACGTTAAACGAAGAATATTTGAAAAAATATTTTCTCAAAGGTGTTGGTGATTTTGCCGGATACGTGAAAATTAGACCACAAGTAAGTGAAATGGTCACTTTTCAGTATTTGAATTTACTCGACAAGCAGTGGAAATTAGAAGGGCCATTTGATGCGATTTTTTGTCGTAATGTCATGATTTATTTTGATAAAACGACACAGCAAAGCTTACTTCATCGATTTATACCATTGCTTAAACCCGATGGAATGTTGTTTGTAGGGCATTCTGAAAATGTGAGCCAACTAAGCAAGGATTTTTACTTGCAGGGGCATACGGTTTACGGGCTGACACCAGCAAGGAGAGGTTATGAATAAAATAACGGTACTCTGTGTTGATGATTCGGCGTTAATGCGCCAGATCATGCGAGAAATAATTAATAGTCACCATGATATGGAGGTCGTTGATTGTGCGCCAGATCCGATAGTCGCTCGTGACTTAATAAAAAAGTTTAATCCACAGGTATTGACGTTAGATGTTGAAATGCCACGCATGGATGGTATTGATTTTTTGGAAAAATTAATGCGCTTACGCCCTATGCCAGTGGTGATGGTTTCATCACTCACAGCCAAAGGTTCAGAAGTGACATTAAAAGCATTAGAACTGGGGGCGGTTGATTTTGTCACTAAACCTCAGTTAGGTCTACGTGAAGGAATGTTGGCCTACAGTGAACTTATTGCAGAAAAAATCCGAGCAGCGGCTCAGGCAAGAATTAGTCGTCATGAAACGAAAACATTACCGTCTAAGTCGTTATCATTTACTCCCATGATTTCGAGTGAAAAGTTAATCGCTGTTGGTGCTTCAACAGGGGGCACGGAGGCCATTCGTCATTTTTTAGAGCCATTACCTATTACCAGCCCTGCAGTATTAATAACCCAACATATGCCGGCGGGGTTTACTCATTCATTTGCAGAGCGGTTAAACCGTTTATGCCAAATCAGTGTGAAAGAAGCTGAAGATGGAGAACGGGTTTTACCTGGACACGCCTACATCGCACCGGGTGATTATCATATGGAGCTTCGTCGTAATGGTGCTAATTACCAGATCCATATAAATAAAGATCCTGCGGTAAATCGGCATCGACCTTCTGTTGATGTGCTATTTAATTCGGTTGCTAAATATGCGGGACGTAATGCTATTGGTGTCATTTTAACAGGGATGGGCAGTGATGGTGCTACAGGTTTATTAGCAATGCGTCGTGCAGGTAGCTACACATTTGCACAAGATGAAGCAAGTTGCGTCGTCTTTGGGATGCCTCGTTCCGCGGTCGAATTGGGAGCCGTAGATGAGGTAAAAAGTATAAGCTCAATGAGTAAAGCCGTGCTGATGAAAATCAGCACAACACAATCATTGCGTATCTGATTAAGTTCAGTTTAAACAGCAACACAGTAATTTGCCAATATATTTTGAAGGAGTTTTCAATGGCAAGTAAGGATCTGAGATTTTTAGTGGTTGATGATTTTTCAACAATGCGCCGCATCGTTCGTAATTTACTAAAGGAGTTAGGATTTATGAACGTAGAAGAAGCAGAAGATGGTGCTGACGCGTTAGCCAAGTTACAGAGTTCGGCATATGATTTTGTTATCACCGATTGGAATATGCCCAATATGGATGGGTTAGAGTTGCTGAAGAATATTCGTAGTGACGCAGGGCTTGCAACGCTTCCCGTTCTGATGGTGACCGCCGAAGCGAAAAAAGAAAATATTATTGCTGCTGCGCAATCAGGAGCAAGTGGATATGTTGTTAAACCTTTTACTGCAGCCATTCTTGAAGAAAAACTCAATAAAATTTTTGAAAAACTGGGCATCTAAGGAGTCGCAATGAGTGGGGATCCAATTATGCCGAAAGATAATGTCGAAATAACGTCAGATATTATCAGTCGGATCGGACAATTGACGCGTATGTTACGCGACAGTTTGCGAGAATTAGGATTGGATAAAGCAATAGCAGAAGCAGCAGAAGCCATTCCTGATGCAAGGGAAAGATTGGACTATGTTGCTCAAATGACCGCTCAGGCAGCTGAGCGTACATTAAATTGTGTGGAAGCTGCGCAACCAAAACAGGATGAGTTAAGTAGTCATGCAACTAAGTTAACTGAACGCTGGGATCAATGGTTTGAGCATCCAGAAGATCTCAAAGATGTACGCTCTCTTGTAACGGATACCCGCAATTATTTGCGGGATATCCCTGAAAGTGCGGCTTTTACAAATAGCCAATTACTTGAAATTATGATGGCGCAAGATTTCCAAGATTTAACAGGCCAAGTGATTAAACGTATGATGAGTGTGGTTCAAGAAATTGAAAAACAACTTGTTATGGTATTAATGGAAAATCTGCCACCAGAGCAACTTGAAAAATCCAATGCGAAAAAAGAGAGTGATTCATTATTAAATGGCCCACAAGTCAATAAAAACAATGCTGGTGTGATTAAGAATCAAGATCAGGTTGATGATTTACTGGAAAGTTTAGGTTTCTAATCTATTGGTGAGTTTAGGGCGATAAGGACATAACTGGCTTGCAGGAGGCATTCGCTCTATCTCTGCTCTTTGAGGATGTTCTATTTTATGGATAAAAAACAACCAAAAAACAGGTTAATAGCGCAGGCTATTGAAGAAAATGTAAGCCGCTTTATCTAAGCGGCTTTTGTTTGATGGTGAGAAATACACGCTTTTACCTTATATTCGCCACAGAATTATTCTTGCGATAAACCCTCCATATTTGCACCAAATAAATATGTTGTTTCAAAGGTGATGTGTAAGTAGCACACTTTTTTGCTGTTTATACCTTCATAGCCCAAAAAGCCCCGTAAATTTGCGATTGTTCAACCCATCAATTTCTTCTGAATTTGTCATGCTAAGAGACATTTCATTCAGGCTTTAATCTAATTATCTAAATCGGACAGACTGTGGCTGAAGATAGCGATCTCGAAAAGACAGAAGAACCCACACCCCATAAACGGGAAAAAGCGAAAAAGGATGGGCAAATTGTTCGTTCCAAAGAGCTTTCGTCCGTATTAATGATTTTAGGGGGCGTCAGTCTACTGTGGATGAGTGGGCGTTTTATCACTCGTGAGCTTTATGCCATGCTAACGGAAGGTTTTACTTTTAATCACCACATAATCGGCAACGAGAATTTATTGATCCCCCGTTTTGCCAGTTTAATGAAACAGGCTGTATTTGCGTTATCGCCAGTGTTTCTAGGCCTGGTCTTAGTGGCAATTGGTGGTTCAGCCGTATTGGGGGGGATTAATTTTAGTAGCAAATCTATCAAGTTTGATCCGAAAAAATGGAACCCTATTTCTGGCTTAAAACGTATTTTTTCAATGAATGCGTTAGCTGAATTATTTAAAGCGATTTTAAAATCACTCTTTGTCGGCTTAGCCGCAACGGTTTTCTTATGGCACAACTGGAACGATATTCTTCATTTGATCACGCTTCCTCCTTTAAGTGCTTTAGCTAATGCGATGCAACTGCTTATTTTTGCGGTCTATATTGCGGTTTTTATGCTTATCCCGATGGTGGCATTCGATATTATTTTTCAAATTCGTAGCCATTTGAAAAAGTTACGCATGACACGCCAAGAAATTAAAGATGAATTTAAACAACAAGAGGGTGATCCGCAATTAAAGGCGCGTATTCGCCAACAACAACACGAGATGTCGCGTCGACGAATGATGGCAGATGTGCCAAAAGCAGATGTCATTGTCACTAACCCAACGCATTACGCGGTTGCTTTGCAATATAACGACAAAATGGTTGCCCCGAAAGTACTTGCTAAAGGGGCGGGCGCCATTGCCTTAAAAATTAAAGAAATTGGTGCTGAACATCGAATTCCGCTTCTAGAAGCGCCGCCGCTTGCTAGGGCGTTATATCGTCACAGTGAGATAGGACAGGCTATTCCTGCAACACTCTATGCCGCTGTTGCAGAAGTTTTAGCTTGGGTCTATCAACTGAGACGATGGAAAACCGAAGGTGGTTTAAAACCTAAACAACCTATGAACTTGCCAGTGCCTCCCGCACTGGACTTTGCTGGAGAAGATAATCGTCATGGCTAATTTGGCCTCATTACTCCGCTTGCCGGGAAATTGGAAAAGTTCTCAGTGGCAGATACTGGCAGGGCCAGTACTTATTTTGCTTATACTGTCAATGATGGTACTGCCATTGCCACCTTTTCTATTGGACTTATTGTTTACCTTTAACATTGCCCTTTCTATCATGGTGCTATTAGTGGCCATGTTTACTAGGCGCACATTGGACTTTGCTGCCTTTCCTACAATACTTCTGTTCACTACATTGTTACGCTTATCGCTTAACGTTGCATCAACACGTATTATCTTGATGGAAGGACATACAGGTTCAGCGGCTGCAGGGCGTGTTGTTGAAGCTTTTGGTCATTTCCTCGTAGGTGGCAATTTTGCTATCGGTATCGTTGTCTTTATCATTCTTATTCTGATTAACTTTATGGTTATCACCAAAGGTGCAGGGCGTATTGCTGAAGTAGGCGCACGCTTTGTATTAGATGGGATGCCGGGTAAGCAGATGGCTATCGATGCTGATTTAAATGCTGGGATCATCAACGAAGAAGAAGCTAAAAAACGTCGTAAAGAAGTCTCGCTTGAGTCTGACTTTTATGGATCTATGGATGGTGCAAGTAAATTCGTCCGAGGGGATGCGATTGCCGGCTTAATGATCTTGGTAATAAACGTCGTTGGTGGTTTAGTGGTCGGTGTTGCACAACATAATATGGCACTTAACGATGCGGCAAGCACTTATACCTTATTAACCATCGGTGATGGGCTGGTGGCACAAATACCAGCACTGATTATATCAACAGCGGCGGGTGTTATTGTTACTCGCGTTGCAACCGATGAAGACGTCGGTCAACAAATGGTGACGCAACTCTTTGATAACCCTCGTGTACTGATGCTAACTGCGGGTGTTTTAGGATTGCTGGGGTTAGTACCAGGTATGCCAAACTTTGTTTTCCTCTTCTTTACGGCAGCATTAGCAGGATTAGGATGGTATATCTTAAAACGCCATAGCAGTCCTCAAATGCAACAACAAAAAGAGTTGGAACAAGTTGAAAAACAAAATCGGGTTGTTGAAGCCTCTTGGGAAGATGTGCAATTAGAAGATCCGCTGTCAATGGAAGTGGGTTATCGTCTTATTCCCATGGTCGACAATCGCCAAAATGGTGAATTGTTAGGTCGAATTAGTGGTATTCGCAAAAAGTTTGCACAAGAAATGGGGTATTTACCTCCTGTTGTACATATTCGCGATAATATGGAAGTAAAACCTTCCTCCTACCGCATTTTAATGAAAGGGGTAGAAATCGGCCATGGCGAAGCTCATCCTGGGCGTTGGTTGGCCATAAACCCCGGTAATGCAGTCGGAACGCTAGAAGGTGATAACACTCAAGAGCCGGCATTTGGTTTACCAGCAGTATGGATTGATGACAGTTTAAGAGAGCAAGCACAAGTACAAGGCTATACGGTTGTGGCGGCAAGTACAGTGATTGCAACACATTTTAATCATGTACTTAACCAATACGCATCAGAGTTATTTGGTCGCCAAGAAGCGCAAATGCTATTTGATAGGGTAAGCAAAGAACTACCGAAAATGACGGAAAATATGATCCCCGATATGCTGTCATTAACGGTGTTACATAAAGTATTGCAAAACCTGTTGGCTGAGCAAGTGCCTATTCGCGATATGAGAACCATATTAGAAGCACTTGCAGAGCATGCACCTGAGCAAAAAGATCCGGCAGAATTAACGGCGGTAGTTCGTGTGGCATTACGCAGGGCGATAACACAACACTGGTTTGGTGATAAAGAAGAGATACAAGTTATCGGATTAGATGCGGGACTAGAGCGTCTATTATTACAAGCGATGCAAAGCGGGGGGGGATTAGAGCCTGGCCTTGCTGAAAACATTGAACAACAAGCCTTAGATGCGGTACGCCGTCAAGAGATGTCAGGGGGCGTGCCAGTACTCTTGGTTAACCATGCACTACGTTCGCTGTTATCACGCTTTTTACGCCGTAGCTTGCCACAGTTAGCGGTATTATCAAATATGGAAATTAGCGAAGGTCGTCATATTCGTATGACATCAATGATTGGTGGGCAAAATAATTAATCATTAACCATTGATAAAAGTCTACTAAAACCACTAAATCATCATTTAGTGGTTTTTTTTAGTTTAAACAAGAAGAATATAAGTAATTGTTCTATATATAGAATATGTTTTAAATAAAAGCAATATTAAACATGGATATGGTGAGATTTATTTTGATAAAGAGGCTTATAGAATAACAGAAAGAAAATTAAATATTAATAGCTTGTTTGGTAATAGGGCTGTTTATATATCTTATTATTAATATTTAAAGATATTATTTGTATTTTTTAATATAAATACTTAATCGTTAATATATTATTTATATGTTTTTTAAATGCTTTGTCTATATGTTTTTTATATGGATTTTTTTTAAAATTAATTGTTCCTTGTGCTAATTATGATAATCAGTTTTAAAACCAAAGGAAATGTCCATGAAAAAAAACGCTCTATTTACTGTCTCACTGTTATCTGTATTTATTTCATTATCTTGTTATGCTCATCAAGATGTTATTTTACATTCTGATTCATTATCAGATGCAAAAGTATCTATTAATGATGACACAGGGAAAACACAAATTGAAGTGATAAATACTAATCAAAATGGTACCGCCCATATCTATTATGATCGTCTTGATGTTGGTGATTTTGGTTTATCATTAAAAAATAATGCTGAAGCAGAATTAATTATTAATGAGGTTGTTTCTAAAGAGTTTTCAACTCTAAGAGGTGAGCTTGAGTTACAAGGAAAAAAGGCAACAGTAGTTATAGCTAATCCTAATGGAATTTTTTGTCATGATTGTTCTTTCTCTGGAATTGATGATGTTAAGTTAATTACTGGAAGCAGTACAGGGAAATTTTCTAAGACATTCACTATAGCTGGTATAGATTCGAGTGTTGTTTTTGATATGAGAAATAAATTAGATAAAAATGAACATATGCATATTCATCGCAATTATAAAGATATTTCATCTGGAATAATAAATATTATCTCTAATGATATAGACTTGATTAAAGGTGATTTAAATGCTGAATATATTCGTTTTGATATGGGGTTAAGTGAGTTTAATCTTGGAGCTAAAAATGATTATAATAAATACAGCCATTTTTTGTTAAGGACAGAGGCAGGAATAAATAGTCGATATTTAATAATAAAAACAAAAAAGGGTGACATTTATAATTATGGTAATATAAATACTTTGTCACTAAATCATGAGTCTTATAACTTGATTAACATAGGAAACATAAATATAAATCAAGATGATAATTTATATAGAACAGTTTATGATGGGACGAAACAATCAAAAGTAATGGTTTATAATTATTCTTCTTATCTTAATAATTCATCATTTAATGTTAAAAATAGTATTCTATTTATGAAAGCGGATACGTTGCTTTTAGATAGAACATTTAATATTGATGATAGTTATTTATATGGAAGAGTAGGAACCCTAGGAACCATAGGAATAGGTAATATATCATTGTCGTATAATAGTGTTTTTCATATTGTCGCTGAGGATAGTATATCTCTTGGTGGTAAAATCCAGGGGGATGGTCGTATTATATTACAATTAAATGATGATAAAGTTGATATTGAAGGTAAAAACTTGTTAATAGGAACAGAGGGATTAAAATTAGAGGGGGGAACAAAATATAAATTAGGTAGATCAACTATTATAGATTATACTGAATACAAATAAGGCTATTTTAATTATTACTATCGATTTAAATCCTAACGCTAATTCAATATTTATCTGAAGGTTGTTACATATAAATCAATATATTAAATAAAATACTCCCTGTATTATATTGAGATAATACAGGGACTATTCTTTAATTATAAAAGAAAATTATATTTGTATTTTTCGCCCAGCTAATATTGAACGCTGTGCTTGTCCATCTGCACCATAAAGTGTTGGGCTATGATTTTTCTGTAGAAAATGTAGCGTTTCACTATTGCGAGTAATATGTTGCTCTAACAATAAGCCATTGTGTTGATTAAGATGTTTTAACTCTTCCGTTAGATCAACCAGTTGTCCCCATAAATCAGCTAAAAAAGGCTGTCCTTGATAGGGTCTATCAATACCAACTTGTTTACTGAGTATTTGACGTTTTTGATCGGTATGACCTAGGGCTGTTAATACAAAATTCTTCTGTTCAGTTAGTTCATGCAGCTTATTGATATCAATACTTCCTGCACATAATAACTGTTGCTCAGCACGTAAAATACCCGCAATGGTATTGAGCTGTGATAACTGAAGATCTAAGGTCTGGCGGAGTTCTTCCATCATAATCTTTAATATTATTTAGTTATGCTTTCAGCAGCTTCTCGGAAAAGTGCTTCCGCAATTTTGCTGCTATCCATTGTTAATGTTCCATCGGCAATCGCTGCTTTTAAACGGGCAACTTTCTCGACATTGATGTCTTGATTGCTAGGTTGAACTAATTTTTTCTGTGCTTCACTTAGTTTCACAGAAGTATCACCCGCCATTGCTTTTGTTTGCGTATTACCGGTTTTTCGTGCTTCTTGGGCACCTTCATTAAGGTTACGCTGAGAAATGGCCGTGATTGGGATAAGTGGATTTGTGCGTTCAATACTCATAGGAAAATCCTTTGTTAGGCATCAATTAATTGTCAGATGAAGCCATTGTAAACAACCTATGTGTTTTCGCCTATCATCTTGTAGCTTTATATCGGCAGTGTAGATATAAACTTTAATGTTATCTTACTCGTCATACTTCAAGCTGTAGCGTTGTTGGCGTCACTCATTCGCACTAGTCATATACTTATGTATGCTCTTAGCAACTCATTCGCTTGCCGCCTAGCTACAACTTGAATTATTTAGAGTATTTTTTCGTCATACTTCAAGCTGTAGCGTACTCATTAGCACTAGTCTACAAGCAGCGTTTTTATTCAACTTATAGTGCAAGAGAGTTTACCTTGTCTTGCTATCATTAAAACGGTTAACAAGTCATTTAATATAGGCTTATTCTGCTTATCGTTACCTTTAATTGTTATCATTAATGTATTACAAGGGGATACGCACAGAGCCATTTTCCAGCGCTTCACCAGTAATAATTTGCCCTGATTTGACCCGTATACGAATACTTTCATTGGCAACGGCATTGTTAATCGCTTTTCCTTCATAACGGATTTGAAAGTGATCACCTTGTGCAAAAACCGTTACAGTCTGCCCCGCTAAAATGGCCCAAGGGCGACGAACCATAGTTGATGTTATTGGTTTTTCGGTCGCAATATGGCGCATAGCAATGGCATTTTTAATAAAAACAGCATCTCTTAACACGTCATAAGGTAGCTTTTCTAAATCTCCTTTTATGATCTTAATCGAAGATTTTGTTATTACATCATCACGATTAATCTCTTTTTTAGCGACTAAATATTGTCCATAAACACTCACATCTACTTGTATAAAACGACGTTGATTATCGCACTGAATGGGGATAGAAAGACGTCCCCAGTTGCGAGAGCCTGCATGCTGTAGGATTTCTTGTTGTTGGCAATGTGGCCATTTATCCTCTGGGGTTAAAACGGTTACGGTGACTTTATCGTCTTTGTGGTGGCGCGTTTGGAAAAATTGCTGTAGCGCTTCGGGTAGGGGATTGGCTATACCGCTATTTACTATAAAGAAAAAAGAAATAACACCGATAAACGTTCTAACAGACATAGTTTGTATCACCTTATAAAGTTTATGCTAATGGTGTGGTTAAACTTATTTAGCCAAAATAGTGTACATCCTCTTCACATACCTTAAACGCATAAATAGCAATTCAATTTACCCCTATTCCTCCAATCATCTTTTTTTTGAGCGTTTATTCTGTTAACTGAAATTGTTTTATCAGCTGAGGTGAGTGGTTTAGCCACCAAGGATAGAAGATGCTCGATAAATTAGAAAATACGTTTCATTTTCAACAAGAAGCGCTTTCACTACGTAATAAACGCCAAGAAATTTTGGCGGCAAATATTGCCAATGCTGATACGCCAGGCTTCCAAGCTCGGGATATTGATTTCGCAGCTGAGTTGAAAAAAACCATGGAAAACGGGCGTACTGGTAGTCATGGATTGCAACTAACAATGACATCAGAACGGCATATTCCTATTAAGCCGGGTTATCGCTTAGAGGCTGATTTGCTTTATCGGGTTCCTCATCAAACATCGATGGATGGTAACACGGTCGATATGGATATGGAACGGAGTAATTTTGCCGATAATAGCGTTAAATATCAGGCAGATGTGACATTTATTAACTCTCAAGTTAAAAGCATGATGGCTGTATTGCAACAAGGATAAAGAGTATGTCTTTATTTAGTATTTTCGATATTTCAGGTTCTGCACTTTCAGCACAATCACAACGTTTAAACGTCAGTGCAAGTAATATGGCCAACGTAGATAGCGTTGTGGGGCCTGATGGTGAACCTTACCGTGCAAAACAAGTGGTTTTTCAAGTGAATGCGCCTGCGGGTCAAGATATTGGTGGTGTTCATGTTACGCAAGTAGTGGATGATCCGACCCCCTTTCGTATGGAATATCAGCCAGGAAATCCATTTGCAGATGAAAAAGGCTATGTGCGTAAGCCTAATGTCGATGTAGTCGGTGAAATGATCAACACCATTTCGGCGTCAAGAAGTTATCAGGCTAACGTTGAAGTGATGAATACAGCGAAATCGCTGATGCAAAAAACGTTAATGATAGGTCAATAGGGAGAATAAATTGTGGGTATTTCTGCCTCAATGAATGAACCTACTGATAATACCATTATCGGGGAAGCGCCTTCATCCTACCACACTAAAAAAGGGGGGAGTGATGATATTAAAGGTAATTTCCTGACGTTGCTTATCACGCAGATGCAAAACCAAGATCCCACCAATCCAATGCAGAATAATGAGTTAACGTCACAGTTAGCACAGATTTCTACGGTTGAAGGGATAGAGACGCTAAATAAAACAGTCAATACCATTGTTGGGCAAATTGACCAAAGTCAGGCATTACGTGCGACCTCATTGGTTAATCATATGGTGATGATTGCCGGTAATGAAATCAGCGTTGATAAGATTAATAATGGTGAAAACGCTGGATCTGATACAGATAAAGATACAGATAAAGATACAACACCTGATACTAAATTAGGTAAGTTACGTGCATCTACTGATGCGACAGATAATGAAAATATCTTCTCCAGCGCTTTTGGTTTTGAATCCTTTAGTCCAATAGATACGCTTACAGTCAATATTACTGATAGTAGTGGGGCTAAAGTTCGCACGATCGAAATGAATTCAAAAATTCTGCCGGATGTTTATCACTTCTTTTGGGATTGCACTGATGATGATGGTAATAAAGTTCCTACTGGAAAATATCAATTTACAGTAAATGCCACATTTAATGATGCTCAAGTTCCAGTAAAAACACTTAAAAGTGCGATAGTCAATTCCGTTTCTATGAAAGAGGGAAAACCTCATCTTGATGTTGGCCTCGGTGTCATCGTTTCATTGGACGAAATTCGTAAAGTTTTTTAATCAACATTAATTCAATAATGGAGGGCGCATGTCCTTTTCTCAAGCAGTCAGTGGTTTAAATGCAGCAGCCGCTAATTTAGATACTATTGGTAATAATATCTCAAACTCTGCAACCTACGGTTTTAAGGGGGCAACAGTCTCTTTTGCCGATGTTTTTGCCGGCTCTGGTGCAGGGCTTGGTGTAAAAGTATCAGGCATTAGCCAAAACTTTAAAGATGGTAGTATCACTACTACTAACCGCCCAACCGATGTGGCGATTTCTGGTGGTGGTTTCTTCCGTATTGAAGATAGTAACGGTGGCGTTTTCTATTCACGTAATGGTGAATTTGGCAAAGATAAAAACGGCTATCTCACTAATATGCAAGGCATGCGTATTACAGGTTATCCAGTACAAAACGTAGACGGTAAAAATGTAGTACAAAAAGGGGCAACACCAACGCCTATCATTATTCCTACCGATATGATGAATGCAAGTGCAACCGATAAAATGGATATGACGGTTAACTTGAATTCAGCTGAAGAGGCTATCGATCAAACAACACATAAATTTGATCCCAAAGATAACGATTCTTATAACTTTAGTACTAACGTGACAACCTACGATAGCTTAGGTAATGAACATAACCTGAACTTATTCTTTGTTAAAACCAAAGATAACGAATGGAGTGTTTATGCTCAAGACACCACAACAGGTGAGCCAGCACAAGATCTGGGTAAATTAGTTTATAAGGATAACGGGGTATTAGATGAAACAGCACCTAAGCTGAAAAACTTTACTACCGTTGCTTATAAAGGTTCACAACCCATGGATATGGAAATGAACTTTAGTGGTAGTACGCAGCAAAAAGTCGCTGAATCAAGTGTCTCTAAACTCGCGCAAAATGGTTACCAAGCAGGGGAATTTACCAATTTCCGTATTGAGCCAGATGGTTCCATTATGGCGACCTACTCAAACCAACAAAGCCAAGTGGTTGGTCAAATCGCATTAGCTAACTTTGCCAATCCTGGTGGCTTAAGTTCACAAGGTGACAATATGTGGTCTGAAACCAATGGTTCAGGCTCACCCATTGTTGGTGTGGCAGGCTCTGGCGTATTCGGTAAATTAACCAACAATGCCTTAGAAGCCTCTAACGTAGATATGAGCCAAGAGTTAGTTAACATGATTGTTGCTCAACGTAACTATCAATCTAATGCGCAGACTATCAAAACTCAGGATCAGATCCTGCAAACACTAGTTAGCATGCGCTAATAACGCAGGAAATCATCTGTTATGGATCATGTGATTTATACCGCGATGGGCGGTGCCAGACACTCAATGGAAAACCAAGCTGTCGTGGCGAACAATTTAGCAAATGCATCAACACCAGGGTTTAAAGCGCAACTTAGTGCGATGCGAGCCGTACCTATCAATGGCGAAACCTTACCGACGCGTACACTTACCGTCGAGTCAACGCCCGGTAGTGATCAGCGTCAGGGAACGATGAATTACACCGGCAGACCGATGGACGTTGCTTTAAGTGATAATGGCTATTTGGCTGTTCAACTTGAAGATGGTACGCAAGCGTATACCCGAAACGGCAATATTGAGCGTAACGCTGATGGCATGTTGATGGTACAAGGGCGTCTTTTGATGGGCGATAATGGCGCAATTGAAGTGCCACCACAAGCGGAAATTAGCATTGCTAATAACGGCATTGTCACAGCTCATGTCCCTACCGATCCACCAAAAATGCTAGGGCAAATTGGTCGCCTAAAAATGGTGAAGCCAGAACAAAATGATTTGGTACGAGGCGATGATGGTCTATTTCACCTATCACCTCAAGGTACAGCACGAGTGGGTGAAACGTTACCTGCGGACGATAACGTCAAAGTCCTTGCTGGTGTATTAGAAGGTAGCAACGTCAATCCTGCTGAAGCCATGGTCGATATGATTGCCAATGCCCGCCGTTTCGAAATGCAAATGAAGGTGATCCACAGTGCAGATGATAATGCGCAACGCGCTAACCAATTGCTATCAATGAGTTAAATAGTGTAAGGGGAAAACCATGATCCGTTCTTTATGGATTGCTAAAACAGGGTTGGATGCACAACAAACTAACATGGATGTGATTTCCAACAACCTCGCAAACGTCAGCACAAATGGTTTTAAACGCCAGCGTGCGGTTTTTGAGGATTTACTCTATCAAACTATTCGTCAACCGGGAGCGATGACATCCGAGCAGACGAATGCGCCTTCTGGTTTACAAATTGGTACTGGTGTTCGCCCAGTGGCGACAGAACGTTTACATAGCCAAGGTAATTTAGCCCAAACTAATGGTACGCGTGATGTTGCTATCAAAGGGCAAGGTTTTTTCCATGTTCAATTACCTGATGGTACGGATGCTTATACTCGTGATGGCTCTTTTCAAATGGACCAAAATGGGCAATTAGTGACCTCCAGTGGCTTTCAAATCGTCCCAGCGATTATTTTGCCAGAAACCGCTAAAAAGGTGATGGTAGGTCGTGATGGTATTGTCAGTGTGGAGATTGAAGGATCGCCTGCACCTCAACAAGTAGGACAATTAACCCTCACCACATTTATTAATGATAGCGGGTTAGAAAGTGTTGGGGAAAATCTGTACTTAGAAACAGCCAGCTCCGGAGCACCCACTGAAAATGCGCCGGGTATTAACGGTGCAGGCTTGTTATATCAGGGATATGTTGAAACCTCTAACGTTAATGTCGCGGAAGAATTGGTCAATATGATCCAAACTCAGCGTGCTTATGAAATTAATAGTAAAGCGATTTCAACTTCTGATCAGATGTTACAGAAACTCACGCAACTCTAATTTCGTTGATTCATTAGCCTGACAGAATTTCTGTCAGGCGTATTACTAAAAGAGTATCGAAGATGGATACAAAGGTCATTACTGACAATTCTGGGGCAAGCAAGCTTAGTGTCAGATGGCGTCGTCATCAACGTTTAGGTACCGCCCTGTTGGTACTGACACTAGCAGGGTGCGCTCAGATACCGAAAAAACCATTGGTTGAAGGACACACCACGGCAATACCTACTGCGCCTACCACACCAGCACCTAATGGCTCTATTTTTCAGGCTACTCAGCCGGTTTATTTTGGTTATCAGCCATTATTTGAAGATAGGCGACCGCGAAATATTGGCGATACATTGACTATCACCTTGCAAGAAAATGTCAGTGCCAGTAAAAACTCGTCGGCGAATGCCAGTCGCAATGGTAAAGCCGGTTTCCTTGCTTCTATTACACCAAGGTTCTTAGAAGGATTATTAGGGAATAGCCGTACTGATATGGGCATGGAAGGAAACAGTGAGTTCGGTGGTAAAGGTGGTGCTAATGCGAATAACACCTTTAAAGGCACTATTACGGTAACGGTTGATCAGTTATTGGCAAATGGCAATCTACACGTTGTGGGTGAAAAACAAATTGCGATAAACCAAGGCACTGAATTTATTCGATTTTCAGGCGTTGTGAATCCGCGCACTATCAGTGGCTCAAACACGGTCAATTCAACCCAAGTTGCTGATGCGCGTATTGAATATATCGGAGACGGTTATATTAATGAAGCGCAATCCATGGGATGGCTACAACGTTTCTTCTTAAATGTATCACCTTTTTAACGAGTAGGATCTAGATGAAAAAATTAGCGATTAGCCTTTTCTTTATCGTGATGACATGTGTCGGCTTTTCTGCCCATGCCGAACGGATCAGAGATCTTACTTCGGTTGAAGGGGTAAGAGAAAATGCGCTGATTGGTTATGGTTTGGTTGTCGGCCTCGATGGTACGGGTGACCAAACCATGCAAACACCTTTTACCACGCAAAGTCTAAATAACATGCTCTCACAATTGGGGATCACCGTACCTGCGGGCACTAATATGCAGTTAAAAAACGTCGCAGCAGTAATGGTGACAGCAAAACTACCTCCTTTTGGACGTACTGGACAATCTATCGATGTGGTTGTTTCTTCATTAGGTAATGCCAAAAGCTTACGAGGTGGTACGTTACTGATGACCCCACTTAAAGGGGTAGATAGTCAGGTTTATGCGGTAGCCCAAGGGAATATTATTGTCGGTGGCTCTGGTGCTTCTGCGGGGGGCAGCAGCGTAAAAGTCAATCAATTAGCGGGTGGACGTATTAGTAACGGTGCCATTATTGAGCGTGAGTTACCTTCTCAGTTTGGTCAAACGGGATTATTAAACTTACAGCTTAACGAAGAAAACTTCACGCTAGTACAAAGTATTGCTGATGCGATTAATAAACTACGAGGGGTAGGAACGGCTCTTCCTCTTGATGCCCGTACGGTGCAATTACGTGTACCTCTTGGTAAAAGTGAACAAGTTCGTTTCTTAGCTGATGTGCAAAACCTTGAGGTAAAACGAGTTATTGCTGATGCTAAAGTGATTATCAATGCAAGAACAGGTTCCGTTGTAATGAACCGTGATGTGGTATTAGGTAGTTGTGCCATCGCACAAGGCAACTTATCTGTTACGGTAGATAGCCAAGTGAATGTGAGTCAACCGAATACCCCCTTTGCAGGTGGTAGTACAGTTGTGTCACGTAATACGAGTGTTAATGTCAATGAAAAGGGTGGTTCATTACAAAAAGTCAACGCCAGTGCTAGCCTCAATGAAGTGATCCGTTCACTCAATGCGCTAGGTGCGACCCCAACAGATCTCATGTCGATATTACAAGCGATGGAAAGTGCGGGTTGTTTACGGGCGAGATTGGAGATTATCTGATGAAAGAGTTATCTCTGCTTTCTTCAATGCCGAATATTTCAACGCCGGCATATGATAGTAACGCATTGAATAAACTTAAATATCAGGTTGGACAAAATGCCGATCAGCAAGGACTGCGCCAAGTGGCGCAGCAACTTGAGGGGGTTTTTGTGCAAATGATGTTAAAAAGTATGCGTGAAGCTATTCCACAAGAGAGTATGTTCAATTCAGAAAGCACTAAAATGTACACCTCTCTTTATGATCAGCAAATTGCTCAAGATTTATCCAAAAAAGGCTTGGGGTTTGCTGACATGATTGAAAAACAACTGTCAGCTAAAGTAACGATGGAACCGAGCGAACTGGCCGGTAAAACGCCGATGCCATTAGACAGCAGTGATATTTTTCAATCAATGCCAACACAAGCATTAGGCCAGCTCTATCGTGCGATGCAACCGTTACAAAATGCAGTTGAAAGTACGGTAGGCAAGTTAAAAGGATTGTCTGAAAGTAGCGCTTCTTTTGCCGCTAAATTGTTAGGGCCTGCTAAACAAGCGACACAAGGTACAGGTATTCATCATCTTTTAGTTGTAGCACAAGCGGCACTAGAATCTGGCTGGGGTAAACGAGAAATTTTAACGGGTGATGGAAAACCGAGCTACAACCTGTTTGGTATTAAAGCGGGGCGTTATTGGAAAGGGCCTGTTACCAATATTATGACAACGGAAGTGATTGACGGTAAATCGATCAAGATGCGTGATAATTTCCGTGTCTACGGCTCTTATGTGGAGGCTATCCAAGATTATCTAAGATTGCTTACGGAAAGCCCGCGCTATGCCAAAGTACCGCAAGCCAAAACACCAGAACAGGCTGCTTATCATATTCAAGAAGCCGGTTATGCAACCGATCCGGGGTATGCCAAAAAACTTGTTTCTATTATAGGGCAATTAAAGGGACAGGGTGAGCAAGTTGCGAAAACTTATACCCATGATTTAAGTGAACTCTTTTAACTATTCTCCCCTCAAGTTTAGAGGGGAATAACCGATAACAAATAGCAGAGCATCCATATCAATTGCCTAGTTATGCTCCGAACATACAGGAGATGACTAAACGTAAAAGGATAGACAAATGTCCAACAATTTAATTAATACAGCGATGAGCGGGCTTAATGCAGCACAAGCTGCGATGAGCACAATTAGTAATAATATCGCTAACCAAAAAGTAAATTGGTATAACCGTCAAATGACCGTATTTAATGAAAACGGTGGCACGATGACCAGTAATGGTTATATTGGAAATGGTGTTAATGTGAGTCGTATTCATCGCGAATATAATGAGTTCCTTGCGGGGCAAATGAATCGTGCGGTAACAAAACAGAGTGCTTTAAATAGCTATAACAAAAATATCTCGCAAATAAATAATTTATTAGCGGATAAAGGCAATGATGTTTCCAGTGCAATTGATGACTTCTTTACCAGCTTACCTAATGTAACGAACAATGCGGAAGATAACCCAGCTCGTACCACCATACTGGGTAAAGCGGAAGCAATGGTGAATATGTTTAACAAAGCGGATCAATCATTACGCGATCTCGAAAAAGACATTAATAGCCAAGTCACTAATACCACTAAGAATATTAATGAATATTCCAAGCAGATAGCTAAATTAAATCAAGAAATTAGCCGCTCACAAGGTTTTAATGGTGCCGAGCCTAATGATCTGCTCGACCAACGCGACCGCTTAATTCAAGAGCTAAATACGCTAGTTGATGTACAAGTGACCCAACAAGATGGCGGGTTTGTTAATGTCAGCTTTGCCAATGGTCTTCCTCTTGTTGCGGGGACGCGCTCTTATGAAGTCTCTGCTATTCCTTCCAGTAAAAACAGTGAACGCCTTGTTGTTGGTTATAGCAACGGTATTGATGAAGTCCGTGAAGTTGATGCTAAACGTATTAATGGCGGTGAATTAGGTGGCGCTTACCGTAGCCGTAATGAAGTATTAGATGCCAGCCGAAATCAATTAAACCAATTAGCTTTAGTGTTGGGCGATCAATTTAATAAACAACATGAGCAAGGTTTTGATTTAAACGGCGATAAAGGTGATAAGTTCTTCAACCTAGGTGGGGCACATACCATGCCTAATGGTAAGAACAAAGGTGATGCGACTTTCGATGTCAAATACACTGACACAAGAGAAGTTAAAGCTGCGGATTATACGGTTAAGTATGAAGGTGGTAAATGGAATGTCACTGTAGAGCCGGGGAATCGTAAATTTACAGCAACACCTAATACAACAACGGGTGAATTAGAATTCGAAGGAATGAGCATCAAAGTCAATGGAGCTGCACAAGAGGGCGATTCTATCGTTGTTCAATCTGTAGGCAACGTGATTGCAGGAATGAGTGTTGCAATCAGCGATCCAAGCAAAATAGCTGCCGCGGGTACAAAAGACTCTGGACCTAGTGATAATGAGAACATGAAAAAATTGTTCGAATTACCCGATGAAAAACTTATCGATGGTAAAGCAACAATTGCTGGTGGTTATGGCTCACTAATAAGTATGGTGGGTAATAAAGTGAATACTGCGCAAGTTGATTATGATGCGCAAAATGCGATCACCAGCAGTATTTTAACACAGCAACAATCGGTTTCAGGGGTCAACTTGGGTGAAGAATACGGCGAAATGTATCGTATCCAAGAGTATTACATGGCAAATGCAAAAGTTATTCAAACTGCAAATACCATGTTTGATGCGATTATGCAGGTCTTATAAACCCTCTTTGATTAAGGAATAAATCGTGCGTTTAAGTTCAAATCAAATTTACACTCAGCGAGTGGATAATATTACTAGCTCGCAAAGTAGATGGATGACAGAAGGGAATAAAATTTCCAGTGGTCGACGTGTTGAAAAACCTTCTGATGATCCGATGGCGGCCTCACAAGCGGTAATGGTTAAGCAATCTGAAGCGCGTAATCAGCAATATGCGACAGCACGTGGATTTGCTAAAAACAGCATGTCATTGCAAATGAGCCTTTCAAGCCAAATGGTCAATATCACCACAAAAATTCAAGAAACATTAGTGGCTGCCGGTAATGATGGCGCATTAAGTGATGAAGATCGTGCCTCTCTTGCGGAACAATTAAGTGGTTTAAAAGATCAGTTAGTGGGGATTGGCAATACGAAAGATGGTGTTGGACGTTATGTTTTTGCTGGTTTCCAAACAGATAAACCACCTTTTGTTGCTGACAAAACGGGTAAAATCACCTACCAAGGTGGAGACAAGCAAATTACTCAAAAAGTTGATAGTAATATTGAAATGGTATCCAACTTTACAGGGATAGAAACGTTACAATCATCGGGAGGAAAAGGCACAGAGCCAGATATTTTTAATGCCTTAGATGAAGCCATCAGTGCACTACGTGAACCTCTAGTTGGAAAACCACAAGCTGATCGTGATGCTGCATTAGATAAGATTAATACGGCTAACCGTGTTAATCGCGCCACATTAAATAATATTTCTAGTGTGGAAGCTAAATTAGGTTTACAGCTTCAAGAACTTGATAATTTAGATGATTTAGGTGCAGATACCTCATTAAGAAATGCTAAACGCTTAAGTGAGTTACGTGACTTAGATTGGACACAAGCAATTTCAGATTATTATCAAGAAGAGTCGGTATTACAGGCATCTTATAAAGTCTTTAATGACATGAAAGAGATGTCGATGTTTAAGATGTATCGTTAATTTAGTCACAATAGTAAATAGCATCTTATTCTATAAAATAAGCGATTATCCCCCGATATTTATCAGGGGATTTTTTTATCTGTAACGAATGAAGTCAGTACAAGGTTTATGCATGACTTTAGTCGCAGTAGCAGTAAGTGCCCGTGCTGATCCTTTAGCACGAATATTAAGTTATCTAGCTGACTTTATTCATCACTGGTTTATAGCAAATGATATATTAATTGTGGAATAAACAAAACAAGTGACAAAAAGCAGATTAAATTTAATTAGCCAATGGAAAAATAGATAACACAATCTCAATCATCAGGTTTTTCAAGAAACTAATTGCTGCAATATTAAGGTAATACGATTGAATGTATCGCTAAAGACGCGCTCAGTAAACACAGGTAATGCTGGCATAATCAGTGATAACGCCAACATACCGATCGTGAGGGTAAGAGGGAAACCGACCACAAAAACAGAAAGCTGTGGTGTCATACGGTTTAAAATACCTAATGAAAGGTTGAGTACTAATAGTAGAGTGATTAATGGCATGGCTAACATCATCCCGTTAATAAATATAGTGCCACCACTTTGTACTAAAGTAAGGATACCCAATGAATTAAAGGTCTGATTTCCAATAGGAACAACATAGAAAGTATCTGCTAATACTGATAACAGCCATAAATGCCCATCAAACACCATAAAAAGCAACATGGTTAACATGTTAAAGATACGAGCAAGAATAGGCATATTCGGGCCACCTGAAGGATCGACGAAAGTCGCAAATGACAGCCCCATCTGTAAACCAATCACTTCTCCTGCATGACGTACAGAAGCAAAAGCTAACTGCATAGATAAGCCTAAAATTGTGCCAATTAAAATTTGTTGGATCAGTACCCAAAAAGCCATGATAGAAAAGAGAGGTACTTGACTTTGCGGTAGCCCTGGTGCAATTAACGCCGTGGTTAAAAAGGCGAGTCCAATACGAAATTTTTTAGGTGTCTGTTTTTCACTAAACAAAGGCGCGGTACTAAAGAGTGCCAAAATACGCACAAATGGCCAGAAAAAATCACTGATGTAGCCATTAAGTATTTCACTGGTCAAGGTTATCATTGTTATTAGCCAATCATTCCTGGAATGCCAGTAAATAAGTTATGCATATAGTCTAATAACAAACTGAGCATCCACGGGCCTGCGACTAAAATAGCCGCTAATACAGCAAGGATCTTAGGAATAAACGACAGTGTCATTTCGTTTATTTGTGTTGCTGCTTGCAGCATGCTTATTACTAAACCGGTAACCAGTGCAGACAATAATAGAGGTCCAGCAAGGGATAAGGCAATTTTCATCGCTTCCGTTCCTAATGCTAAAACAGATTCAGGCGTCATAAAGAACCTCTTTGCTAGTTAAAAAAGCTTTGAGCCAATGAGCCAAGTATTAACTGCCAGCCATCGACTAATACAAATAACATGAGTTTAAAAGGCAGTGAAACGGTGGCGGGTGGCACCATCATCATACCGAGTGCCATCAAGACGCTGGCAACGACTAAGTCTATGATGAGAAAAGGGATAAAAATCATAAAACCAATTTGAAAAGCGGTTTTTAGCTCACTGGTAATATAAGCAGGTACTAAAATTCGCATAGGTACGCTATCGCGTGTTTCAAATGCGGGGGCATCAGCAAGACGAGCAAAAAGTGCAAGATCGGTTTCGCGCGTTTGTTGCATCATAAACTGGCGCAGTGGTTGTGAGCCATTATCGAGTGCTTGTTCAAAAGTGATTTTATCTTCACTAAAAGGGAGATAAGCATCTTGATAAATTTTATCAAACACCGGTGCCATAATAAAAAATGTCATAAATAGCGCAAGACCCAGTACCACTTGGTTAGGGGGAGCAGAAGGTGTACCTAACGCATTACGCAATAAACCCAGCACAATGATAATCCGAGTAAAACTCGTCATCATCAGTAATACGGCGGGAATAAAACCTAGGGCTGTGATAAAAATCAGTGTTTGTACTGGCAATGACCAGCTTTGGCCACCTCCCGGTAATGGGTGTGAAATAACACTGGGGAATTGAGCAAACGCATGGCTTGGCAATAGTGACAAAATAAGGACACTAGCGAAGAGAGGCCAGCGCTTTAATGCGTTAAAATAAGAGACACACTGATGCATTATGAGTTGCCTTTATCTCGCTTTAGCGTTTTTTGTAATAATTGAATAAATAACGGTGAAGAAGGTGGTATAGGCGCTTCCTGCGAGGCATGATTAGGAATGGGTAAGGTGTGTAACAGATTAATCTGCGATGCCGTAACCCCTAATACAAGCCATTCCTGCTCGATTTCAACAACGACAACACGCTCTTTGGTACCTAATGAACAGCTCGCTTTAACCGTGAGTTGTGCTTGATTAGCTTTAAATGTACCGCGAGCAAAGCCAAAACGGCGGAAAAGCCACATTGCAACAATGATCAGTACAATAATACCCGCAAGCGCGGTGCTGACTTGCACAAGGCTTTGTCCAACGGGTAAAGGTTGCGCCGGTGTTTGGATAGTTTGCGTTGTGGCGGGTGCGGCAGTATTAACCGCACCTTGGCTGGAAAAGGAAGGGATCTGTTCCATAGATCAACGACTCAGACGGCGCATACGTTCTGAAGGAGTGATGATATCGGTAATGCGAATACCATATTTATCAGAAACGACCACGACTTCTCCTTGGGCGATTAAGTAGCCATTGATAAGAATATCAAGGGGTTCACCCGCAAGCCCATCTAATGACACTACAGAGCCTTGTGATAGGCTTAGGAGTTTTTTAATCGTCATTTTGGTACGCCCTAACTCTACTGTCAATTTGACAGGAATATCCATAATCAAATTGATATCAGATAGATGATTAAGCGTATCATCTTCAGGTAACAGATGTTCGAATACGTCGGAACTATTATCTTGGCTTTTGCCAGTTTGCTGTTCCATTGCATCAGCCCACATATCCTCAGCCGATTGTGAATTATCAGTTGGGCGATTTTCATCACTCATTGGTTTGTTCCTCATCCAGAGCGTTTAAAACAGGGTTAATTAAATGTTCAACACGAAGGGCGTATTGCCCATGGACTGTACCGTATTGACTTGTTAATACCGGCACACCATCAACATGTGCAATCAATCTTTCTGGTTTATCAATAGGGAGCACATCCCCTTTTTTCAGGGTAAGGACTTTTGATAAACGCAGCGGAATGTCAGTAAAGTTAGCAACCAACTCAAGCTCTGAGTGCTTAACTTGGTTTACTAAACTGTCTAACCAAACGCTATCTTCTTGGCGAAGGTTTTCAATTGGTGGATTGATTAGCCGTTCACGTAGCGGTTCAATCATGGCAAAAGGAATACAGATACTAAATTCCCCTACCATAGAGCCAATTTCTACTTGAAAAGGTGTCGTCACCACAATGTCATTTGGTGATGAGGTGATATTGGTAAATTTTACCTGCATCTCAGAACGAACATATTCAACTTGAATTTTGAAGATGGAGTCCCAAGCATCACGATAGGCATCAAGTGCCAGTTTTAACATTTTGTTGATAATACGCTGCTCTGTATTGGTGAACTCGCGTCCTTCAACGGGAATTGGAAAACGCCCATCGCCACCAAACAGGTTATCAACCGCGATATAAACCAGATTCGGCTCAAAGGTAAATAACGCTGTGCCGCGTAACGGTTTTAAATGCACCAAATTTAGATTAGTTGGTACAGGTAGGTTACGGGCAAAGTCATGATAAGGATGAATTTTTATGCCACCAACCGTGATATCAGGGCTTCGGCGAAGCATATTAAACAGCCCCATACGGAATTGACGCGCAAAACGTTCGTTAATAATTTCTAACGACTGTAACCGTTCTCGAACGACACGACGTTGCGTGTTCGGGTCATAAGGCTGAATATCCGGTTCATTCGGATCCTTCGCTATCGCAGGTTCCCTGTTCGCGCTTTTTTGGGCGTCGTCACCTGATGTGTCATCATTCAGCAGAGCATCTATCTCTGCCTGTGAAAGGATATTATCGCTCATAATGATTATCGCAGAATAAACGTGGTAAACAGTACATCGGAGAGGATCTGTTCAGATTCACCCGGTACAAGAGTCGGTCTCAGCGTTTCTTTTATTTCTGTCATGAGTTGTTGTTTCCCCGCATCTGTTGCAATTTTATTAGCGTGTTGACGAGAAAGAAGTAGTAGCAAGCGACTACGAACTTCGGGTAAATAATCATGTAAGCGCTTACGTGTATTCTCATCATGTAAGCGTAACGTGATCCCTATGTAGAGTACGCGATCTAAATGTTCTTCTTCATCAATCAGATTGATGGTAAAAGGCTCTAATGACATAAAAACGGGGGCCGGTATAACTTTTTGCTGACTAGTGCCCGTAGTACCTGATTTAGCATGCTTCAATGCCCACCAACTATATCCACCGAATGCCGCTGCAATAATGGCGATCACCAATAATAGGATGATCAGAATTAAGCTATAGCTTTTACGTTCATTGCTGTAATTAGACATGGACAGTTAAATTCCTGTTTTGTAGTGGATACGTGTTCACTTTTGTGGACTTCCATATCCATCTAAATCAACCTTAATTATCCCGCTATTTCTGTTTTTTAATGGCAGAAACAGATAGGGAAAAAACCATTAACTCTTACGTTTATTGACATAGTGTGTCCTCCCAATACATTTGTATTAGGCAAAAATATCGACACCACCACGAGCAGAGGCTAACTCTTGAGGCGTAAGGGTTATCTTTTGTGCCGTTTCTGAGGCTAATTGCATAGAATTACCCTCGCTTCTTTGATGATTATCGGCACCATTTCCACTAAATTGAGAGGAATCTGACATATTTTGTTGTTGCCAACCGTCATGACTGTCGCTAGACACTTGACTTTGTGTGAGTTGTATCCCATTTTCAGAGAGCGCTTGACGCAAATGATGCAGGGAATTTTCTAACACAGTACGCACTTGTCCATTTTGAGAGGCAAGATGTAATTGAGCCTGTCCATCTTCAATTTTCATGCGAATATGTAATGAACCCAACTCCTCGGGATGTAAACGTAGCTCAGCTTTTTGTAAACCATTACGACTAAACATCACAATTTGTTGATTGAGTTGCTGTTGCCATTCCGGTGTGCCTATTTGTGCATTTAACATCGGGGTAGGCATCGAAGGAAAGTGCATTTGCGCTTGCATCATTGATGACGGTTGTGCATGACTTGCTACTGATGAAGAGGCAAACACCGAAGAGGTCGATAAACTATTGTGTAGATCGCGTTCAGCAATACGGTTATTACCGATTATTTGGTTTGCCAGATTATCGGCTAATTTTGTATTGGCTGATGCTTTGTCATCGGCTAACAATCCATCCGCTTTTTCTGCCACGGAAGATAACAGTGAAGCGTTATCAACTTTCTTTGCTGAATGCCCATTCGTTAAATGGCGAGCTTCATGTGTTGCAAGTTGGGTTAATGACGCTGTTTCAGGGCGTAATTGAGCAAGTAATGATTTGTCATCTGCATTAGCTTGCGTATTGAATTGTTGCCATTTATCGACAAGATCACGCTCAGCACGGGCATTTTCTGCCATAAGGTGAGATAACTCGTTTCCATTCCCAGCATGCTTTAACGAGGTTCCCAATAAATGTGGCTGATGAGCTTGGTTGGCTGAAAGCGATGTAGATTTTAACCCTGTAAGCCCGGCAAGTTGTACTGGAAGCTCTGCCGCTAATTCTTCTGCGGACATTAATGAAGAGGCCGTTTTATTTTCAAGAATTGAGCTAAATTGCTCATTATCAGGTAACGAGAGAGCAAGATGGGTATTTTTCGTTGCTGGCGCCTCTAATGCCACATATTCAGTGACAATAGTATTAATATCGTCATCATTTTGTTGGTCTTTATTTTTTTCAGTGTGATTGTGCGCCTTATTCTCTTTTGAGGAATGGCCTGAAATAGAGGCGTTTTTTTTATCACTGGGTGTATTCTGAGGTTGAGTACTCAGAAGTTGTGCAAATGTCGACGCATTATCACCGGGTTGACTTGTTGTAGCGGATGTCGTTCCCGGAGAGGTTGCTGTGACATCCATGGTCAGAAGCGTTATCTCCATCAAGTTGTTCTCCGTAAAGTACTACGCTGTGCGTACTCATCCATTTGTTTCTGCTCAATACGATCAAGTTGTCGCTTACGGCTATCTTCAGCGCGTTGCTCCAATGTCTCAAACGCATTGAGTCGTTGCTGTTTTTCTCGCCAATGTTCCGTTGCAAGGTCGAGTTGCGCTTGCCAATGACGAAGTTGCTGTTTATGTTGCTCGATAGTTAATTCAAGTGTTTTGAGAAATTGTTGATAGTTTTGCCATGATGCTGATGACATGCCTCCCACATTTAACGTCTGGTTGAGACGAACACGGTATTCATCCTGATACCCGATCAACATATTGAGTTGCTGTTCCATCTGTTGATGACTCTGGCGGACTTGGGCTAGTTGGACAGCGGCTTGTTCTGCCGCTGTCTGTGCCAGTTCCCTCAGTGTCACTAAAGGTGACTGCTCCCGCATTGGAACCCTCTTTATTTTTCCTGATTATGTTCAGAATGAATCTAGTGTGATCAGTTGATTAAGTTGTTCACAAGCATGTTGATAGCTACATTGCTCTTGAATATCTTGTTGTAAGAATTTTGCTAATGATGGATAAAGGGCAATCGCCTTATCCAGCATAGGATCACTGCCTGTGGCATAAGCCCCTACATTAATTAAGTCGCGATTGCGCTGATAACTGGATAATAGCTGCTTAAATACTTGTACTCGGCGATAATGTGTTTTATCAATCAGTGAGGTCATCGCACGGCTAATGGACGCTTCAATATCAATAGCAGGGTAGTGACCCGATTCCGCCAGTGAACGCGAAAGCACGATATGGCCATCCAAAATAGCACGGGCAGAATCAGCGATTGGATCTTGCTGATCGTCACCTTCGGTTAACACGGTATAGAAAGCAGTAATGGAGCCACCACCATCAACGCCATTACCGGCACGCTCAACAAGTGCGGGTAATTTTGCAAATACAGAAGGGGGATAACCTTTTGTCGCCGGCGGTTCACCAACGGCTAAGGCAATTTCACGCTGCGCCATGCTATAGCGAGTTAACGAATCCATAATTAATAAAACATGTTTACCGCGATCACGAAAATCTTCGGCAATACGGGTTGCATAAGAAGCACCTTGCATTCGTAAGAGTGGTGAAACATCAGCAGGTGCTGCTACTACCACCGAGCGTGCTAATCCTTCTTTACCTAGGATATTCTCAATAAAGTCTTTAACTTCACGACCACGTTCACCAATAAGCCCCACGACAATGACGTCGGCTTGAGTAAAACGCGCCATCATACCTAATAGAACACTTTTCCCGACACCCGAGCCGGCAAAGAGTCCCATACGTTGGCCACGACCGACCGTAAGCAGTGCATTGATGGCACGTACACCCACATCAAGTACATCTGTAATGGGGGTACGTTGTAATGGGTTGATAGGTGGTGTAATCAGTGGCGCACGATAACTGGTATCTGGCGGCGGTAAACCATCTAGGGGATCTCCTGAGCCATCAAGTACGCGGCCTAATAGAGCATCTCCGAGGGGCAATTGTCGGCCTTCGCCTTCACGACCGGGGATCGATTGAGCGTAGACTCGAGCACCTGGGGTTAATCCTTCCACTTCTTGTAGTGGCATGAGTAACATTTGGCTACCGTTAAATCCGACGACTTCACTTTCAACTTCTTCAACCGTTTTACCAATGGTACGTTCTATTAAGCAGGTAGAACCAAGGGGCATCACTAGCCCCTTAGCTTCCATGACTAAGCCTGTAGCACGGGTTAAGCGACCATATTGGCGAATGCGCGGAATTTTATTTAAACGAGATTCTGCATCAGCGAGTTTTTCTAACCAACGCCCCAATCTTGCGGTCATTACAACGCCTCCGGTGCAGCAAGACGACACAATTCATGCCAACGTGTCGCAATTGTGGAATCAAGATCACCATCATTGGTTACAACACGGCAGCCCCCTACATGGATACTATTATCAGCCACCACTTTCCAACCGTGGGCGGTAAGAGAATCGCCTAATTCCTTTTCAATCAGAGGGATATGTTTAGGGTTAATCCGTAGCTGTGGATCCCCTGCAAACATCTGCTCTTGTTGCAACATCAGTGTAATTTGAGCAAGTAATGCAGAGCCATCACAGACCGCAGGTTGTCCAAGTACTTCTTTGGCCGCTGTGAGTGCTATCTGCATTAATCGTGAGGCAATAACACTATCTAAACCATTTAATGAATGCCTAAATTCAGCTAATAAGCCTTGCCATTCATTAATAAAAGGTTCTTGTTTAGCAATGCCTTGACGGATACCTTCTTCGATACCCGATTGTAATCCTGCCTGATAGCCTTCCTGATAACCCTGGTTTTTCCCTGCCTCAAAGCCTTCAGCATGGCCCAGTTTTTGAGCCTTTTCTTTCATGTTATCAAGCATATTAATTTGCTCGAGGACCTTCTGTTGCTGAACGACTTCTTTTTCTTGATTTTCGTCTTCCTTCTCGTCTAATTCCGTGTCTTCCTTGACTTTTAATTCCCAGTCAATAAGTTCTTTTGGAACCCAAGGCTTCCAGTTTGTATCAGTATTTTTATCAGACATAGGTATCGTCTCCTCCATGAAGAACAACTTCACCGCTCTCAGCTAAGCGACGTACAATAAGCAGAATTGCTTTTTGCTCAGCTTCCACTTGAGACATGCGAACAGGTCCACGAGACGCCAAGTCATCACGCATAATTTCAGCAGCACGCTGCGACATATTGTTGAGGAAATGATCGCGTAGTTCTTGATCGCAACCTTTTAATGCCACAACCAAGGATTCGGATTCCACTTCCTGTAGAATGCGCTGAATTGAACGGTTGTCGATATCGATAAGGTTTTCGAACAGGAACATTTCGTCGATAATTTTCTGTGCCAATTCGCCGTCGTAGTCGCGTACTGCGGTGATAACATTTTCTTCTTGCTGACTTTTCATCAAGTTGATAATTTCAGCTGCAGTACGAACACCACCCATTTTGCTACGTTTGAGATTTTGACCATCAAGTAAATTGTTCAGTACTTCCGTTAATTCAGCTAAGGCTGATGGCTGAACACCACCGAATGTTGCGATACGTAACATAACGTCATTACGTAATTTTTCATCAAACAGAGCAAGAATATCAGCAGCTTGACCACGTTTTAAGTGAACTAAAATGGTGGCGATAATCTGTGGATGTTCATCACGGATAATATCGGCAGCCATTTGTGGCTCCATAAAGTTAAGTGTCTCAATACCTGTTGTGGTTTCACGGGTTTCTGAGATCTCATCGAGCAGATTATTAGCACGCTCTTCACCTAAGGCTTTAACAAGTACAGAGCGTAAATAATCATTAGCATTCACATTTAATGCTGCATACTGAACAGCATCTTCTTCGAAGCTTGCCATCACATCAATGAGTTGTTGATTGGAGATCTGACGCATAGAAGACATCGCAATACTCAGTTGTTGCACTTCACGTGTCGTTAGATGTTTAAATACTTCTGCTGCGCGATCTTCACCCAATGTCAGTAACATAACGGCGCTTTTTTCGGTTCCAGTTAAGTCATTACTCATTGTTCTTTACTCATCCATTGACGAATTACCATGGCTACAACACGAGGATCTTTTTCTGCCATCTCTCGAATGCGTTGGCTTTGTAATTCGGCACTAACACGTTGACGTGCTTGTTTACGTCTTGATTCTTCATCTAATTCGGCTTCGTTGACATCATCTGTCACTTCAAGCTTGGTTTTCAAAATCGCTTTTTGTGCGGCGACTTCTGCTTCACGGCGTTTTTCAAGTTGAGGTTTCACTAATTTACGCCATAAGATCCACGCGATGATAACAAGCAATAACCAGCGGCCTAAATCTAATGCTTTAGCCAATATTTGTGGATTTTCCCACATAGGAACGCTAATCACTGGCTCTTCGGTATCGTTAAATTGAGAATTAACCACACTTAAAGAGTCACCGCGCTCTTGGGAATAACCCATCGCTTCACGTACTAAACTTTCAATTTGTTGAAGCTGTTCATCGGTTAACGGAACTTGTTTATTTTCGACAATAGGCTCTTCACCTTCTGTTGCTTTTTTCTTGTCTTCTACGGTTTTGTAATTGACGATTACCGCAACAGAAAGGCGCTCAATATTGCCAACAGGTCGTTTAACATGACGAATACGACGATCTACTTCATAGTTGGTTGTTTCATCTAAACGGCTATTGCTGTTTGGATTACGTGTCATTGAACGATTAGCATTGGTTGATGTTGCTTTCTCATCAGCCGCCGTGTCTTTGGCTTTTTCAATCGGCGCTTGCGGTGGTGCAACAGGTTGATTAGATAACGCACCGGGCACACCGCCAGCTAACATGCCTCCATTTTGCTCACTTTGGCTCACTTGTTTTGAGCGTACTGCAGCTTGGTTAGGGGGCTGATTAGGCTTGTACTCTTCAGCGGTTTCTTCTGTATGAGAAAAATCAACTTGAGCGGTGACCTGCGCATGAACATTACCACGCCCAACAATAGGGCCTAATAGTGTTTCAATACGTTGCTGGTAGCGACTTTCCAACTCTTGGACATATTTGAGTTGAATAGAATTAAGATCACGACCTAAAGCATCGGGCTGTGTTAATAACTTACCGCTTTGATCAACAATGGTCACATTACTATCGGGCATACCTGCAACACTACTTGCTACAATATGTACGATGGCATTAATTTGACCTTCGTCCAAGGCTCTACCTTGCAGCAGACCTACTGTTACAGAAGCAGAAGGTGATTTTTGCTCACGAACAAAAAGAGAGGGTTTAGGTAATGCTAAATGAACACGAGCATTTTGCACTGGACCTAAGGTTTCGATGGTACGAGCAAGCTCCCCTTCAAGTGCACGTTGATAGTTAATCTGTTCACTGAACTGGCTGATCCCAAACTTTTCTTTATCAAGTAGTTCAAAACCGGCAGCTCCACCTTTTGGAAGCCCCGCTTGTGCGAGTTTCAGGCGTAATTCATGAACCTGATTGTCAGGTACCATAATCGCAGAACCATTTTGTGATAGGCGATAGGGTACATTCATTTGTGTTAACTGTGTGACAATTTCGCCACCATCTTTATCGCTAAGATTACTATAAAGCACTTTATAATCAGGGCTTTGTAGCCATAAAAAAGCAGCAACAAAAATGGCAATCGCCGCCGATCCCGCAATAATAAGCGGAATTTTCGGATCGGCTTTTATCCGGTTAATAATGGCGTTAAAACCTTTTTTCTGGTTCACAACGTCGGTTTTTTCGGCATTCATAGACAATCCTTGCCTTGTAGTTCGGGATGAATACTAAAAGCGTGGCGTAACAAAACAGACTCCCCTTACGCAAATAAATAAACCTACTCTCAGGTGTCTCATTATTGGCCTTTTGCGTTTCATTTAATGGCGTAATTAGCCTTTAACTTTTGCGTTAATTACTCGCTTTGGAATGAAGCCCCTGTGTTAGGGTATTACTCGGTAAGCGTGTTGGTTCACCTACTTACTATGACATTGATTCAAAAATTGAATTAGATGATTAACGCAGAGGTTTATATGTCAATTCCAGCTATTGAAAGTGTTCTGGATAAAATGCAAATTCAAACTTTACAAGCATCCAATATTGCCAAACCCCAGCCAGTACAGGCAGGATTTGCAACTCAGTTGGTTCAAGCAGTAGGTAAAATTAACGAAACTCGTATTAATGCAACCAACAAAGTACAAGCATTTACGTTAGGTACGCCCGGCGTTGAATTAAATGATGTGATGGTGGATATGCAAAAATCCAGTATTTCATTACAAATGGGCGTACAAGTGCGTAATAAGCTGGTCGCCGCTTATCAAGAGATTATGTCAATGCAGGTGTGATAAAGTTAACTCATTGAGATAAAAGAATATTATCTTTGTTGTGGCTCGATGGGGACATATAGGGGATAGGATCATTCAATGTTTGGCTTAATAGCAATATTGGGTTTTGCTCGTATTTATGCATCTAAGCATCATAATATCCTGTACCATTTTTGCTGATGGGTCCCCCATCTGTTGATGAAGTGATGATATTACCTCTGAATGGGGGACCAATTTACTTATGCTACTACAGGCACAGAAGGTGAAAGAGGAACCCAGACAAAAAGAAGAGGAAGAAAATAAAGGCATCAATAGCGCAGCAGAAATTGATAATTGATTAATTATATAAATTAGGCCTCTTTATTTTTTAACGTAAAAGATAATCACAATATAAAGGTTAATTATAATGTGATTATCAATATGTTAAAATTAGACCCCAAAGTTAAAAGTGAGAACAACCTCTCCGACAAAATCTAATCCATCAGCAATATCTATTCCTTTTTTACTTAGTGCATCTTTGGATAAAATAAAAGTACGACTTGTCTTTCCTTGACTGAAATTCGCTTGGAAAATTTCACCTGAAATGAGAGACAGAGAGTTTTTATTAATATCTGATTGTTGTTCTGAGGTCCAACCATTGGTAGGGCCTTTGTATAGGACGTTATTAAATTTATTCCCCGTAATAGCAACATCATTTGCTCGTGAAATATACGCAGGCTTACCATCGACAGTAATATTTGTCCATATAAAAAAAGCTGCACCAACAGCGGCTTCAGGATTTGCTTTATCAACTAAATGAAATTGTCCTGTCGTATCATTAGCTAATTCCGCACTGTCATAAGTATCAGATGCAACAAAGGTTAAATATGTTTTAGCATCACATTCAACCGTAACGGTATTTTTACCTGTAGCTAAAGGATACTCGTAGTTTTTCGATTGAGGGATAAGTGTTGGGCTTATGACTCCGTAATCAAAAATAACATCACTTTGTGTCGCCCCATGAACAGTACAAGTTGGTGGCTTAATATCACCATTGATTTTTAAGTTAGCAGCAGGAGTTTTAGCCAATACTGGCGTTGATATTATACTCAGCATAGCAAGACTGAGTAATATTTTTTTCATATCATTATTCCTTTATTCTTTTTTAGAGGATAAATAACAAAACAATATTATATAATACACCTTTTATTCATTTATTTAATGTTAAATAAATATGTTTTTTAATATATCTAATTTAGACTTTCTTAAAGTGAGTTTATTTTACTATCTAATGTTCACTAAAAGAGGTAATTAAAAATAGTGTTTTAATCCTGATAGGTAAATGTGGATTTTATATTAATTAAACAAGATTTTTAATTAGATACTCTTATTTAGATTGTTTTATATTTTTATATAAATATAATTAAATTAATCAACTTTAAAACACTCATTTTTAATAAAATCCTTTCCGTCATTTTCGTATTCACAAGACAACATTTCCTATGTAAGCTGTACTAACTAACAACGCACTGAGTGACACAAACGATGCGCAGAATGTTGCAGCAAAAAATCATCCAAGTATGTGATATAAAAATAGCGCAAAAGGGAGAAGGGGTAGGCCTCTCTTTTTATGCTTTTTTTGCTAATAAAAATGATGATCCTGAATTATTAATGGAAGCGGCAACTTGGTGGATAATGACGCATAAATTAGATCATTTTGAAAAAGCCACAAAAATTAAGAAAATGATACAAACTGAAATGGAAGCTAATCGCTAGATCTGTACGCTGTTATCATTTTTATCAACCTGATACGAAAAAACTGAAAATTATTGATTATTATCACATTAACGTTAGTCATAAACCGTTATGGTAATTTTATGATTAATAACGTAAACGGTGATGATATGGAATATTGGTTTATTGCGTATAAAGTGCGTTCCAGAAATGGTGATACCTACGCCGGGCATAAAATAGTAGAAACTGAGAGTGGGATCACACCCCATATTGCGTTAGAAAAAGCATGTCAGGAAGTTGCACAAGGGGCTCAAGCTGATATTCCTGCGGTGAGAGTTGTGGCATTTAATCGTTTATAAGCGTATCAATTGATAAAAATCTCGTTAAGATCATTAGCGAGATTTTTTTGTTTTTATCTCAACTTCAACGGTAAGAAGAAAAATAAACACTTCGTTAATGATTTATTTTTAACCACTCTCTTCACTATCCCAATTCACTATCACAATAAATCATAAATCTATTAAGATTTAGTCTCTTAACTTCGTGAAATATTCGATATTATTTTTATAATCAAAATAATTTTTTCGCTAAAAAAGCAGATAATGAATAGCATTAGTTTAATTAAGATGGCTATACAGCAATTAATATACGACTTAACTTAAATAGTTATTAATTATGTGATCTGAACTGTGATAATGACTTTTTTATATTTGAATAAAAAAAGTGTCGTCGTTAAAGTTTACTTGAGCTAAGGAATAGCTCGATACAAGGAAATAGAGATCATATTTTGATTTTTTAGTAAAACATACAAGGAATTTTTAATTATGACAGTATTAACCGTTTATTTATGTGGTACCGGCGCTTCATCTTTTGATAATAATAATCATAATAATCCTGTTTATTGGCAAGGTGAGCTTGTTTCCACCTTGGCGCATAATAATCTAGATCGCGAATTTGCTCAGTGGTTTATTGTAGATGGCCCAGGTAGCGGTAATTTGCAAGAAGATGATTTATGGGTTGAAAGCCCTAATTATTCAGATATAAAAGGCGCTTTATTTGGCAGTGGATGGGAAGAAAATGTTGAACATGCACTGTGCTTAATGAAAGGCAACTTTGACTGGCAACGTGAAAAGTTAACAGAACAACAATATAATCAACTGAAAAAAGCGGGTATTCCCATTGAAGATGTTGAAGTGACCGGCTCTTTTTTATGGCGTAAATATAATTATGGTGACCGCTATGTCACTCAACAACAACTTCAGCAACAAATTATTCGTACCTTTCGCAAAGATGGCATCATTCCCACCCAAGTGAATTTAATTGGTTGGAGCCGTGGTGGCATCACCTGTCATATGCTTGCCAATGCCATGTTAAAAGATCCCCTATTAAAAGATATTCCAGTCAATATTTTTGCTATTGACCCAGTTCCAGGGCCACTTAATTTCCAACCAGAAAAGGTGACACTAGGTAGCAATGTTAAGGAATATGTCGGATTTTATGCCATTGATGAACGCTCAAAAGGATTTGCTTGCGTTATTCCAACAGTGACTGCTGAGACGAAAATGCATATTTTCCCGCTTTCTGGACGCCATGCGACCTTAGTAGGCAATGCTGCGATTGATGGTAGTGAAGGTAAAAATGCACTATTTTCACCGGGGTTAATTGTGCGACATTTTGCAGAAAGATGTTTAACACGTTGGGGATGTCAATTAGCGAACAAGCTAGAATTAACTGATAAGGAGATATTTGAGCATCATACTGATATTAAAAATGATGAGGATAAATATATTGCTATGCGCCGTAAAACTTATTCCATATATGAAAGTAGCGGTGATGATGAACGTAAAGTTTCATTAGGTAAAGAGGGTAAAGCATTCTCTGATATATATGGGGCACAATATGAGCCTTCGATGGCATTAACCGCAGACTATTTTGCAGATCCTCAACTCTACGATGTGATCAAATAAATCAATCAATTATTATCTATTTGAAACAGTAAGTTTATCGCCTGCCATGTGTAGGCGATTTTTATTTATCGGTGATGATATCAGTAAATGGAGAACAAATAGATGGGGAAGAGTAGGTGATGATAGCGATAGTCTAATGATATAGTTTAATAAATTGAGTTTTTATCATGTTATTTTTATATCATATCGTTTAATTGCTACAACGTTACCGATAACAAATAATATCGTATAGCAAGATATAACTCGGTAAATAAAGACGCCATTAGCTAATAAAACCGCTTTTGGCGCAGAGGAAAGTTATTTTAGATTGAGATCAGGATAATAACTATGCTCTGAAAACTGACCATAGCTATTTTGTACCCTCTGCTCTTGTTCAGTCTGTCTTATTAAAACAGCGAGCTTATCTAATCTTGCTCGTAATAAATTTCGCGTCTCATTTTCATTTTCGAGTATTTTCTTTAACATATTGGTGAGCTGCTGTTGTATTATCAGCTCACCCTCAGTGGGTTTTATCATCTTAGTGATAATTTCTACACTTTTTAAATAATCCATTTCCATTTCTATCAGCTGATCCCACTGCTGATTTTTGGCAAGCGTTAACATTTGCTCACTTAATTTCAAAACCTGCTCGTAAGCTGCCATTATATCCATATTTGCTGTCCACGCTTTTTAATAAGAATTAATCTGTGTGCCAATTTGTTGCCAAGCATCAGAAATTTCAGTTAATAACTTGATGACTTCATGAATTTTTTCTGGATTATTTTTTAAATTGGCATCGAGTAGTTGAGTGATCATATAGTCGTAAAGTAATGCTAAATTTTCAGCAAGCTCTTCCCCTTTTTCTTTATCCAGCCCCTGTTTTAAGCCGTTGCCAATAATGTTAATGGCTTTAGAAATATTTTCTCCTTTACCGGCGATATTTCCTTGTTCCATTAATATTAATGCACGGCGAAGGGCGCTTAGCGCCCCATTAAATAGGATTTGGATCAGCTGGTAAGGTGAAGCATTTAAAATCTCACTTTCAACATCAATTTGAGCATACATTTTACTGGCTGATTGTTGATACATAATATCCTAATATCCTACTTAAAAATTAACGTAATAAACGTTCAATTGATGCACTTGAGTTAGTCATGGAGTTGACCATTTTATCTAATAATTGAAACTGTTTTTTATAACGTTCCATCGTCGCTTCAATAGTACGTTTGGTATTTTTAATTTGGTTATCTAACGATTTTTTACGTTTTTTAACACCATCAGTGGCAATATCAAGGGTGCCGTCGTTGGATTGCAGTGTTTTTTTCAGGTAATTATAGGTTTGAGTACCAAATCCTGTTTCTTTACCATCACCCATAAAAAACTCTTTGACGTTAGCGGGTTTTTCTTTTAATGCTTTATCGAGTTTTTTATCATCAACTTCTAATGTGCCATCTACTTTAAATTTAATGCCCATTTTATTAAGGGTATCAATCTCAGATGAAGATTGAGAACGAGTGATAAAGCTTTTTAGCTCAGACATAATCATCCGGCTAGTGGTATCACCTAATAACACACCATTGTCTTTAGAGGCATCTTCACCTTTTTCAACTTGGGTGTACTTGGTGAAATCTTTATAGGTTTTATTTAATTCATTATAAGCGTCTGTCCAGGCTTTTATGGCCTTTTTCATTGGCTCAATATCACGCGCAACCGTAATAATTTCAGGTTTATCTACGCCATCTTTATTATCATTGGTTTTTTTCTTAAGATTTAACGTGATCCCTTCAGGCGCATCTTTAATTTCATTAGTTTGACGTTCAATTTCAATCCCATTAATCGTTAACTTTGCATTATTTGCCTTAACGATCTCTGTCATTGCACCACTGTTTGTTTTAGTGGAGTAGCTAATAAAATCGTTAAGCTTACTATCACCTTCAACAGTGATTTCCATTTGAGAATCTGTACCTTCTTTACGAGAAGTCAGAACTAAATGGTTAACGCCATCTTGAGCTTTTACAATAGTGGCAGAAACGTTGCCTTCTTTTTTATTGATAGCATCACGTAATTCAATAATAGAAGTTTGGCTGTCTGTTAACTCTATTTTTAAAGGCTCTTTTTCACCTTTTTGGGTGATCACTAAAGTCCGTGTTTTGCCTTCACCTAATGTTTCACCAATAGGATCTTTGATATCACTGACGGCTTTTGATTTCAGTGTTTGAGCATGGGCAAGCTCTGTTACAGAGACCGTATAATTACCAATGCTTGCTTTACCATCAGTGGTTACTTTAAAGGCATCAAACTCATCATCAACTTTGGTGGCGACGATTTTATCGAATTTTTTTAATTCTTCAGATGCTTTCTGTAATTTATCTAATTGGCTACGAATTTTTCCATATGCAGTAATTTGTGCATCGTAGCTTTTCATCTGTTTGTCTAAAGGTTCAAGGCGCTTATTTTCTGCTGCTTCTAATTGCATTAATGTCTCGCCAAGTGGCAGCTTTGAGCCTATTCCTAGTGCACTAATACCAGCCATACTGGTCTCCTTTCTGTGTTCGTAAAATAATCCCTACACAGCGTTATCGGAAGAATTGGCGAAAAGTTTACGTCTATTTACTATTTTTGATGAGGGAAACAGACCGCCATATAGAAGCCTTTTATTGTCATTGAATACTAAAGTCGAATTTTGCATAAGAAAAAAGGTTTATGACGGGAATTGATAAAAATAATATAAAAAAATAATAAATTAATTTCTTTATATATCATTTAGTTAATGACGATTCTATAAAAAATCACAGAAAAATTTGTTGGAAAAGTTAAAGGTTGTATCTGGGGTGCCGATAAACTTGTTGCCGGTGATTGACACCGTAAATGAATAGGCAAACTTTTATTTTATCGACTTGATTTTAAAGGAATCTAGCTATGGCACAAGTCATTAATACCAACTATCTATCCCTGGTAACTCAAAACAACCTGAACAAATCTCAGGGAACTTTAGGAAGTGCAATCGAGCGTCTGTCTTCTGGTCTACGTATCAACAGTGCAAAAGACGATGCAGCGGGTCAAGCAATTGCTAACCGTTTCACTTCAAACGTAAATGGTTTAACTCAAGCTTCACGTAATGCGAACGATGGTATCTCTATCGCTCAAACAACTGAAGGTGCATTGAACGAAATCAACAATAACTTACAACGTATCCGTGAGTTAACTGTTCAAGCGAAAAACGGTACTAACTCTAATTCAGATATCACTTCTATCCAAAACGAAGTGAAAGAACGTTTAGACGAAATCAACCGTATTTCTGAACAAACTCAGTTTAACGGCGTTAAAGTACTGAGCGGTGAGAAATCAGAAATGGTTATCCAAGTTGGTACTAACGATAATGAAACTATCAAATTTAACTTAGATAAAGTTGATAACGATACATTAGGTGTTGCTAGCGATAAACTGTTCACTGAAGCTACCGTTTCTAAAGGTGAGAAGAAAGCAAGTGCTGATGATGCTGTTATTGCTGATTTAGGTGTTGCTGGTGGTACTACTCTAAAAGCTGGTTTAACAGTTAAAAAATACGAAGAAGATGGCAAAGTTGTTGATGGTAAATTCGTTGCAACTGAAGGTGGTAAAAGCTACTTAGTTTCTGCTTCAGATTTTGAAGCTGATGGTACTACTGCTACACAAATCAACTTAAAAGCAGGTTCAGCTGTTGCTGGTAACGAATTTACTGCTGCTGCAGGTAAAGACGTTAAAACTTTAAACGTTAAAGATGACGCTTTAGCAACTTTAGACAAAGCTATCAACACCATTGATGAAAGCCGTTCTAAATTAGGTGCGATTCAAAACCGTTTTGAATCTACTATCAACAACCTAAACAACACTGTTAACAACTTATCTGCTTCACGTAGCCGTATCTTAGATGCTGACTATGCAACAGAAGTTTCTAACATGAGCCGTGGTCAAATCTTGCAACAAGCGGGTACTTCAGTACTTGCTCAAGCAAACCAAGTACCACAAACTGTTCTGTCTCTGTTACGTTAATTCGTACCCTGACACAAAAGATACCTTTCTATATCAAAGGCCCTCATCTGAGGGTCTTTTTTGTCATTCTATTTTATATTTAAACTCACTCTGTTTTAGTTTATTTTTTTCTCTCCATCTATTTTTGTTTTTTCTGCTAGTCATTATCTCTTATAAATTAATTAATTGGCTTTTTTTACTATTTTCGCGACGCGAAAACACATAAATACCTTCGATTTAATGACGATAGTGTTTAGGCAACGTTATTACAGGAGTGTAATAACAAACCTATTAATTAAAAATTTTCAAATAAAATTGAAGGAATATTGTATGGCACAAGTTATTAATACTAATTATCTGTCTTTAGTCACTCAAAATAATCTAAATCGTTCACAAAGCGCACTTGGTAATGCAATTGAACGTTTATCTTCAGGTATGCGTATTAACAGCGCGAAAGACGATGCGGCAGGTCAAGCTATTGCTAACCGTTTCACTTCAAATATTAACGGCTTAACTCAAGCATCTCGTAATGCGAATGATGGTATTTCAGTGTCTCAAACCACTGAAGGTGCATTGAACGAAATCAACAATAACTTACAACGTATTCGTGAATTAACCGTTCAAGCGAAAAACGGGACTAACTCTAACTCAGATATCAACTCTATCCAAAACGAAGTTAATCAACGTTTAGATGAAATCAATCGTGTTTCAGAACAAACTCAGTTTAACGGTGTAAAAGTGTTGAGTGGTGAAAAGTCAAAAATGACCATTCAAGTGGGTACTAATGACAATGAAGTGATTGAATTCAATTTAGATAAAATTGATAACGACACATTAGGTGTTGCTAGTGATAAACTGTTTGATGCTAAAACAGAGAAAAAAGGGGTTACAGCAGCAGGTGATGCAATCGATGCGAAAGATATCGGTGTTTCAGGTGGTGCAAAATATGCGACTGGTATTTCAGTAAAAGAGTATAAAGTAGATGGTAAGGTTTCTGCTAGTAAAGTTGTCTTAAATGATGGTAGCGACGAGTACGTAGTAAGCAAATCAGACTTTACATTAAAATCAGGTACTACTACTGGTGAAGTTGAGTTTACTGGTAGTAAAACCACTAAATTTACTGCAGATGCAGGTAAAGATGTTAAAGTTTTAAATGTTAAGGATAACGCTTTAGCAACTTTAGATAACGCAATTAGTAAGGTTGATGAAAGCCGCTCTAAATTAGGTGCAATTCAAAACCGTTTCCAATCTACTATCAATAACTTAAACAACACTGTTAATAACTTATCTGCTTCACGTAGCCGTATCTTAGATG